>NZ_CP151642.1:2349750-2685429 GCF_038397785.1 Salinibacterium sp. TMP30 | reverse complement strand
CAGTTGACTTCTGGCCCTAGGGCCAACCAATTCTTCCCGGCCGCCAGAGCTGGGCCTTGGAGATATAGCTATGAGCAAGAGAACTTTTCAGCCAAACAACCGTCGCCGTGCGAAGGTTCACGGTTTCCGTTTGCGTATGCGCACCCGTGCAGGCCGCGCGATCCTCGGCGCTCGTCGTCGCAAGGGACGCACCGAACTCTCCGCGTAATCTCGCCCGGTGCTGTCTAAGGCGAACCGCGTAACTCATCCGAGCGACTTTCGTTTGGCTGTTCGTCGGGGGCGTCGTTATTCCGCACCGCACTGCGTTGTTCATGTGGTGAAGAATGAGCGATCAAACAACGTGCGCTTTGGCTTCATTGTTTCCAAAGCTGTGGGCAACGCGGTAGTTCGCAATAGGGTTCGTCGCAGACTTCGTGCGGCAGCGTTCCAGCTTCTCCACGATGTCGACGTTAGTTCGGACATTGTGGTTCGTGCTCTTGCAGGTTCGGCGCAAGCTGAGTGGGCTACGCTACACGCTGAGATTGCAGAAGGGATCGACCGCATCGTGGTGAAGGAATGAAAACCGTCCTGACGTTCGCGATGCTGATTCCGCGCAACGTGTGTGTTCTCATTCTCCGTGTATATCGTGCAGTCATCTCCCCTCTGTACGGTGATGTGTGCCGTTACTATCCTTCGTGTTCTCACTACACGCTTCAAGCCATTCAACAACACGGAGTTATTCGTGGCGTGTGGCTTGGTTCCCGTCGTATTCTTCGTTGCCACCCGTGGGCAGAGGGCGGAATCGACGACATCCCGGCTCGGCGGCATGACCGCTACCAGATCACCCGGTTCGGCTTTGTTGTAGCCGCAAGCCACGAAAGGGGCTAACCACCACATGGATCTTTTTGCTTTCTTTGGCACACTGTTGTGGCCAATCAAGTGGGTTATTGAGGCAATTCTCGTTGCCTTCCACGAGGTTCTGACCTTCTTCGGGATGAATGCAGATGCCGGCCTCACGTGGGTGTTGTCGATCGTGGGACTTGTGCTCGTGGTGCGTGCTGCGTTGATTCCGGTTTTTGTCCGCCAAATTAAGAGCCAGCGTCGCATGATGGAAGTGGCGCCTCAGCTCAAGAAGATCCAGGACAAGTACAAGGGCAAGAAGGATCAATTCTCTCGTGAGGCTATGTCTCGCGAGACGATGGCGATGTATAAAAACGCCGGTACGAATCCCTTCAGCTCGTGCCTTCCGCTCTTGCTCCAGATGCCCATTTTCTTTGGACTGTTCTCTGTGCTGCGAAATGCGCAGCTAGAGGGCAATGCTCCAGGAGTCGGTTTACTCAACTCTGATTTGTCCGAGTCCTTCGGAACTTCGTCGCTCTTTGGTATCGCCCCTTTACACTTGGCCATTAGTACTGCTGAAGGCAACGTCGCTGTAATCGTCACCGCGGTCATCATGGTGATTTTGATGACCGGCTCACAGTTCATTACGCAACTTCAGATCATGTCGAAGAACCAGTCGGCGGAGATGAAGGCAAGTCCCATGTACCGCCAGCAGCGGATAATGTTGTATCTACTCCCCCTCGTCTTTGCCTTCTCGGGATTCACCTTCCCGCTCGGCGTGATGTTCTACTGGCTCGTTTCGAACTTCTGGACGATGGGCCAGCAGTTCCTCGTGATCCGCAACATGCCGACTCCTGGTAGCGAGGCAGCCTTAGCTCGTGAAGCTCGTTTAGCCAAACGTAACCAGCGCAAGGGAATCATCGAAGAAACCCCCGACTCCGGATCCGGAACTGGGACAGGAACCCTTGTAGCCGAAGAACCCAAGAACCCGCAGCGGGATCAACCCGTTAGCAAGAACCGTGCCAAGAAGAAGCAGGGAAAAAGGAAATGACAAACGTTTCTGACACTGAAAGCGCCGCTGTTGAGACGGCCCTTGTTGATGATCGCGAAGATCGTACTTCTGCTCAGTTGGAAGAAGAAGGCGACATCGCCGCTGACTACATTGAGGAGCTGCTGGACATCGCAGACCTCGATGGTGACATCGAGATTGATGCTCGTTCCGGCCGCGCTTATGTCTCTGTGACGTCGAGCGAGAACACGAATCTGCGTTTGTTGTCTCGCCCCGATACTGTGACTGCGCTCCAAGAATTAACCCGTATCGCAGTGCAGAATAAGACCGGCGCATTCTCGCGCCTCATCCTCGATATTGGGGGATCACGCGAGGCCCGTGCGGCTGAGCTTTCCCATCTCGTTGATACCGCGGTCGAGCGGATTGAAGCGGGGGCGGATTCCGCTGCACTTCCCGCAATGTCCTCCTACGAGCGCAAACTTGTTCATGACGTCGTCGCCGAACGTGGTTTCGTTTCGCAGTCGCGCGGCGAAGGCCGTGACCGCCACACCGTCATCACCCGCCCATAGTTTCACGTGAAACATTGATCGAAGAGTTGGGGCTCGAGATCGAGCCCGAAGTTGCTGCGAAGCTGTTCGGCGAGCGCATCGATCTCGCGCGGCAGTACACCCATAGCCTCGCTCTTCGCGGTGAAGAGCTTGGACTCATTGGTCCCTTAGAAGTTCCGCGCCTGTGGACTCGTCACATTGTGAATTGTGTTCTGGTCGCTCCCCTGCTTCGTCCGGGCCTTGTTGGTGACATCGGTAGCGGCGCCGGGCTTCCAGGACTCGTTCTCGCAATCGCGCGTCCTGATGTCGAGTTTGTTCTCATTGAGCCAATGGAACGTCGCGTTGATTGGTTGAGGGCGGAATCGGACCGTCTCGGGCTGACGAACGTAGTCGTTGATCGCTCGCGATCCCAGGATGCTCCGTATGCCGAAGCTTTGACACAGATGACGGCGCGTGCGGTCACTGCTCTTACAAAGCTGATCCCCGCGACCGAGCACCTCCTTGCACGAGGCGGAGAAATGGTGTTTATGAAGGGCGCCCGCATTGACGAAGAGATTGAATCTGCGTCAAAGGCGATCCGCAAGGCGGGACTAAGGGATGTCGAGTCTCTTGTGCTTGGTGAGGGAATTACCCCAGAGATCACTAGGGTCTTTCGGGCTAGAGTGGACTGATTCGGCCACGAGCTCGGCCGTCACACTACTTCCCGCCTTTTCCGCACCATCAGAAAGAAAGTTTCACGTGAAACATCCCGAAAGCGAAGTCAGCGAACAGAGCAAGTCGTTCGATGAGACCACGCCGCTTGCGCGGGAGATCGCAGAACTCACACGTCGTCGTAAAGCGGTGGCGGCAGCGTCACTCCCCCTGCCCGAGCACCCGCGCGTCTTCACCGTTGCTAATCAGAAGGGAGGCGTTGGCAAGACCACGTCTACCGTGAACCTCGCAGCCGCACTGGCTCGCACGGGTGCACGGGTGCTTGTTATCGACCTTGATCCGCAAGGAAATGCGTCCACCGCTCTTGGTGTAGAACATCGCTCAGAGACTGCGAGCGTTTACGACGTTATTATCAACGACGTTCCCATGGCCGACGTCGTTCAGAAGAGCCCAGAATTCGCGGCCCTATACTGCGTCCCCGCCACGATTCACCTTGCCGGTGCTGAGATCGAACTCGTATCGCTCGTCGCTCGGGAACAGCGGTTACGTTCCGCCCTCGATCAGTTTCTTCAGGATTCTCCTGACGCGTACCATTACGTATTCATTGACTGCCCACCGTCTCTCGGTCTCCTCACAATCAATGCTTTTGTTGCGGCCCAAGAAGTGCTGATCCCGATCCAGTGCGAGTATTACGCGCTGGAAGGTTTGAGCCAATTACTCAACAACATCAAACTCATCGAACGTCACCTCAACCCGAAGCTTCGAGTGTCAACGATCCTGATGACGATGTACGACTCTCGCACGAATCTCGCCAATCAGGTCGTGGATGATGTGCGCGAACACTTCCCCAAACAAGTGCTGACAACAGTGATTCCCCGGTCAGTGAGAATTTCCGAAGCGCCAAGCTACGGACAAAGCGTTATTAGCTATGACCAGAACTCCCCCGGCTCCCTTTCCTATCTGGAAGCGGCGGCGGAGATTGCACATCGAGGAGCACCCCAATAATGGCAGCACCCAAACGCACCGGCCTTGGCCGGGGTATCGGCGCCCTTATCCCAGCATCTGACGAGAACGAACAACGTCCGGTCGACGTCTTCTTTCCTGGCGGCGAGATCTCAACTGAGAAGCTTCGTTCTGTCCCCGGCGCACGCTTGGCAAGCCTCTCCCCCCTCGACATTGTTCCCAACGCTCGTCAGCCTCGCACGGAGTTTCGTGAGGAAGAGCTATCGGAACTCATCGTGTCGATCCGTGAGATCGGCGTGCTCCAGCCCATTGTGGTCCGGCCGCTGACTGGTGCAGTTGAGGGTGAACCGCAGTACGAACTCATCATGGGTGAGCGTCGTCTTCGAGCCAGTAAGCATTTGGGGCTCGCTACAATTCCCGCGGTAATCAAGAGCACCGCGGATGAAGATATGCTGCGCGACGCGTTGTTGGAAAACCTTCACCGCGCAAACTTGAACCCGCTCGAGGAGGCTTCGGCCTACCAGCAGCTACTCTCAGACTTTGGAATCACGCAAGAGCAGCTCGCGGAGCGCATTGGTCGCTCTCGACCCCAGATCACCAACACCTTGCGTCTTTTGCGCCTTCCAGAAAGCGTTCAGCGTCGCGTGGCCGCCGGTGTTCTTACCGCAGGACATGCTCGTGCGCTCCTCTCGCTTCCTGACGCCGAAGGAATGGAGCGGTTGGCCGACAAGATCGTCAATGAAGAGCTCTCAGTCCGCGCAGCTGAGGCAGCAGCTGGCTCTCTTTCCACAAAGCCGGCCCGATCGAAGCCAGCTCGGGGAAAGAAACAAGGGCCGCTGGATGAAATTGCCGAGCGACTTGCTGATCGACTGAACACCCGCGTCAAAGTTACTCTTGGTGCTAGCAAGGGACAGGTCGTAATCGACTTCGCCACGGTCGGCGACCTTAACCGTATCCTCGAAGAGCTTGGCGACACCGGCTTCAACCGCTAACAGCTCGTCAGCTTCCAGCAGGCCACCGCTCGACGTGGTCACGAATGTTTCACGTGAAACTAGATGCGAATGCGAATGCGAATGCGGATGCCGGGTGCGCGGATGCCGCGACCGCGGCTGGTGGAGAGCTCGCTCCTCGCTCCCCGCGCTAAGCGAACGAGCGGCAAGGGCGAAGTTTCACGTGAAACATTCGGCGCGGAGTGTGACTGATCCACTGCTGGCCCGAGCGACTGCTCAACCGAAGGATTGCGCAACCGAAGGATTGCGCAACCGATCGTCGTCGGATTGACGGACGACTAGAGTGCTAGCCGGGCACAGAGAAGTTCTGCGCGCGTGCATGCTGCCCCGCTACTCGATGTTTCACATGAAACATCGGCGATCCGTCTGCGAGAGCTTACCTAAGGTCCCTCGATCGCCGCTTCGGCTAGTGCTGCGTAAACCGAGCCTAAATCGTGCCCGGCTGCAACGAGAGCCTGGGGAAAAATCGATGTTTCCGTTAGTCCGGGAAGCACATTTGCTTCGAGGAACCACGGCGTCCCCGCTCCATCCACGATCAGATCCACGCGGGAGAGATGACGGAGTGCGAGCGCAGTGTGAGCCGTCAAAGCCGTCTCCGCAGCACGATCAGCGTCGTGCTGCGAGATTCGCGCGGGAGCATAAAAGCGGGTCTGACCAGCATTATAGCGAGCCTCAAAGGTGTACGCGCCTGCGACGGGCTCGATTTCAACTGCCGGCAGCGCGACGGGGCCCATGCCGCTGTCGAGAACTCCGATAGCAATCTCAACACCGGTGATGCGCTGTTCGATCAGCGCAACGTCACAGTAGTTGTACGCGTTGACCATCGCTCTCGGCAGGTCGGAACGATCGGAGACAATCGTGACGCCTTGAGCCGATCCGCCCTGAGCGGGCTTGACAACCAACTCTCCCGATAGTTCGTCGGCGAGCTCATCCAGAATGCTATGCGCGCCGAGTTCGCGGAAGGAATCGCGCGAGAGAGCGATCGAGAGGGGTGTGTGCACTCCGACGCGAGAAACGAGTGCTTTTGCGGTGGGCTTGTCCCAAGCGAGCCGGGCAGCATCCGCTCGGGATCCGACGTAGGGAATGCCGATGAGGTCGAGCAGGCCGCGCAAAGCGCCGTCTTCGCCGCTGGCACCGTGAAGCGCAGGCCAGACAACATCCGGCTTGCTCTCTCGAAGGTAGGGAAGCAAGCTGGCATCCGGATCCCGCAGTTCGACGTCTTTGCCCTGCGCAAGAAGGCCGTCGGCTACGCGGCGCCCCGAGCGAAGAGAAACATCACGTTCGTGCGAGATTCCTCCGGCGAGAACAAGGACGCGGGTGGGTGGAGCGTTCATAGTGTCCTAGCTGAGATTGGCGGGAGGGTTGATCATCGACCGTGCGGGGGGCGCAATCGTGAGTGGCGCCGTTTGCGAGAAAGTGTTGAGCAGTTCACGCTCGCCGTTGATAACAGTGGAAAGTCGACGGATGCCCTCGCGGATGAACTCAGGAGTTGGATAGCAGAAGGACAATCGCATATTGTTGCGACCGTTTCCGTCGGCATAGAAGGCGGTGCCCGGGGTGTAAGCCACGAGTTCTTTGACTGCGCGGGGCAGCATCGACTTGGAATCAAGGTTGTCGGGCAGTGTAACCCAGACATAGAAGCCGCCATGGGGAACGGTCCACTGCAGATCGGGGAGGTAGTCATCGAGGGCATCGAGCATGGCATCTCGGCGTTCACGGTATACACCGCGGAAGGTATCGATCTGGCCCTTCCAGTCCGCGACGCTCATATATTCGCTAATGATGTTCTGAGTGAATGAGCTGGGTGAAAGAACAGCAGCCTCATTAGCTAAAATGAGTTTCTCTCTAATCGCGTGGGGCGCGAGCACCCAACCCACCCGGAAACCGGGAGCAAGAGTCTTTGAGAACGTACCGAGGTAGACGACACCATCCCCTTCGACGGAACGCATCGCGTGCGGAGGCGGACCATCAAAGTACAACAGTCCGTAGGGGTTGTCTTCGAGAACCAAAATCCCATTCTCCCGAGCAATCTCCAGCACCTCAAGTCGACGCTGCCAGCTCAGGGTCACGCCTGCGGGGTTACTAAAGGTTGGCACCGTGTACAAAAACTTGATTGTCTTGCCCGCGGCACGAACAGATGCGATGTGAGCGCGCAAAGAATCGGGAACGAGCCCAAAGTCATCCATTTCAACATGAGTGATCTCTGCTTGGAACGACTTGAAGACCACCATTGCCGTCACATAGCTGGGGCCCTCAGCGATAACGACATCTCCGGGATTGATGAACAGCTTCGTGACGAGTTCTAGAGCGTGTTGCGAGCCGGTAGTAACAACAACGTCATCGACGCTCGCCCGGATACCTTCGAGAGCCATTACTTCGAGAATTTGTTCCCGAAGTGCGGGCAAACCTTGGCCCGAGCCGTACTGCAGCGCCGAAGCGCCGCGATTACGCATTACGCGATCAATTGACTCGGTGATGAGGTCTTGAGGCAGGGCAGAGACGTATGGCATGCCGCCGGCGAGCGAAACAACCTCAGGGCGTGAGGCAACGGCAAACAACGCTCGCACTTCGGAGGCCGCAAGCCCAGAGGCGCGGTCCGCATAGTGGTCAAACCACTGGTCGAGGTTATTTGGCTGCGTTGTCATGGGTAGTCCCGTTCGGTTGACTTTAAACAATAGGCGTTTGACGGTTGCGAGCTGAAACTGAGGGATGATTACACGGGGGTAGTGGACTATCTTTCGGGATGCCCGTTCCGAACTACCCTCAGACTGAGTCACCCCCCGGAACATGAAACTAAGGACGCTAGTGAACGCTCGTACCGAATGGACCGCCTCTGACATCGGAGACCTCACGGGCAAAGTCGTGATCGTGACCGGTGCAAACTCGGGCCTCGGCTTTGAAACGAGCCGCGCCCTGCTCACAGCGGGAGCACACGTTGTGATGACGATGCGTACGGCAGAGAAGGCCGCTGCCGCGAAAAGTGCACTTCTGAACGATCTCGGGGAGGTTTCGCTCGAGACGATGCTTCTCGATCTTGCTGATCTCGAATCGATCCAGCACTTTAGCGAAGAGTTTCACGGGAAACATTCGCAACTCGACCTGTTGGTCAATAACGCCGGAATCATGATGACGGATGCCCAACTCACGATCGACGGCTTCGAGTCACAGCTCGGCACCAACCACCTCGGACATTTCGCACTCACCGGTCGCTTACTCGACCTCATCACCGCCACCCCTGGTGCACGCGTGGTGAGCCTGTCGAGCCTGGCCCACGGCTGGGGATTTATGGAGTTCGGAAACCTGATGTTCCAGAACGGCTCCTATACGCCGCGCGCCGCCTATGGTCGTTCCAAACTTGCCAATCTATTGTTCACCTACGAGCTGCAGCGCCGGTTCGAGTCGGCCGGGATCGATGCCACGTCGGTAGCTGCGCATCCCGGAACCGCCGGAACAGGGCTCGCCGACCACATGTTTAACCGGTGGTACCTGCGCCCGCTCAAGGCGCTGGTCTTTTTGGGCATCCAGACGCCGAAGCAGGGCGCTCGGCCGTCTCTGCGTGCCGCAACCGACCCGAGCGCTACCGGAGGTGAGTACTTTGGTCCCTCCGGACGCAAGGAGTACCGTGGCGCCCCGGTACGGGTCGAATCGAGCCCGGCGTCGCACTCTGAGGTTGATGCAGCGAAACTGTGGACCGAATCCGAACGACTCACGGGGGTTAACTACGAAAGCCTCCGAACACCCACTCAGTAGTGGATGCTGGAGGCTTTCGGTCGGCGTGAGTTTTACGCCAGGAACTCTGCGAGGTCTGCTTCGATCGCAGGCTTCGGCTTTGCACCAATAACAGTCTTGACAACCTCGCCACCGCGGAAGACCTTCATCGCGGGAATCGAGGTGATCTGATACTTCATCGCCATCTTCGGGTTGTCGTCAACATTGAGCTTGACGATCTTGATCTTGTCGGCGTTTTCGCTGGCGATCTGGTCAAGGATCGGGCCGACGGCGCGACACGGGCCACACCATTCGGCCCAGAAGTCCACCATGATGGTGTCTTTTGAGTTGATGACGAGTTCTTCAAAGTTGGCGTCAGTTACTTCTGTTGCTGAAGACATTGTGTGTTTCCTTTGTTCGGTGGGATTACGGTGTGAGAACTGCTGCCGAACCGCGGTTAGGCGGCTTCGTCGTCTGCTTCTTCGATTCGTTTGGGCTGGACTGCGCTTGCGACAAGTTCGCGAGGCAGTGACGCGAGGTAGTGTTCTGCGTCGAGGGCAGCAACGGTGCCGGATCCGGCAGCGGTCACTGCTTGGCGGTAGGTGGGGTCGATCACGTCGCCGGCCGCAAAAACTCCGGTGATGTTGGTGCGTGAGGAACGACCATCCACTTCGACGGTTCCGTCAGCGTTGATATCGAGTTGTCCGTGAACCAAATGCGTGCGGGGGTCGGCGCCGATCGCAATGAACAGCCCGCTAACGTCGAGGTGCGACTCAGTGCCATCAACGGTGTCCGTCACGTCGATACCGTCAACCAGTTCGACACCGGTGATGCCGGTTACGGCCTTATTCCACAGGAATTCGATCTTGGGATCGCTGAACGCACGCTCCTGCATTGCCTTCGAGGCTCGCAGCTCATCCTTGCGGTGAATGACGTACACCTTGTCAGCGAACTTTGTGAGGAAGGTTGCTTCTTCCATAGCGGAGTCTCCGCCGCCAACAACCGCGATCGTCTTCTTGCGGAAGAAGAATCCGTCGCAGGTTGCGCACCAGGAAACTCCGTAGCCGCTGAGTCGTTCTTCGTCGGGAAGACCAAGCTTTCGGTAGGCGGAACCCGTCGCAAACACCACGGAGAGAGCCTCGTGAACGTCGCCATTGCCGAGAGTGACCCTTTTGATCTGGCCCTCAAGCTGAAGGTCAGTAACATCGTCGAGAATAATCTCGGCACCGAAACGCTCCGCCTGCTTCTGCATTTCGATCATGAGGTCAGGACCCTGAATTCCCTCGGCAAAGCCAGGGTAATTCTCAACCTCGGTGGTCTTCATAAGTTCGCCACCGGCCTCAACCGAGCTCGCGATCACGAGCGGCGCCAGATTTGCGCGCGCAGCATAAATCGCCGCGGTGTAACCGGCGGGGCCGGATCCGATGATGATGAGTTGACGCACTATTCGTGTCTCCTTGGGATCGTGATTACCCGGTTCAACACATCCTAGCTATGGAGTATTCCGAGTGGCTGTGGCGTGCGGGCTAACAGTAAACAGTTCGCAGCCGTGACCCTTTCGTTTCGCTTAGCGGCGATCACGCTGTGGCGGGAATACAGGATTAGCGGCGGCGCAGGCGCGCCATGATCGGTTGCACAAAGGCGAAGAACTCGTCATTCCTGGTGAGCGCGAGGGTGGCCGAGTAGACGGCGAGCATCCCGGTTCCCGCCATCGCGATCGAAGCGAAACCACCGGAGAACCCGGAGACAACGAACGAGTCTTCACCGAATCCACCCAGCAGCATCAGGATGCCGAACCCGGCACCCGCAGCAGGAATCATGGCGCCAGCAAACCAGAGTGTGCGGCGCACCAGCGGCATCAGCTCAAAGCCGGGAACCCGCTTGCGAACTACGAACAACGCCACCGTGGTTTGGACGGTGCCAGAAATTGTAATGGCTGCGGCGAGGCCCATCGCAATACGTTCCACGGGGAACGTGGAGACAAAGAGTGCTGCAGAGATGTAGAGCACCACTTGGAAACTCTGCAAGAAGAATGGCGTTCGGGTGTCTTCAAACGAATAGAAGACGCGCTGCAATACGTACATGATGCTGAACGGAACGAGACCGACGAGATAAATCATGAGCACGACTGCGAGCGAGGACACCTGTTCATAGGTCTTACCGAACAGCGCACTGAAGGGGTACGAGATCACCACCAGGCCGATAGCGGCGAACACCAGCAGCATCAGAATCGACCTCAACGAGGATGACACGTCGGTCTTCATGGCGGTGAGGTCACCATCGCGAGCGTGCCCACTCATCCGGGTGAAGTAGGCCATGCCGATGGAGACGGCGATGACAGAGTGTGGCAGCATGAAAATGAGCCACGCCGTGCTCATGAGGAGCACGGATGCTCCGCCCGACGCGAGTGACGCAACGTTAGTTTCGACGACGGCGCCGATTTGGGTAACCAGAATCATGCCGAAGGTCCACGACGCTGCCTTGCCTGCCGCGCCGAGACCAACCCCGCGCCACTGGAATTCGGGACGGTAGCGGAGCCCCGCACGATGCCAGAAGTAGGCGAGGATCGCTGCTTGTACGGCAATGCCGAGAGTCGCGCTGCCCGCGAGAATGGCAATCATGTCGGGGGTCCAGGCGGTGGAAGGCAGACCATCGACGCTGCCAAAGAGGAGCTGGAAAACGATGAGGCCAGTCAGCATGACCACATTATTGGCGACGGGTGCCCACGTGAATGGCCCGAATTTACCACGGGCATTCAATACTTCGCCGAGCAACGAATACAGGGCGTAGAAGAGAATCTGGGGCAGGCACCAGTAGGCGAACGCGGTCGCGAGAGCGATTTCGGGCGGTCCGAAATTCTCACTGGTTTGTGTGTAGAGGTGGACGAGGAGCGGAGCGCTGATGGTGGCCGCTGCGGTCACGATCAAGAAGATGACAATACCAAGCGTGACAAGTCGATTGATAAACTTTTGGCCGCCGTCTTTGTGCAGGGCAGCGCGCACAATCTGTGGCACGATTACGGCGCTCAGCATGCCGCCAGCAACAATCGCGTAGACACTTTTCGGCAGCTGGTTAGCGATGCTATAAGCATCACCAGCACCGAATAGGCCCAAAGTACGCGCCAACAGAAGCGCACTGAGGAAGCCCAGGATGCGCGACACAAACGTTCCGGACGCCAGGAGCGCACTCGCCCGACCAATGTTTGATGATTTTTGGGCGGGGAGCCCCACCGAGGCGCTGGGAACGCCGGGCTCAGGCTCAGCTTCGGGACCGGGCTGGTTAGTCATTCACAGGCTTCCGTCGACGCACGATGCTGCGAACGAAGCCAACACTGAAAATCACAACGATGAGCGCAGCGAAAGCGAGAACGATAGGTGTCTCCCAGCCCGCTTGAACATTGATTTCGGTCACTGTGTTCGTACCAATGGGAAGACCCGTGGTGCTCGTAAGACTGATTTCCACATCGACTACACCGTTAGATAACGACCGCACCGGAATATTGCCTTTAGCTTGTGAATTCGCTTCAATCTGCAGTTCTACTCGGCCCTCCCCCACCGCGAGAAGCGCTGTGCGGGGATCAACGGTGATGAAGACCGTCACCGCCTGATTGAGACTGTTGCTCACCGAAACCGGTAAAAAGCTGTTGTCGGCAAGCAGGAGAAAATTGCTCGACTCAACAACAGTGACCGAAGTTTGCAGGTCACGAGATTCGACCAAGAAGCCATCGACCTCGGTGAGCCATTGGGCAGAATCCTCCGTCGGGATGGTGCCCAAGACGTCGAGCATAGCGAGCCGGCGCTGTGCAATAAGTGCTTCTGGATCTGCAGCGATGGAAAAGAAGCTGCGCTCTTGCTGAGCCGCGGAGAACATGCGGTTGACGTCGCTAAGGAGAGCATCGCTCTGGGGCATGTCAGCGACGGTGGCGGGGGACGCCGTTGCCGTCGCCAGAGTCGTCAGTGGAACAAGCGTTATTGAGGGACTTGCCGTCAGGCTCGCAAGCGCAGTATCCAATCGTGCAGAACTCAACTCAAGCGAATGGTCGATCGTGATGAGCACAGATGCGATGTCAGCAGACTGGGCTGAACCCGCAGCAAGAACTGCAGAGGCAAGCGCGGTTTCAGTGGAGGTCACATCGCGATCGAGAGTGGAGCCGAGCGCCTCATCCATTGCCGCCGATGCTGTCGAATCGGAAATTAGTGAGGTCATGCCCCCGATCGTGGCGACCGAACCGGCTCCCGGTTCCCGTGAAACATTCGTCGATGACAACACCACGGTGCGGAAGCCGCTCTCCGCAAGCACGCCCAGATCGCTCGACACAACAGTGTTTGCTCGAGGATGCACGAAACCGTCGATGGAGTAATTCCACGCGAGAAGCTCCTCGGTTGTCGGATAGGCGGGCACTTCGTCTGCTCCGACATCCATGGGGTCTGGCGTGGGGTTCGGTGCAGGGTCAGCTTCAGCAGACTCGACAAAATTGGCCGGATCGAGCGCGAAATCAAAACTAATCGGACCGAGAGTGCTTGCTTCGTTTGACTGAGTTGCCAGTGTTGGATCGGAGTTGGCGTACGGCAGCGGAACGATCTCATTGCCCAGGAGAGACAGCCGTTCCAGCCAATTGCGCGCAGACTCCGGAGCACTCGTGCCCAGCACGCGAATGGAGGCCAAGATCATGGGGTCAATGGCCACCGCTATCGGCTTGCCGGCAACGGCATCCAATTGGCGGGTAAGGAGACCTAAGGGGTCGGTGTAGTCAGCAAGCGCTTTAGCGCTGATCAGCCCACCGCTGCCGGTAGGCACCGTGAGGGGTGCAATTACGGAAACCTGAGTGGCCGCGGATGCGGTTGTCAGCGCAGGAACGGTGGCTACGCTCGGTGCGGCGCTGGCTCCGCTCGCGGCGAGAGTGAGGCCGAGAGCGAGCGCGATAGCGGCGCTGAAGACTCTTAACGGCAAGGGTCGACCCCGTACTCTCGCTCGGCCAGCATGATGTGAGTTTATTCTTCCTTGTCTGAATGGTGGGTGCGTTGTGGGTACATCGGGCGAAATGCTCCCCATGATCGTGCGAAACTAGTCGCACTATGGAGAGTGTTGCCAACGCAATTAAGAGTCTGGGAAAGCTTGCCGACTCTAAACCCGTAGCCACCCTAGCGGCGCGATTCACTGCCGAAGGTTTCGAACTCGCGCTTGTGGGCGGACCGGTGCGAGATGCCTTCTTGGGTAGAGCGGTCACCGACCTCGATTTTGCGACCAATGCGAACCCTGATGACATCATGCGGATCGTCACACCGATCTCTGAAGCCCAGTGGGATATCGGTCGCGAGTTCGGCACGATTGCCGCGCGTATCGATGGTGAGACGGTAGAAATCACCACCTACCGCGCCGAGAGTTACGACGGCGCAACGAGAAAGCCGGTTGTTGTTTTCGGTGATTCCTTAGAAAAAGATCTCGAACGCCGCGACTTCAGCGTCAACGCGATGGCGTTGCGCTTGCCCGAGCGTGTTCTGGTCGACCCCTGGGGCGGAGTCGAACATCTGTTAAGTAAAACCATTTCGACGCCAGGTTCGCCCGAAGTGTCGTTTGGTGATGATCCCTTGCGGATGATGCGAGCCGCACGGTTCACCTCTCAGCTCGGCTTCACGGTCTCCCCCGATACAGTTCGCGCGATGACTGAGCTGGCACCGCGCATCGACATCGTGAGTGTTGAGCGCGTCAGTGATGAGCTCACAAAACTGTTGAAGACGGATGACCCGGTTCCGGGCATCCGCCTGCTGGTGGAGACGGGGCTTGCAGAGCAGGTGCTTCCCGAGATTCCGGCCTTGAAGCTTGAAGTGGATGAGCATGCTCACCACAAGGATGTGTACGAGCATTCCCTCACGGTGTTGCGTCAGGCAATTGAGCTTGAGAAGACCCGCCCGGGCATTGAGGGACCTGATCTCGTGCTGCGTATCGCTGCTCTCCTGCACGACATTGGCAAGCCGTCTACGCGCAAAATTGAGCGCGGAGGTGTGGTTACCTTTCACCACCACGATGTTGTGGGAGCGAAGCTGGCGACCAAACGGCTGCGAGCTCTGCGTTTCGACAAAGAGACCATCACGTCAGTCGCCCGCCTTGTTGAACTGCATTTGCGGTTTTTTGGCTACACCGAAGGGGCGTGGACCGATTCAGCGGTGCGCCGCTATGTGCGGGATGCCGGTGGCCAGCTTGAGCGCTTGCACATCATCACCCGGGCGGATGTCACCACCCGCAATGTGCGCAAAGCCGACCGTTTGTCCTTTGCCTACGATGATCTCGAGGACCGCATCGCGGCGATAGCCGAAGCTGAGGGAATAGCGGCAGTTCGTCCCGATCTCGACGGCGAGCAGATAATGGCGATTCTGGGGCTCAAGCCCAGCCGTGACGTGGGTGAGGCCTACAAGTTCTTGCTTGAGTTGCGCCTCGACGAGGGCCCGCTCGGGGAGCAGGAAGCAGAAAAGCGACTGCGCGGGTGGTGGGCGGAGCACCAGCAGCACCAACCGTCCCCTTCGCCTTGAGTATTGCCCCACAATGCAACTACACTAGGCAGGTTGTCTGACTGCCTCTAGGTGGAACGACGAACGTCAACACCCTCCTGTTACAGATCGTCTGTAACCGTTTAAGTCCGAAGGAGGTGGGTTTGTGACGCATCAGTACGAACTCATGGTCATCCTCGATCCAGAGATCGACGAACGCACCGTGGCTCCCAGTCTCGACAAGTTCCTCAATGTCATCCGCAATGACGGTGGCAGCATCGATAACATCGATATTTGGGGTCGCCGTCGTTTGGCCTACGAGATCAATAAGAAGACCGAAGGCATCTATGCCGTCGTCAACTTCACTGCAGAGAGCGCGTCTACTGACGAGCTCGACCGCCAACTTAAGCTCAGCGAAGCTGTCATGCGCACCAAGGTGCTGCGTGCAGAAGCTGGCTTCGCCCAGGTAGCTGCTGCCAAGAAGATTGCTGAAGAGAAGGCTGCCCGCAAGGCTGCCGCTCCGGCAAAGACTCCGGCCGCTGCAACCAAGGCTCCTGCCGCATCCAAGGCTCCGGCTGCTGCGACTAAGGCTCCGGCCGAAGAAGCGAAGGCTCCTGCTGCTGCACCTAAGGCTCCTGTCGAAGAAGCGAAGGCTCCTGTCGAAGAAGCCAAGGCTGAAGCGGAAGCAGAGTAGTCGTGGCCGGCGAGACAGTCATTACGGTCGTGGGTAACCTCACGGCAGATCCTGAACTGCGCTACACGCAGGGCGGACTTGCTGTAGCTAACTTCACCATTGCCTCAACGCCGCGCACCTTCGATCGAGCATCGAACGAGTGGAAAGACGGAGAAGCACTCTTTCTCCGCGCTTCGTGCTGGCGTGAATTCGCCGAGCACGTTGCGGGAACACTGACTAAGGGCAGCCGCGTTATCGCGCAGGGCCGCCTTCGTCAGCGTTCCTACGAAACCAAAGAGGGCGAAAAGCGCACGAGCATGGAACTGGAGATCGACGAGATCGGTCCCAGCCTCCGCTACGCAACCGCGCAGATCACCCGTGCACCCCGTGACAGCTCGGCTCCTCGTGCAGCCCAGCAGAGCGGCGGCGGCCAGCCTTCTAAAGAAGAGCCGTGGGCAGCTAGCGCTCCCGCAGCATCTGGTGACGTATGGAACACCCCCGGCAACTACTCCGACGAGACGCCTTTCTAGGCACTCGACGCTAAGTCTTAATTACAGAAAGAAGTAACACTCATGGCAGGAAAGAGCAGCGGCGACCGCCGCAAGCCCATCCGCAAGGGCAAGGACGGCAAGAACGCCGCACCAGCCAAGTCGATCCGCGTAGGCGTTATCGACTACAAGGATGTCGCTACGCTTCGTAAGTTCATCTCCGAGCGTGGAAAGATCCGCGCCCGTCGTATCACCGGTGTTTCCGTTCAGGAGCAGCGTCTCATCGCCACGGCCGTCAAGAACGCCCGTGAGATGGCATTGCTGCCCTACGCCGGCGCAGGCCGTTAAGGAGCCACCGACATGTCTAAGCTCATCCTCACTCACGAAGTGACCGGTCTCGGCGCTCCTGGTGACGTCGTTGACGTAAAGAACGGCTTCGCTCGTAACTACCTCATCCCCCAGGGCTTCGCCGTGGCGTGGACTCGCGGTGGCGAAAAGCAGGTCGAATCCATCAAGGCAGGTCGCGCATCGCGCGAGCACGCCACTCTCGAAGAAGCGCAGGACCTCAAGGCTCGCCTCCAGGCGACCAAGGTCAAGCTCACCGTGACCGCTGGTCAGGGTGGACGACTGTTCGGTTCGGTTAAGCCAGCACACGTCGCAGAAGCTGTTGCGAGTGCTGGTCTTGGCGAAATCGACAAGCGCAAGATCGAGATCCCCACAGCAATCAAGATTGTTGGTGACCACGAAGCTACGATCCGTCTGCGTGACGACATCGTTGCAACCATCACCCTTCAGGTTGTTGCAGGCAAGTAACTATAGTTCTCCAAGGACGACGAGCCGATTGGCTCGTCGTCCTTGTGGTTTAAGGCCACTTGTCAAGTCCTTTATACACAGGAATTCGAAAACACACGGAACCCTCAAGCCGGACTTTAGACATGTTTCTACACACTGTGTGTGAATTGTAAAAATGCAGGTCAGGAACTCTTTACGCGAAAAATTCGTTCGAGTTTCCACAGTTGTTTCCACAGCTTGCTCACAACACTTCCGGCGTTTCCCCGGAGTTGTGCACAGCCCTATCCACAGCCCCAGTTGTGGGTAGTTGATTCTGCTTCGTAGTGTGAAGCAGCCTTGGAGCGGGTCCCGGTATGGCGGACTGCCTAAGTGTCGGGGGTGGCGCGTATAACTAGGGCTGCCCCACTAGGAGGAAACGTATGTCTATTGCGCACTTGGGTCTCGCCGGTGACGAACGTCAGTCGGGCGAACCTCGCGGCGGCTCACGCGGCGACCGCGTACCCCCTCACGATCTCCTCGCAGAACAAAGCGCGATCGGCGGCATGCTTCTCAGCAAAGACGCCGTCGCTGACGTCATCGAAACCGTTCGCGGCGCAGACTTTTATGTTCCCAAGCACGAGACGATCTTCAACGCCGTACTGACGCTCTACTCGCACGGTGAGCCCACCGACGTTATCGCGGTCACCGACGAGCTCACTAAGACGGGTGACCTCTCCCGCGCCGGCGGAGTTGAATACCTTCACACGCTGACCGGCATTGTTCCCACTGCAGCGAACGCTGGCTTCTACGCCAACATTGTCACCGAGAAAGCGGTGCTGCGCCGCCTCGTCGAGGCCGGAACTCGAATCGTGCAGATGGGCTACGCCAGTGAGGGAGAAGTCCTCGACCTCGTCAATAACGCCCAGGCAGAGATCTACTCGGTCACCGGTGGTGTTGAGACTGAAGACTACGTGCCGCTCACCACCGCCGTCGAGAGCGCCATCGACGAGATCGAAGCAGCGCGTGGCCGCGACGGCCAGATGATCGGTGTTCCCACCGGATTTGCCGAGCTCGATGAACTGACCAACGGATTACACCCCGGCCAACTGATCATTTTGGCTGCGCGACCCGCCATCGGTAAGTCGACTCTTGGTTTGGACTTCGCTCGCGCAGCATCCATCCACCATGATTTGCCGTCAATCGTGTTCTCCCTAGAAATGGGTCGCAGCGAGATTGCTATGCGACTGCTGTCAGCAGAAGCAAGTGTTCCCCTGCAACACATGCGCAAGGGTTCCGTGCACGCCAACGACTGGACCACAATCGCTCAGACACGCGGTCGCATCAACGATGCGCCTCTCTACATTGACGACAGCCCCAACATGACCCTCGTTGAAATTCGTGCCAAATGCCGTCGACTCAAGCAGAAGGTCGGCCTGCGCATGGTCATCATCGACTACCTGCAGCTCATGACCAGTGGTAAAAAAGTTGAATCCCGTCAGCAAGAAGTTAGTGAGTTCTCGCGTGCGCTCAAGCTGCTCGCCAAGGAACTCGAAGTTCCTGTGATCGCGATCTCACAGCTCAACCGTGGACCTGAACAGCGAGCCGACAAGAAGCCTGCCCTCTCCGACCTCCGTGAATCGGGATCGCTCGAGCAAGACGCCGACATGGTCATCCTGTTGCACCGCGAAAGTGCCTACGAAGCAGACAGCCCCCGCGCAGGAGAAGCTGACCTGATTATCGCCAAGCACCGAAACGGACCTACCCGCACGGTCACCGTTGGCTTCCACGGACACTTCTCACGCTTCGTCGACCTGCCTCCGGGATCTTAAGGGATCACCAGTCAGCGGGCTCGCCTGAGGCCGCTGACAGGGCACCGTCTGCGAGCGACGCCAAGCGGCTTAGACTAGAGGCAACCGCTTGTTCAGAAAGAAGGCGATCGCTTGACTAGTGCTCACGCTGAGCCGCTGCCGACATCCACTGCGTGGTACGTGCCGTTAGCCAGAGCAATTCCGGCCCTTGCCTTAGCCATCGTCGTCACATTTTCGGCCGATCATTCTGCTCGGCTCGGGCTCGTTACGCTGGCCAGCTTCACACTCGTCGCTGGCGCAGTACTGGTGACGGCCAGTGTGATCTCGCCCCATAAGGGTGTGTCACGCAACCTGTGGATCACGCAGGGTGTCGTCACCGTTGCAACCGCGATCGCAGCATTTGTCGCTACCGGTGGCGGGCAGGCCTATTTCGTGTTCCTGTTGACAGCATTTGCTGCAATCACTGGATTTATCGAGCTCTACCTCGGACTCCGCAGCCGCGGGAGAGACGCATCTTCGCGCGACTGGGTGTTCGTTGGTGCCCTCACCGCACTACTCGCCCTCATCGTGCTGCTAGTCCCCCCGGGATTTAGCCAGCCATACACCGGGCCCGACGGTATCGATCGCGAACTGACGGCATCCATTGTGGTGGTCGGCTTACTCGGAGCTTATTGGGCCATCCTTGGTGTGTATTTAGTAATTGCTGCATTCTCACTCAAGTGGAGCAACAAAGACCACGACTCGGTCGCCGCAGCCGTGCAACAGAAAGAGGATTAGGTGGTTTCCCCCAACAAGCGTGACCGTACGCGCCCAGCTGAGATGCTCGGTCTTTCCGGAATCTTTGGGGTATTCACGGGCCTCGTCGTCTTCATGTCGACCCGCGACTGGATGATCGGCCTCATCTTTGCCGGAGTCGCCTTCATCGTCTCACTCGTCGTGATAGCCATGCTCGTGCTCGCGGTACGCCCAGACAAGGACGAACTGCTTGACATGGATGAGCAAGACCGCGACGCGGCACACTAGTCGCGTCCGCACGGAGGTTCGCTAACGAGCTGCTTTCGCCTTGACCGCGTCTTGCCGCAATTGCGTTTGCTTTCGCTGGCTACCGGGTCGGCCTACCCGTTGTACTGCGGCTGATCGCCGGGGTGGCCAAGCCCAGCGGGCAGATGCCACCTTTTGCAGTTGTTCGAGGAGCGTCACGATAACGACGCTGCGACCACGGAAACTCAGGAAAAGCGTTTGCGGCTGGGGCTCATGACGAACAGAACTGGCCGGATTCTTGGGATCGGATGTCTAGCGTCGCCCCATCTTCCTGAATTTCCACAGTGAGGAGACCGGCCTTGTGCAGAGCGAAATGCTGCCACGCACGCGCGACAGTATGAGTTACTTGCTGTCACCCAAGTAGTCGACGAGCGAGCTGGCAAGCCCAACATAGGTGGCTGGGGTCAGCGCCTGCAGGCGAGCTTTGGCCTCCGCACCGATATCGAGTCCAGCGATGAATTCACTGAGGTCGGTGGAGTTGATGCGCTTGCCCCTCGTGAGTTCCTTGAGGATCGCGTAGGGATCACTGATGGTGCTGCGGCCGGCGGTGACTTCCGCACGAATAACCGTCTGGATGGCTTCGCCTAGGATCTCCCAGTTGCTATCAAGATCAGCGTCGAGCGCGACCGGGTTGAGGGCGATCTCGTGAAGTCCACGCTCGATGTTGTCGAGGGCGAGCAGCGAGTGTCCGAACGCGACACCCACATTGCGTTGGGTGGTGGAGTCGGTGAGGTCGCGCTGCAGCCGCGAGGTTACGAGAGTCTGAGCGAGCGACTCAAGTAGTGCGCTCGAGAGCTCGAGGTTGGCTTCAGCGTTCTCAAAACGGATCGGGTTGATCTTGTGCGGCATCGTCGATGAGCCCGTCGCGCCTGCCTGGGGAATCTGGCGGAAGTAACCCATCGAAATGTACGACCACACGTCGGTGCAGAGGTTGTGCAGCACCCGGTTGGCGTGGCTTGTAGCTTGGTAGAGCTCAACTTGCCAGTCGTGCGACTCAATCTGTGTAGTCAGTGGGTTCCAGTCGAGCCCCAAGGACTCGACAAACTCTTTCGAGAGTGCTGGCCAGTTCTGCTCAGGGTCAGCCGCGAGGTGTGCGGCAAAGGTGCCGGTCGCGCCGCTGAATTTGCCGAGGTAGCTGATGCCCTCAATGCGAGTCAGGATGCGGTCAAGGCGGTAAACGAAAACAGCAAACTCCTTGCCCATTGTGGTGGGCGTTGCGGGCTGGCCGTGCGTGTGAGCGAGCATCGCGTTGTCGCGCATCAGTTCAGACTGCGCACGCAACGCGGTGAGCACAATACGGAACTTGGGCAGCCACACTTCGCGCACTGCATCCGAGATGGTGATTGCGTAGGAGAGGTTGTTGATGTCTTCGCTGGTCGCAGCGAAGTGGGTGAGTTCGGCAATCGAGGTGAGGTCGAGTTCGTCGAGTTTGGCGCGCACGAGGTATTCGACGGCCTTGACGTCGTGACGAGTGGTTGCTTCGAGTCGAGCGAGCTCGTCGATCTGCTCCTGCCCGAAATCGGTGGCAAACGCGCGCAGTGCTGTGATCTGTTCAGCGCTCAGCGGGCGGGAACCAAAGAGGCTCTTGCCGGTGAGGAAGATCAACCATTCGACCTCCACGTGCACGCGGGCCCGGTTGAGTCCCGCTTCGGAGAGGTGCTCCCCCAGTGCCGACACGGCGGGGCGGTAGCGGCCATCGAGGGGGCTTAGTGGTTGAACGGGCAACGGGCTCATGAGGCTCCCTAGGTGTTTGCGGTGTTTGCGGTGATTCCTGGTGTGATCTGACGAAATAGCGAGCCGCACGCCTTCTCGATCATGACGAGAACATGGTCGAAGAGTGCGGCATCCGAATAGTAGGGGTCTGGCACGTCAATGAGATGAGCGAGGTCGCTATCAAAGCCCAACATGGGCTGCACTTTTGACCGGTCTTGGTCGCTGGGTGCCCAGGTGCGCAGAATTCGTTCTTGTCCTCGATCGAACGCGACGATGAGGTCAAGCTTGCTGAACCATTCGGGGTCAAACTGGCGGGCTCGATGCCCAGCACCATTGTAGCCGCGGGCCGCGAGGGCGTTGATGGTGCGATCGTCGGCGGGTTCGCCGACATGCCAATCGCCGGTTCCTGCTGAGGTGACGGCAATGCGTTTGTTGAGTCCGGCTGTGGCAATGAGGTCGGTGAAAACAGCTTCAGCCATGGGAGACCGACAGATATTGCCGGTGCACACAAAACACACCTTGAATGTCGTCGAGTCGGAGAGAGCACGCTCGAAAGTCATGCTTCATTCTGTCGCAGTTTCGACTCCTCAACAGAGGTGGTTCAGGGATTGGCTTCCCGGATGCCTATCGGCCACCTCACATGGCACAGGACGTTAACGAGAGTTGGGTCGTCGAAAGGCGATAGATGACGACTCCCATGGATGCAACGGCTCAGGTTGCACTCGAATTTCAGGCCCAACAGCTCCGCATGATTAGTGAGCGGCTCAACTACGTACGAGCCTTGCTACCGAACGAGAGCGTTGACTGGCGCGGGCCGGCCCAGCAGTTGTTCGATGCTGGAGTACACGAATTGCACCGCGATCTGGCAAGCGCCTGCACAATGATCGAGGCCGCAGAACAACGAACTACGACCGCAGCTAGCCAGATGAGCACTCGTGTCGGATGAACTCACCATCTCGGGTGGGGGTAGCTATGCGGTCGCCACAGACGAGATGCTCAGCAATGCGGCGAACCTGTTGCGGGCGGCGGAACAGACCCGCGACATTCTTGGTGCCCTTGAGATGGTGGATGCTCGACTCACGATCGGGCAACTGGAATCCCTGGGCATCCCCACGGCAGCCGCCATCGCCGAAACTGATCTCGACTATGCGCACTCCGCTTTGAGCCAGCTCGCTTACCGGGCGGAGCTGATGAGCGGTCTTGTGCGCGTGGCGGCGCAAACGTATGGGGTGGGTGACGCACTCGCCGAAAGCATCGTGCGTCGACTTGCCGCGGATGCCGCCGCCGTTATCGGGTTCCTCTTCCCCGCCTGGGCAGTAACCGTTGTGCTTACTAGCCCCTTGCTTCCAATCCTTGCCGGGATCGGGGTGGCAACAGCCGTGCTCGGAAAAGCTAACCCGCAGCTAGTTGACCACGAGTGGATCTCAGCCCAACTGAATGGACTGTTGAGCGACCCAGCGTTCGTTCTGGCGCTCCGGCACGGTGTTATGACGGTAGATGAGCTCTCGGCAGGAGCATCCGGGGTGCCTCCCGCTGTGGTGTCGATCCTCAGTGCTGCGGGGGTGATCGGGTTGGCATCCTCTGCCGGGAACATTAAGAGCGCTGGAGGGGTTGCCGGCGTGCTCAAGGAGACTCCGGTCATGCTGAAGAATACCACTCAGCCCGAACCCGTCACCGCAGCACGATCGGTCGAGGAGCGCGTCGAGCGCATCCCTCAGCCCACGGAGGAGCATCCCGAGCAGGTGCGCATCGAAAAGTACGAAACTCCCGGCGAGCGTGACCGCTTTGAGGTGTATATCTCGGGAACAGTCGACTTTGCAGTGTCTGACACCACGGAATCGTTTGACGGCACGAGCAATCTCTCCCTTGCGGCTGCGCAACAGTCAGGATCAATTGCCGCGGTTGCTGCCGCTATGCGCGAGGCGGGTATTAAGAGTGAAAGTCCTGTTTCTTTCACGGGACACTCGCAAGGCGCCGCCGTCGCGGCGCGACTGGCCGAATCCGGGGAGTACAACACCGCAGGAGTATTTACGGTGGGAGGAAACGTCGGTCAGGTGGTGATCCCTGACGACGTGCCGACGATCATTGTTGAGCACACGGATGACCTTGTCGTGGCGGCCGGAGGGCTACAAGATAACCGGCACGCGCTTGTGGTGGAGCGGCAGGCATACGGTGGGAAGCCCTTGCCCGCAGGAGAAGCGGTGCCCGCCCATCACCTCTCCCAATATGCCGAAACCGGTCGACTAATGGATCAGTCAGACAGCGTCGAGCTGCAGGAAGCCGTCCAGCGGATGGCGCTGTTTGGGCGGGATGCAACGACAGCGACCGTCACCTCGTACTACTACGAGCGGGTGCTGCCCTAACGGTGTTGCGCTAGCGCTATAGCGCTAGTTTTTCTTGCCCACGATGGGGCGAACCAGAATTCCGATGAACCAACTGATGAGACCCAAGACGAGGGCACCGAGCACTCCCCACCAGAAGCCGTTGACGACGAGTCCGAAACCAAACAGGCTCGAGATCCAACTGACGAGCAGCAACAACAGCCCGTTGACGACGAGCGCAAGAAGCCCCAGCGTCAGCACATACAGCGGGAAAGCGACGATGCGGATCAGGTTGCCCAGTACACCGTTAACAATTCCGAATACCGCAGCAACAATCAAGAACGTCAAAACGGTCTCAAGGGTTCCGCCCGGTTCGAAAGGAACCAACTCCACGCCGGCAACAAGCACCGTAGTCAGCCAGAGGGCAAGAGCGTTGATCAACAAGCGCACGACAATTCTCATGATGCAACTATGCACCCCTAATTTGTTGCGCCGCAATGCTCGCGGCAGGATCCCTGCTGCTTACGGCAGACACAATCTGTTATCGGGGCGAAACAACCGCAGGGGCTGGCGGCTCTAGGCTGGGCAAGTGATCACCAACCGCGTACAGCTTCGACCCGAGATTGCCGCCCTCGCGCCCTACCGTCAGGGCGCCCCCGCCGATGCTGACGCGTTCAAACTGTCGTCAAACGAGAACCCGTTCGAGCCACTGCCCTCGGTGAGAGAGAAACTCTCTACCCACAGCATCAACCGCTATCCGGATGCTTCGGCCTACGAACTTCGCACCCACATTGCCGCGCGCTTCGGGGTGACCGCTGAAAACGTGCAGGTCGGTGCCGGCTCCGTCGCGGTGCTCGCCCAACTCATCAGCGCTGCCGCAGCACCCGGCGACGAAGTCGTTTACGCCTGGCGCAGCTTCGAGGCGTATCCGCTGCTGGTAGCCGCCACAGGGGCCACAAGCGTTCAGATCGCGAATGGTGTTGACCACCGGCACAACTTGGCAGCAATGGGCGCCGCAATCACGGCATCCACTCGGGTCGTCATCGTGTGTAGCCCCAATAACCCGACCAGCACCGTGGTCACCGACTCCGAGTTCCGCGAGTTCATGGCCGAAGTTCCCGAGAACGTGCTCGTCGTTCTCGACGAGGCGTACCGCGAATTCGTGACCGATCCCGACGCTGTGCGCGGGGAAACACTCCTCGGTGAGTACCCCAACCTCGTGCTACTGCGCACCTTCTCTAAGGCCTACGGGCTTGCTGGTTTGCGAATCGGGTACGCAGTGGGCCCCGAATACGTGATGGATGCGGCGCGAGCGGTAGCAATCCCGCTGTCGGTTACTGAACTTGCACAGACCGCAGCCATCGCATCCCTCGAACATGAAGATGAATTGTTGGAGCGCGTGCGCCGAATCAATGCTGTGCGTGACCGCATCGTGGTTGGCTTGCAGGGCCAAGGCTGGGACGTGCCAGCGCCAAGCGGAAACTTTGTTTGGTTGCCCACCGGCGCAGTAACCAATTGGGCTGCAGAGGTTTTTCGCACCCACGGAATCGTCGTTCGTGCGCTTGGTGTGGGCCTTCGGGTGAGCGTCGGCGAGGAAGAATCTGTGGAGAAACTCCTAAGGGCGGCGCAAGAGGTTGTGACTTCTCGCGAAAACGAAGCCGCACCAGCCACGTTAGATTAGTCGAATGCCTTATACCGCCGCGACGGTTCAGCTGCTGTCTCCCGAGGGCACGCTCGTTCACAGCGATGCCAGCGAACAGTACATTCCGTATGTAGAAAAGCTCAGTGACGACGCTCTTTATGAGTTTCACCGCCACATGGTGGTGATGCGCCGTTTTGATATTGAGGCGGCGAACCTTCAGCGTCAGGGTCAACTCGCGCTGTGGATTCCCAGCAACGGGCAAGAGGCGGCCCAGGTGGGGTCGGCGCTCGCGGCCAAACCACAGGACCACATCTTCCCCGCCTATCGCGAACATGTGATTGCTCGCATTCGCGGCGTTGACCCGGTGACAATCTTGGCCATGCTGCGGGGGATCAGCCACGGCGGCTGGGATCCGAAGGAGCACAACAACTTTCACCTCTACACGCTCGTCATTGGCTCGCAGACGCTGCACGCCACCGGCTACGCCATGGGAATCACCCTCGATGGGATGGTTGGCACCGGCAACCCAGACAAAGACACCGCCGTTATGGTCTACTTCGGCGATGGCTCCACAAGTCAGGGCGATGTGAGCGAGGCGATGGTTTTCGCTGCGAGCTACCAGACGCCTCAAGTGTTCTTCTTGCAAAACAACCACTGGGCAATCTCTGTGCCTGTCTCACGTCAGTCGCGCACACCGCTTTATTTGCGCGGTGAAGGCTTCGGCATTCCAAGCGTGCAGATCGATGGCAACGATGTTCTCGCAAGCTTTGCCGTAACCACGGCGAACTTGGATGCTGCCCGCTCAGGTCAGGGACCGAGATTCATTGAGGCGCTCACCTACCGCATGGGTGCTCACACCACGAGCGATGACCCCTCGAAGTACCGTCACGACAGCGAGCTTGAGTTCTGGGCCCAACGTGACCCGATCACTCGCTTCGAAACTTTCCTGCGCAGCCGTGGTGCGAGCGATACCGTTTTCGCCGACATTGCTGCCGAGGGTGACGATTTAGCTGCCGACATCCGCAAGCGCATCACTGAGCTTGAGGTCCCTGAGAAATCAACAATGTTCGACCATGTTTATTCGGATCCGCACCCACTAATGGATGCCCAACGTCAGGCGCTTGCCGACTTCGAAACATCGTTTGAGGAGGGTCAATAACGTGGCTGAAACACTAACAATGGCCAAAGCCCTCACCGAGGGGCTCCGCGCCGCACTCGCAGCAGACGACAAAGTGCTCCTCATGGGTGAAGACATTGGGCCGCTCGGTGGCGTTTTTCGGGTCACCGAAGGGCTACAGGCTGAGTTTGGCGACACGCGTGTACTCGACACTCCGCTAGCGGAGTCGGGCATCGTGGGCACCGCAATCGGTCTCGCGATGCGCGGTTACCGTCCCGTGTGTGAAATCCAGTTCGATGGATTCATTTTTCCTGGCTTTGACCAGATCACCTCTCAGCTCGCCAAGATTACGGCCCGCCACGAGGGTTCGCTCTCGATGCCCGTTGTGATTCGCGTTCCCTATGGCGGACACATCGGCGCTGTAGAGCATCACCAAGAGAGCCCCGAGGCGTACTTCGCTCACACCCCTGGCTTGCGGGTGCTGAGCCCAGCAACGCCGCACGACGCGTACTGGATGATTCAAGAAGCGATCACCAGCAACGACCCAGTGATGTTTTTCGAACCCAAGAGCCGCTACTGGCAGAAGGGTGAGGTCGACCGTGAATCGAGCGGAATTGCTACCCACTCCAGCCGCGTAGTGCGCGAAGGCACCGAAGTTACCCTCATTGGGCACGGCGCGATTGTCTCGATGCTGCTTCAAGCAGCAGAGCTCGCTGAAGAAGAAGGCACGAGCATTGAAGTTGTTGACCTTCGATCGCTCTCCCCCATCGATTACGAGCCGCTCGTGGCATCCGCCCAAAAAACGGGCCGTGTCGTTGTCGTTCAAGAGGCGCCTGGGAATGTGAGCGTTGGCTCCGAGGTTGCCGCTACGGTGACAGAGCGTGCGTTCTATTCACTCGAAGCCCCCGTGCTGCGAGTGAGCGGCTATGACACGCCGTTCCCTCCCGCCAAGCTGGAATCCGTGTACTTGCCTAGTGTTGACCGCATCTTGGATGCTGTTGACCGGGCGTTGGCCTACTGACGAAGGAGGCCCTTGTGGCTGTATCTGAATTTCCTCTCCCCGATGTGGGCGAGGGGCTGACTGAAGCTGAGATCGTCTCCTGGAAGGTCGCGCCCGGCGACGAAATCATCGTCAATCAGGTGCTTGTTGAGATCGAGACCGCAAAGTCGCTCGTCGAATTGCCGTCGCCGTTTGCCGGAACCGTCACCCAGCTTTTGGTCGAAGAGGGGATGACCGTTGAGGTCGGAACCCCAATTATCGCCGTGCAGTCGCAGGGCGGCGCTGTTGAGCTGACAGCCCCCGGTTCAGGCGAAGACGAAGCGCATGGCACGATCTCTGACATCGCCTCGTCTGATGCAGCATCGGCGATCGCCGACACGGCATCGACCATCGCCAGCGAAGAGGACAAGCCTGGCGCGGTGCTGGTGGGTTATGGCTCCGCTGGGCACGTCTCGTCGCGCCGTCGCAAGGGTGCGCAGCCGGCGAAGGATGACGCTGCCGCCACTGCTCCATCGAAGCCGCGTCCGGCATCCGTGCCCGCTTCTTTCGCCAGCCCGATAATCGCGAAGCCGCCGATTCGCAAACTTGCCAAAGACTTGGGCGTTGAGCTTGCTGAGGTGGTGGCGACCGGCTTAGCGGGCGAGATGACGCGCGAAGACGTGATTCGTCAGGCGTCACAGGCGAGCGTATTCCGCAATATCGAGACACCCGAGTGGGGCGACGAACGGGAAGAGCGTCTTCCTGTCAAGGGCGTGCGCAAGGCAATCGCAAAGGCAATGGTTCACAGTGCTTTCACCGCACCGCACGTGAGCGTTTTCACTGATGTGGATGCCACGCGAACCATGGAGTTCGTGAAGCGTCTGAAGAACTCCACCGACTTTGCCGGAGTGCGCGTGAGTCCGCTGCTGATCATGGCGAAGGCCGTGAGCTGGGCTGTGCGCCGCAACCCGACGGTGAACTCAAGCTGGACCGATAAAGAGATTATCGTTCACCACTATGTCAACTTGGGTATTGCTGCAGCAACGCCTCGCGGACTCATCGTGCCGAACGTCAAGGACGTTCAGGATTTGAGCCTTCTCGAGCTCGCAAAGGCGCTCGAAAACCTGACGCTCACCGCGCGTGATGGCAAGACGCAGCCCGCCGAAATGTCGAACGGCACGATCACGATTACCAACATCGGTTCGTACGGCATGGACACGGGAACACCCATCATCAACCCCGGTGAGGCCGCGATTGTGGCTCTGGGTTCGATCAAGCAGAAGCCCTGGGTCGTCGATGGCGAAGTGCGAGCGCGCTTTGTAACCACGGTGAGCGCGAGTTTTGATCACCGCATTGTTGATGGGGATGTCGCGAGCCGTTTTGTGGCGGATCTTGCGAGTGTGCTTGAGGAGCCTGCACTGCTGCTCGACTAGCAGCCCGGCGCGGGTCGTGTTTCTCCTGCGCTGGAGAGGTTTCTCCCGTTAGTGTGGCCAGATGAGTACGTCGAACGATTCGCCAGCTTCCGGTTCCTTTTCTGATTCCCCACGCAGCGGTCTCCGCGCGATGTGGACGGACCGGCTGGGCGCGTGGTCAACTCGTGCTCTGCAGATTTTGCTTCTGCTCACTCTTGTCTCGGTAACCGTCTTCGGGTTGACTCAGCTCAAACTCGTCGTAATTCCCGTGTTGATCGCATTGATCCTCGCGGCAGCCGCAAGCCCACTTGTGGTGTGGATGCGACGAAACGGTGTCGGCCGGATCCTGTCAACCTGGATCACCCTGCTCGGCGGCATCCTTGTGCTCGGTGGCTTGATCACGGCAATTGTGTTTGCTGTGAGAGACCAGTGGTCGGAACTGGCGACGTCGGCGGCCGATGGCTTTGAGCAGCTCAAAGCGTTTGCCCTAAATGGGCCATTCCCGATTGATCAAAATGCACTCGATGAGGCCTGGAACGCGACGCTCGATTTCTTCACGAGCGCCTCCTTCGGTCTCGGTGCGATTCAAGGTGTTTCTGCGGCAGCCCAGGTCGTCACCGGACTGCTTCTCGGTGTGGTGATTCTGTTCTTTTTCCTCAAAGACGGCGACACTATTTGGGAGTTCTTTCTGCGCCCCATGAACGGCGTGCGTCGCGAGCGCGGTCACCGCATCGGCAACACCGCCGTGCAGACCCTTGGTGGGTACGTGCGCGGCACAGCAATCATTGCCGCAGTTGACGCGATCGGAATCGGTGCTGGGCTGTTGGTTCTGCAGGTGCCCCTCGCCCTCCCGCTGGCAGTAATCGTCTTCCTTGGCGCTTTTATCCCGCTTGTCGGTGCCACTGTTGCCGGCATTTTGGCCGCTCTCGTCGCCCTGGTGACGAATGGCTGGGTCGTTGCGCTGATCGTTCTGGGCATTGTTGTGCTCGTCAACCAGCTGGAGGGAAACCTGCTGCAGCCCATTGTGATGGCGCAATCATTGAGCATCCACCCGTTGGTAATTTTGGTGGCGTTGACCACCGGAACCGTGCTCGGCGGAATCGTGGGTGCGGTTCTCTCGGTGCCCATTGCGGCGGTTGGCTGGGCGATCATCAAAACGTGGAACGGAACGGGCATTGAGCCCGGCGAGCCTGCGGAGGACGGTGAGCCCGCGGACGGCGAATCGGTGGAACCCGCCGAGCAGTCGAGCTAACGAGCCTGTGGAGCCTGAGCGATTAACCGGCTGAACGTCTAGCGTCTAGCGGAAGCTCGATTAGCGACCGCTGACACCGCCATGTACTCTATTGATAACGAATCTCATTACCGCTACTGGCTTCGACCTTAGAAGGACACCCAGATGTCTCACTTTACCTCCTCCCGTTCGCTCACTCTCACGACCGGTGCCGTGCTCGCGGTCTCCGCGCTCACCCTCGCCGGTTGCTCAGCAACCACGCCGCCCGAGGATGATGGAAAGATTGACGTCGTCGCCTCAACGAGCGTCTATGGCAGTCTCGTTTCGACTCTTGGCGGAGACGCCGTATCGGTCACGAGCCTCATCGACAATGCTGCTCAAGACCCCCACAGCTATGAAGGGTCCGCACGCGATCAGCTGGCGGTTTCTCGAGCAGACCTGGTCGTGGTCAATGGCGGCGGCTACGACCCCTTCGCCGAAGCGCTCTACGAATCCTCCGGAGCATCCGCGATTCTGATCACCGCTGTTGACGCTTCGGGGCTCCTCGAGGACGATCCGCAACACAATGACGCCGACGAACACACCACAGACGATGGCCATGATCACATCGAGGGCTTCAACGAGCACGTCTGGTACAGCTTCTCCGCGATGGAGCACATCGCCGAGCACATCTCCGACGAACTAACGGCGCTCGACCCCGCATCAAGCGAGGAGTTCGACACGAACCTTGCCGCCTTCCTCATCGAGCTCGGCGATCTTGAATCCCAAGCGGATCAGATTTCCGAACTCGCAGCCGACCGCGGTGCTGCCGTCACCGAGCCTGTCGCCGTGTACCTGCTCGAGGCTGTCGGGCTTCGCGACATCACTCCACCCGATTTCAGCCAGGCCATTGAGGAGGGTGCTGATGTACCCCCGACCGCGCTGAAAGATGTGCTCGATCTCATCGAATCGGGTCGCGCTGCACTCCTGGCGTACAACGAACAGACGGCAAGCCCCGAGACTGAACGTGTGCAATTGACCGCCACTGAGGAAGGGGTTCCCGTGGTGTCCTTCACAGAGACACTGCCCGAGGGATCAAGCTACGTCGAATGGATGTCGTCAAACCTCGATGCACTCGCGGCAGCACTTGCCGAATGACAGCGGTGATCGCATGACAACAATTTCGGCCGGAGGTGTCCCCGCTGGCGCCACCTCCGGGTCGACCGTTGCTCCGGTGCTGAGCATCCACGATGGTGCGCTCGGATTTGGGGGGCGCACGCTGTGGTCTGGGCTGAACCTTGACATTGCTCCAGGTGAGTTTTTGGCGGTGCTCGGGTCGAATGGCTCGGGCAAGTCGAGCCTGCTGAAGGCGATTTTGGGGCAGCAGAAGCTTGATGCGGGTACGGTCACGGTGGCGGGGCATCCGGTTCGCCGAGGGGATCGGTGCATTGGGTATATTCCGCAGCAGAAGATTGCCGCGCCGGGTACTCCCCTGCGCGGTCGCGACCTTGTGACGCTCGGAGTGAACGGGCATCGCTTTGGTGTGCCAACGCTCCCCCGCAGCGTCAAGGCTCGGGTTGATGAACTGATCGCCTCGGTCGGGGCGACCGAGTATGCGAACCAACCCATCGGTTCGCTCTCTGGCGGCGAGCAGCAACGTTTGCGCGTTGCGCAGTCGTTGGCGGATGACCCGGTGCTGTTGCTCTGTGACGAACCCCTCCTGAGTCTTGACCTGCAGCATCAGCGTGGTGTGTCGGAACTAATCGATGCGCGTCGTCGTGAGCACAACACCGCCGTGGTGTTTGTGACGCACGATGTGAATCCGATTCTCGGAATGGTTGACCGCATCCTGTATCTGGCTGGCGGCAAGTTCATGGTCGGCGCACCCGAAGAGGTTTTACGCAGTGAAGTTCTCACCGAGTTATACGGCACCCCGGTTGAGGTTGTGCGGATCGGCGGTCGAGTAATCGTTGCGGGTATTCCGCAGGGTGATCATCACCACGATGAGGAGGTTGTATGATCTTCGACGATTTCTGGGGCCAAATCGTGGGGTTCAGTGACTATGCAGAACTGCTTAACCTGGTGCGCTTCTCCCTGATCGCTGCGGCGGTGCTCGGCATTGCCGGCGGGCTAATCGGCGTTTTCGTGATGCAGCGCGATATGGCCTTTGCTGTGCACGGCATCAGCGAGCTGTCCTTTGCCGGAGCCGCTGCCGCCCTGCTCTTCGGCGTGAACGTTGTCGCTGGTTCGATCACTGGTTCGCTGATTGCCGCAATTCTGATCGGGATGCTCGGGGCTAAGGCTCGCGATCGAAACTCGATTATTGGCGTGCTCATGCCGTTTGGTATGGGCCTGGGCATCCTGTTTTTGGCGCTCTATCCCGGACGCAGTGGAAACAAGTTTGGGCTGCTCACCGGCCAAATCATTTCGGTTGATGGACCCCAACTTGGACTGCTAATTGGGATCAGCATTGTTGTTTTGGCGGCGTTGTTCGTGGTGTGGCGCCCGCTGACGTTCGACAGCCTTGACCCTGAGGTTGCGGCCGCTCGTGGTGTGCCGTCGCGGATGCTCTCACTCGGGTTCATGGTGCTCCTTGGCCTCATGGTTGCCGTTGCGGTGCAAATCATCGGGGCCCTACTCGTGATGGCTCTCCTCGTGACGCCGGCTGCCGCAGCAATGCGTGTGTCATCCTCGCCGAGACTCGTTCCGGTGCTCAGCATGATCTTCGGATTCGTTTCCGCAACGGGTGGCGTTTTGCTCGCAATTGGCGGGTCGCTGCCGATCAGTCCGTACATCACGACAATCTCATTTGCGATCTACTTGGTGTGCCGGGTGATCGGGGCGCGACGGGGTCGCAGCCGCACCGTGAGCCGAGCATCCGGAGCCACAGTCGCGACCGCCAGCACCCTGGCTTAAAGTTAGAATGGGAACCATGAAGCGCAATACGTGGCAGCGCGAAGCGGTGCGGGATGCTCTGACCCAGTCAGAGGGTTTCGTGAGCGCTCAATCACTGCACGGTGCGCTGCGGGAAGCGGGTAGCCCCATTGGGCTCGCGACCGTGTATCGCGCGCTCGCCGACCTTGCCGGAGCTGGTGACGCCGACTCGCTGCAGCAAGATGGCGAGAGCCTGTTTCGGGCGTGCACTCCCGACTCGCACCACCACCACCTCATCTGCCGCGAGTGTGGCACGACCGTTGAAATCAAGGCCGATGCCGTGGAACAGTGGGCCAAAAACGTTGCCACAGAGCATGGATTCACCCAACCGCACCACATCGTTGACGTCTTCGGCTTGTGCCCAGCGTGCTCTAGCACGTAACATATACCGTTGATCGAGTGGTTTCTTCCGCTCTCGCACTCACAATCCGCTCTGTGTTGAGTTCAACTGTGTGTTGAATTCATTTCTGTATTGAGTGGCTTGCGTGTGCCGACAAGTGATCTTGGGTAGGGCTTTGTTCCTACGGTAACTAGAATAGGAGTATGACCATGGCAGCAACCTGCCAAGTGACCGGCGCCATTCCCGGCTTCGGACACAGCATTTCGCACTCGCACCGTCGCACCAAGCGTCGTTTCGACCCGAACATCCAGAAGAAGACGTACTACGTTCCGTCGCTTCGCCGCAACGTAACCCTTCAGTTGTCCGCAAAGGGCATCAAGGTTATTGACGCTCGTGGCATCGAATCCGTTGTCAAGGATCTCCTTGCACGTGGGGAGAAGATCTAATGGCTAAGGCACAGGACGTACGTCCGATCATTAAGCTCCGTTCGACTGCGGGAACGGGCTACACCTATGTGACGCGCAAGAACCGTCGCAACAACCCCGACCGCCTCGTACTGAAGAAGTACGACCCAGTGGTTCGCAAGCACGTTGAATTCCGCGAGGAGCGCTAAACATGGCTAAAAAGAGCAAGATTGCAAAGAACGAACAGCGCAAGGTCATCGTTGCGCGTTACGCCGAGCGTCGTCTCGAGCTGAAGAAAGCTCTCGTCGACCCCGCCGGAACTGACGAGTCGCGCGAGGCTGCACGCCTCGGCCTTCAGAAGCTTCCCCGCGATGCTTCGCCGATCCGCGTACGCGGTCGCGATGCCATTGATGGACGTCCCCGTGGATACCTGAACCAGTTCGGTGTATCCCGTGTTCGCTTCCGTGAAATGGCTCACCGGGGCGAGTTGCCCGGAATTACCAAGTCAAGCTGGTAGATTCCAAGCGGTTCCGACGTTTTCTAACGTTTTGGAACAACTAACTGCACAACGTCCCGAGGAGGACCACCTATGGCTGACAAGTCGCTAAACCGTACTGAATTCGTAGCGGCGGTTGCCGCAGAGTCTGGCCAGAGCCAGGCCGCTGTATCCGGCGTCGTCGACGCTTTCTTCTCCGTGCTGTCTAAGTCAGTCGGCGAAGGAACCAAGGTTTCGATCCCAGGATGGATGGCTGCAGAGCGCACCTTCCGCGAGGCTCGTACCGGCCGTAACCCACAGACGGGTGAAGCAATCGAGATCAAGGCCAGCCACGGCGTAAAGCTCAGTGCAGGCAGCAAGCTCAAGGCAGCAGCCAAGGGCTAAGTACTACAGCCTCTTCACTTGGCTTCATAAATAGGGCGACATCCTTCGGGTTGTCGCCCTATTTTGTTTGTGGGCAGTATCGCGGGCGGTCAGCCACCCCCGATGTTTATGGGCGTTCTCCCGTGTGGTCACGGCTACTCTTGATACGTGCTTCGTATCAGCCGGATAGCCGGACCCGCCCTGCTGCTGGTCGTCGCATTCGTGGCTGTTGTTGTGGGTCTTCAATTCGGCGGCGGGGCAGCAGCACCCATCCTGCTCGACCCTGGCGCTGTTGTTCGCTGGGGTCTTCCGATCTCGAAGCTTTTTGTGAACTTGGGCCTTGCCGCCACAATCGGTGGGCTTCTTATCGCGATCTTTGCGATGGCACCCAAGCGTGATGAGTTCAGTCTCACTCTCGATTTTGCTGCCGCCGGTGCCGCACTCTGGGCTGTGGCATCCGCTTTCACCGGGTTTTTCACTTTTCTTGCGGTGCGCAACCAGCCCATTGACTTCACAAACGCCTTTGGTGACGTTCTCGCGAGCTTTCTGACCGTTACCGAACTGGGGCAGGCGTGGCTTGCCACTGTGCTCATAGCGGCCGTGGTGACCGTTTTGTGCTTTGCGGTGCGTAATCCCTCGGGGTTGGCCTTCGTGCTGGTGCTGGCTGTTGCCGGGCTCGTCCCCATGGCCCTGCAGGGCCACAGCGGTGGCACTGCAGATCACGATGCAGCCACAAGCGCCATATTCCTGCACTTGCTCTTTGCGGCCCTCTGGCTGGGTGGTTTGCTTGCCATTGCTATTGCGCAGCCGAAGCTTACGAAGAGCCGGTTGACTCTGGTGCTGCGCCGCTACTCGACGGTGGCGCTTATCAGTTTCATTGTTGTGGCAGTTTCCGGGTATGTGAGTGCAGAAATTCGGGTCGAGAACCTCGGAAACCTGCTGTCTCCCTACGGACTTCTCGTGCTCGCCAAAGTCTTCGCCCTGATCATGTTGGGGCTGTTCGGTGCCATTTATCGCAGCTACGCGATCGGCCGACTCGAATCGAACCAGTCGAAGAACCGCGGATGGTTCTGGTGGATTGTCTCAGCTGAGCTCGCGTTCATGGGGCTCGCGTCTGGCGCGGCTGCCGCCCTCGCGGCAACACCCACTCCTGTTCCGGAGGTCGTGGCAGCCGACATCCCAGATTCCTCGCCCGCCGCGTACCTCACCGGGGCACCGCTGCCTCCGCCGGTCTCCGTGAGCAACCTCTTCACCCTGTGGAGCTTTGACCTGATCTGGGTGCTGATCTGCGCCTTTGCAATCTTCTTCTACTTGGCCGGCGTGTGGCGCCTCCGCAAGCGTGGGGACAGCTGGCCAATTCACCGCACCGTGTTGTGGATTGCCGGGATGCTGCTGCTGTTCTACATCACTAACGGTGGCGTGAACGTGTATGAGGGCTACCTGTTCTCGATGCACATGCTCGGGCATATGACTCTCGGAATGATGATTCCTGTGCTGCTCGTCCCCGGCGCGCCCATCACCCTGGCGATGCGTGCCGTCGCGAAGCGAACCGATGGCAGCCGCGGCGCGCGTGAATGGATTCTGCTCATCGTGCACTCCCGCTACATGGCGATCATCGGGCATCCACTGGTTGCTGCCGGGATCTTCGTCTTCTCGCTGTGGATCTTTTACTACACGCCGCTGTTCCGTTGGGCGACAACAGATCATGTCGGCCATGAGTGGATGATCATTCACTTCCTAGGCTCTGGCTACCTGTTCGTGCAAGCACTCATTGGCATTGACCCGTCACCGCACCGCCCGGCCTACCCCATTCGATTGCTGATCTTGTTGGGCACAATGGCATTCCATGCCTTCTTTGGTCTGGGCCTCATGACCGGCACCGGCGTTCTGCTGGCCGACTGGTATGGCGCTATGGGGTGGGATACCGGAGTGACCGCACTTCAGGACCAACGCATCGGTGGCGGAATCGCGTGGAGTGTTGGTGAGATCCCCACGATTTCGCTGGCAATCGCCGTTGCCATCATGTGGAGGCGCAGTGACAGCCGTGACTCTGTGCGCTACGACCGCAAGGCCCAGCGCGACGGGGATGCGGAACTTGACGCCTACAACGAGATGCTGGCCCAGCGCCGCTAGTGGGCTTCGCTGAGGGTACCGAAAGGCACCGTTGCTGGGTTGCTGGGTTGCTCGGTCGCTGGGTTGCGCGGCTACCGCGGGTACTGTGCGGTGATCAGTAACTTATCGTCGGCCAGGAATGTCACGAGGTAGCTTGAGCTAAAGCCGACATTCTGGTCGAACGTCGAAACTGAGCCATCAAAGATGGAGCGCACATCGACGCGCAAGTGGGCTGCGCCATCCGTGGCAGGCATCTCCCAGCTCGCTGGCTGAGACCCCGGACTGAGTGACACTGGGGGATACTCGGCGATGCTCCACTCGGGAGTAGTAACGATGCGGTTAGCCATGGGTTGGCCAAACGGACATCCGGTGGGAAGCAAGACCACTTGGGTAGCGCACTCGTCGAGAGAATCGTTCACTTCGCGCTGAACCTGCGCGATCATCGCTTCATTGGCGACCACGTCGAGACGCGCCCGCACAGTTCCGCCGGGCTCGGTCGCCGAAACCACAATGGGGTCAGCCTTGAGGAAGGTTGACTTGTGGGTGATGTCAAAACTGCTGGGAGTGAGAACAACATAGGGCGAAGGAACATCTTGAGAGGGAGCAACAAACTCGCTGCCGTTGGCATCAAATTCTTGAGCGTTAGCAACCGTTAGACGAACGATCGTGAGGGGCGGAGTAACGAAATCCCACTCGGCGAAAACACCAAAATTGGCTCCGGCGCGAGTGACTGTAAAGGTCGATTGTGCTGAGCGTCCATCCAACTCGAACATGAAAGTGACAGTCTCGGTCCCGTCAGCGTTAGTCACGCTGTCGACAACGGCGATGTCGTCAAGCGAACTGAGCGCCGATGGGCGCAGCAGCTCGTGGGATCCAGCCAAAAGTAAGGTTCCGGCACCGGTTGTATCGATGGGCGTTGCGCCAGAACCATCGTCGGATGCCGCGCCGTGCTCTTCGGGCAGATAGATATCGGCAATCTCTAGCGCCGCAGACATATCGTGGCGAGCAAGAGCACCGAGGTAGCTGCGCACGAATCCGCTGGAACTATAGATCGTCGAATTGAGCACGATTACGGTCGTCGCGAAGGCGGCAATAATCAGGCCGAGCACAAGAGACCAGGTAACAAGCTCGCGACGCATTCACACATCCTAAACCGCTGAGGTGAGAGATATGCCACGGCACGAAACAGGTAACGGAGAACAAGAGCCGTGACCCGCAGCATTAGGGTGATTGCGTGTCAAAAATCACTCTGTCTCCCGAACAAGCAGCAGTCTTCGCTGCGATCGAGACGACTAGCGATAACCTCTTTGTCACCGGGCGCGCTGGCACCGGAAAATCCACGCTGCTCAACCACCTGTCGCACAACACCTCAAAGCAGATTGTGATCTGCGCGCCCACCGGTGTTGCTGCCCTCAACGTTGGCGGGCAAACGATTCACTCCCTGTTCCGGTTGCCGATCGGGGTAATCGCCGACCACGAGCTTGAACAGAACCCCCAACTGCGCAAATTGCTCAACACCATCGAAACACTCGTGATCGACGAGGTCTCGATGGTGAATGCAGATCTCCTTGATGCCATCGACCGCAGCCTTCGCCAAGCTCGTCAGCGCAAAAATGAACCCTTCGGTGGCGTGCAGGTGGTGCTGTTCGGGGATCCGTACCAACTCGCCCCCGTGCCCGGAGATCCCGATGAGCGTGCGTATTTTGAGGATCGCTACCGCTCGATGTGGTTCTTTGACGCTCTGGTGTGGGAACAGACTGATCTGACGATTTATGAACTCACTAGCATCCACCGCCAGCATGAAGGCGAATTTAAGTTCATGCTCAACGCCGTTCGCCACAACGGGGTGACAGCAGAAATTGCGGCGCGGCTCAACGAGGTTGGGGCGCGACCGGCCCCGAATGACGGAACAATCACCCTCGCAACGACGAACAGCGCGGTCACTCGAATCAACGCCACCGAATTGGCGCGACTACCCGGCAAAGTGCTCACGGCCAAGGCCGAAATCTCCGGTGAATTTGGTGGGCGTTCGTACCCTGCGGATGATGCGCTCGATCTCAAAGTTGGCGCGCAAGTGATGTTCCTGCGCAATGACACCAACGAGGGCGGAACCCAGCGCTGGGTTAACGGCAGCGTCGGCACGGTCACCAAGATAGCCTCCACAGTGTGGGTAGAGGTCGATGGCCGCGACTACGAAGTGAAACCCGCCGTGTGGGAGAAGTTCAAATACTCCTACTCGGCCCGCACCAAGGCACTTCGCAAAGATGTCGTTGCCGAGTTCACCCAGTTTCCGCTGCGGTTGGCTTGGGCCGTCACTATCCACAAGTCACAGGGAAAAACCTATGACCGCGCAATTGTTGACCTCGGGTCGCGCTCGTTCGCACCCGGCCAGACCTACGTTGCGCTCAGCCGCATTAGCAGCCTCGAAGGCCTCTACCTGAGCCGCCCCCTGCGGCCAAGCGACATCATCGTTGACGAAAACGTTGTTCGTTTCATGTCGCGTACTCAGCCCATTCCCGCAATTGAGGCTTAGTCGCGCGCTACTTCACGCTGCCGGCCGTGATGCCCTCGACGATCTGCTTGTTGAACACGATGTAGATCACGATCATGGGCAGCGTCACGATCGACAGCGCGGAGAACAGCAGGCCGTAGTCGGTCACATACCGACTGGAGAATGCGAGCAGGCCCGTCGGAATGGTTTTGAGCGCGTCATCCTGAATGTAGAGCAGCGCGAGCAGAAACTCGTTCCAGCTCGACAGCGCAGAGAAGATCGCAACCGTGGCGAGTCCAGGCCGCAACAGCGGCAGCGCGATAGACCCAAACACGCGAAGGTCACCAGCTCCATCGATGCGGGCGGCCTCAAAGAGTTCATCAGGTACGGCATCCAAGTAGACCTTCAGCAGGTAGACCGCGAGGGGCAGCCCCATGGCGGTGTACGGGATGATGAGGGCCCAGCGGGTATCGGTGATGGCCAGTTGGGTGAACATTGTGGACTGCGCAATGAAGTATGACTGCAACGGCAGGAGTAGCCCGAGTGCGAGTAACCCCATTAGCAGGTTACGACCTCGGAAGCGGTAGCGACTAAAGGCAAAGGCAGCAGCAGCGCCAAACAGCAGGATGCCGAACACAGATGCCCCCGTCACAATCGCGCTGTTGAGCGCGTACTGCCCGATATGGCCGATCTCCCACGCTTCAGCCCAACGACCGAAGTCGACCTCGGTCGGGAGCGCAAACGGGGTGGCGAAGATTGCAGAATTCGACTTGAAACTGGAGAACACCATCCAGAGCATCGGGAAGAAGAAAACAACCGCGATCACGACTAGCGAGAGCGTGAACAGCAGATCGGGGATTCGGCCGACGGCAGAACGCTGCACCGAAGATGAGCGCAAGGCAGAGCTGGATGCGCGGGATGTCGTCGATCGACTGTCGGTGGTCATGCGCTCACCTTTTCTGGCCTCTCACGATTGACTCTCGTGAAGACCAGCCCCAACACCACGACAACACCCGTAAGCACGACTGCCATTGCCGAGCCGTAGCCAACATTCCCGAACGTGAATACTGACTTGACAAGATAAGTCGTGGGAATCTCGGTTGCCCCATAAGGGCCGCCGTTGGTCATCACATAGAACAGGTCGAAGCCTTGGAAGCCGCCCGTGATGCACAGAAGTAAGGCGACAGTGACGGCATTACGAATCATCGGAACCTTGATGCGGCGAAACAGTTGCCATTCGCCAGCACCGTCGAGGCGCGCGGCCTCAATGACCTCCGTCGGCACCTGGTTGAAGGCCGCGTAGAAGATCGTCATGTAGAAACCGGCATAGACCCAACCAGAAACGACACTGACCGCGAGGAGTGCGGTTGCAGGATCACCAAGCCACACCCGCTGCAGATCGTCGAGTCCGAAGTTCTGGAGGGCGGCATTGAGCAACCCAAAGTCATTGTTGTAGACGAAAGACCACAGCACCGCGACAACAACCATCGGAAGCATGACCGGAGTGAAGATTGCCACTCGGAACCACAGCGAGCCACGGCGCTTCACGCTGACGAGACCCGCCAACACCAGTCCAACAACAACCTCAAGAAAAATTGTTGCCGCAATGTAGACGAGCACGTGGGCAAACGAGTCACGGAACAACGTGTCGTTCGCCGCCTTGACGTAGTTGTCGATGCCGACAAACTGCATCGCGCCGTAACCGTTCCACTCGGTGAAGCTGTAGGCGATCGTCATGATCACGGGAAAAAGCACCGCGAAGCCAAACACTGCCATGGCCGGCACCAAGAACAGGTACGGGGTGGCCCTGCGGTTGGGCTTCATTGGTTAGGTGCCTCTCGAGAAGGATGCTGACCGCCCGCCCTCGGGTTGGGGGCGGTCAGCACACTAGCTAACTTGCGGGGGAGGTGTTAGCCGAGCTTCTGATCTATGCCGGCAACGGCATCCTCGGGCGTGCTTTGACCACCCAGCACCTCAGCAAGAGCCGCATACAGTGCGTTGGCGGTCTCGAGGTCGTAGCCGGTGTCGGGCGGAAGAACGATGGCGGGAGCGGTCTCCAACATGTTGATCAGGCCCGCGCTGCGCGAGTCAATCTCGTCACCAGACGATGCCGAAAGTGCCATCGGAGTCAATTCGGCACCGATGAACGCCTGAACGTTCTCATCGCTATTGAGAAGGGCGAGGAACTCTGCCGCCAGGTCTTGCTTGCTGCTCTTCGCATTCACGACGTAACCGGTAACAACACCAATCACACTGTCCTGGTTGCCAGCACCGGGCATGCTGGGCAGGTTCACGTAGTCGAAGTTGAGGTCGGGAGCTTCATCGATTGCCCAACTCACGAGCCACGACCCGATGGCGTGCATTGCCGCCTTGCCCTGGAAGAAGAGCTGGGCACCCTCGTTGTCGTCAACAGCATTCGCACTCTCGTTGACGCACTTGTGGTCTGCGAGGTCCTTCACATAGCCAAATGCTTCGACCCACTCTGGAGTGTTGAAGTCTGAGTCACCAGAAAGCGCAGCACTGTATGCCTCTTCGCCAACAACACGTGAGGTCATGTGGGCAAGCCAGTTGCCTGCAGCCCACAGGTCCTTATTGCCGGAGGCGATCGGGATGATACCTTCCGCGTTCAGCGCATCACAAGTGGCCAGCAGTTCATCCCAGTTCGTCGGCGGGGTGAGTCCGGCATCCGCGAAGATGTCTTCGTTGTACCAGAGCACGTTTGCCACGTCAGAGGCGTGAGGCACCATAACTACTGCGCCATCAACGGTCAGCGACGTGAACACATTTTCGTCGAAGAGACCCGCGATCGGGCCCGTCGTCACTGCCGCGGTGAGGTCGGCAGCAAAACCATCGGCGGCACGCTGCTCAAGGCGCGCACCCGCCCATTCAAAGTAGATGTCAGGAGCGTTGCGACCATTGAGCAGGTTCGGGAGGCCAATGGTTTGGTAGAGGTCGTCATCTTGATAGTTCATTTCGACCGTCACATCGGGGTTGGCAGCCTCGAACTGGGCGGCGACGTCGTCCCACACCCGAATCTGAGCTTCGCCAGGGGAACCCATAGCGATGCGCAGAACATTGTCATCTGAGCCACCACCGCCACCCGCCGCGCAACCGGTGAGAATGAGGGCAGTTGCACTCAGCGCCGCAACGGCAGCTGTGGTCGTTTTTCGCTTATCGGTCATGATCATTCCTTTGCTGTAGATGATGCAGGTGCGGGCGGTGCGGGTAGTGAGCCCTCGGCGGAGACTAGTTCCGCCAAAGTCATATCGAGCAAGTCGCCGAAAACGCGGCGACGGGCGCTTCTCAGCCCATCAAGATACGGGCGGAGAACAGTGGGGCCAGCCGAATCGAGTCGGCTATCAGCGGCAAGCTTCGCAACCTCAACAAGTGCGCGCGAGCCCAGTCGAAACGACTCCAGCCAGGGGCGAACCTCGGCAATAAGTACCGGATTACTGACGGGGCCCTCGAGTAGACGATCGGAAGCCTGCACCATCGACTCCGCGCGCTGCAGCAGTTCGGAAGCGGCGGCGACGCGATCGCCATACTCCGACTCAAAAGTGAAGCGCTCGAGAGCCTGGGCGAGATCAGGGGCATCGTCGGGCGAGAGGCACGAGAAACGAACGGTGTCGGCAAAAAGACCGAAATCTGCGGCGTTGTCGGGGCCAACGACATCCAGAATTGCTTGTTTCCAACTGGCCTCAGGGTCGTAACCTTCGGGGTCCCTCAGATAGTCGGCGATGGTAGCAAATGGGATTTTGGATGACTCAAAGAGTTCCATGCCGTTGGCGATGATGCCGGTGGAGAAGCGATACAGCTGAGGATCACGACCTTGGTACGGCCCAATGTGAAGTTCGTGGCCCATCGCCACATCGTTCACAGGGTAGTTATCCCAGTAGGTCGCAGGGCGCCCCGTCGAGCGGGCGAAAACGGCCGCGTCGGTCAGATCGAGGGTTGGTGAGCAGATTGCACGACCCGTCCAGAACAGGTCAATTCGGGGGTCGATTCCGGTGCCGAGCCGACTGATGTACTCCTCAGTGCCATAGCCGCAATACTGCGTGGGGCACACGGTGAGGTGAAGGTCAGCGGAGAAGTGCGAAAACACGCTGCCGATGAGCGACTGCTGGGCCTCGACCAGATCGGTGAATGCCGTCTTGTCTTGCGGATGCTGCAATTGGGCCGGAATGTCGTCGAGAAGCAACCCGAAACTGCTGACGCCTAGTTCGCGCACAGCACCATATTTGGCGAGCAGCCTCTCGAGGTCGTCGCTGCTGGAGTACTTGATGGTGAGCCCGGGGGAGAGGCAGTACATGAAGGTCATGTCGTGCTCGGCACACCGTGCGATCAGTTCGGCCAGGCGGGCAAGCTCGGTGCCGCCGTAGGTGCTACGCCATTCCTGCCGCACGAGAGGATCGTCTTTGGGCGCGTAGACGAAGGTGTTCATTCCACGTGTGGCGAGAAAGTCAATGAGGTTGAGTCGCTGGGCGTGACTCCATGGTGGTCCGTAGAACCCTTCAATCACCCCTCGGACAGCAAACGGTGATGTGTGCACAACGCCGCGCTCGGAGGTGGCTGTCATACCGAAGCCCCCTTGCTGGTGAATTTGTGGTTCGTTGTGTCGCCACTGCTGGTGTTGCTGCTCTCGTAAATATCGGGAACAACGCCTTCGTTGACGGCTAACTGAATCGCTTCGGCCATCACGGCATTGAGAATTGCAGCGCCGACCACGGTCGAGGTGGCAGAGACGCGCGTATCAATCCCGGTGATGTCTACAGCCGCATCACCAACACATCCGCCGTTGTCGATAACGACTGTGGCTAATTCATGCAGTCTAGGGAGGTTTGTCGGTCGAGCGGCCGGTGAGGTTGCGTGATTGAGACTCGTGAGGGCAATGACGGGAATGCCCTCGGCCATAACGCGCTGCACGAGCTCGGAGGTAACCGCATTGCTTCCGGAGTTTGAGGCGACGATGAGTACATCGCCTGCCGTAATCGGGTGGTCGAGGAGCAGGGCCTCGGCAAGGCCGGGAAGTCGTTCGAGTGAGGTGCTGAGGGGGGCACTTGAGTGCAGCATCAGGCCCTCAAAGAGCAGCGGCCGAACGCTGACAAGTCCACCGGCTCGGTAGAAGAGTTCCTCGGCGAGCATGTGTGAGTGGCCGGTGCCAAACACGTGGACGGTGTGGTGACCAATCAGCGTGTTTGCGATTAGCCGGGATGCCGCAATGAGGTTTGCTGCTTCGGCGGTACGCAGCCGTTCGATGAGTTCGATCGCGTGCGTCAGGTACCGGTCGGCAGGGGATGCCTCATCCCGGGTATTTGGGTTGGTGGGGGTGATCGCGGTCACGATGTTGGCTCTTCTTTCCAGACGTGGATGAGGCTGCGATAGATGCTGTCGGCCTCACCAGCACCCAGCAGGAGCGCTCCATCGAGGGCTGAGGCATCGGCGGGCCGGAATGACAGTCCATCGGCGGCGAGGAGTTCGACGAGACGCGCGAAGAGAACAGTATTGGGGCCGAGGAGTTTTCCCCCGAGCGCCAGGGGGGCATCCTCGCCAACCCAGTGGAGGCCGACGCGCGCGGTTTCGAATAGTTCGTGCGCCGCGCCGTCGACAATCTCGTTTGCGATCGCATCGCCTTCGACTGCTGCGGTGAGTACGTCGCGGGCAAACTGCGAAATGCGGTTCACCGGGCGGCGCACGCTGTGAATACGTGCGGCGAGATTATTCAAGCCGGCGAACTGGTTTTCGGCGCGCTCGGTGAGCATGGTGGTTTCGCCGCGGCCGTCAAGTTGCTTAAGAACTGCGGAGACTCCGCGGCTGCCGATCCAGAATCCACCCCCGGCATCACCGAGGAGATAGCCGTGACCATCGATGACCCGTGATTCGCCATCGTTCTTGAGAGCCAAGCAGCCGACGCCGGTTCCGGTGATCAGCGAGACTCCCGCTTCGCCGGAGAGGGCCCCGGCGTGCGAGGTCACGGTGTCATCGGCGATCCATACTTCTCGTGCGCCCGTCTCCGCGCCGACAAGTGCGCCGAGGCGTGACGCCGCTGCGGCATCCGCTGGTGACGTGGTGAGTCCCATGACGACTCGGTCGACGGGCTCGAATCGGCCGTGTTTCCACGCGCTCGCGATGGCGTTGAACACTGCGCGCACGGTGTCACCCTCCAGACGGCTGACGCCGTCAACCTCGACCGTTCCTGCTTGGGCAGAGCTTTTGAGTCGGATGCCTGATTGGCCACCATCAATACCAAGAACGGTAGACATCAGCGGTTCCTTGCTTGTTCGGGATTGAACGCCGCACCAGAGACTTGGGCGGTGAGCTGGTATTTGTCGCCGCGGTAGAAGCAGTTGGCAATCATGATGATGTTGCCGCGCGAGTCGGAGTCGACCATGCGGATGCGAAGGCAGGCTTGATCTTCGGGAATCGTCAGCAGTTCTCGCACACGCTGATCGGGCAGTACTGGTTCGATGGAGACGTTGGCTGCGCCGGGCACGATGCGGTAGCGGGTTCCGAGAAGTTCATAAAGCGAACCCCCGAGATCGCCACCCTTAATTCCGGGGACAAGTGCTTGAGGAATCCATACCGTTTCGACAGCCATTGCTTCACCGCCGCCCAATCGCAGCCGAGTAAAGCTAACGACGGGATCGCCGGGGGCGATCTGTAGCTGCGCGGCGATTGTGGTGTCTGCAGCAGCGACACGGTAGGCGAGCAGTCGGGCGCTGGGTTCGAGGCCACGGTCGCGCATGTCTTGAGAGAAGGAGGTGAGCCCGAGCAGGCGCACAAAGGGCTGTGGAGTCACATAGGTGCCCGAGCCGTGGCGGCGCTCGACAAGCCCTTCGGCGACGAGTGCGTCAACGGCCCGACGGATTGTCATTCGGGCGACACCCCACTGCGCACTCAGGTCACGCTCGCTTGGCAGGCTCTTGCCCACCTCTGTTGACGCGACCAGCTCTCGTAGGCGCGCTCTCAGTGTGTGTCTGGTTGACTCGACGACGACTGTCACCTTCACATTAGAGCCCATTTGTGGGCGTGCGGTAAAGATCCTGTTAGACCAGTAGTGGCACTGCTCGCTCACAGGTATACCCGGCACAATGCCTAGATGTCGGGACCCACAGCGAAGAGGAAACTCTGGTTGCCAGTCATCTTAGACCACTTCGATATCGTAGCGTGATCATATTAATAGACCACTTGACGCGAGATATATGGTGAAACAATGAGCTATATCCGCCCGGCGGGCTTGCAGGACCTCCCCGGTGCCTACCGCGTCTGTCTTCAGACAGCGGATGCGGGCGCCGATGGGAGCGTTCTCTACGAGAACCCCGACCTTCTGGGTCACGTCTATGTTGGCCCGTATCTGGTGGGGCAACCTGACTTCGCGTTCGTGATCGCAGACAACCATGGAGTTGCCGGCTACGTGCTCGGCGCTGCCGACACCCGCAGATTTGAGGCGTGGCAAGAGCGCGACTGGTGGCCTTCGCTGCGCGAACAGTACCCCCTCACCGGCGGCGCAACACTCGACGATGAGCTGATCAGCCACCTCCATTCACCCGTGCACTCGCCCGATGCGGTAGCCGAGCGCTACCCGGCGCACCTCCACATCGACTTGCTGCCGCGAGTGCAAGGCACAGGATTCGGGCGAACGATGCTCGAGACACTTTTTGACGCGCTTCGCGCGCGCGGTGTGCACAGCATCCACTTGGATGTTGGTGAAGACAACCACAACGCGATCGCGTTCTACCGTCACCTCGGATTCGTGGAGGTTGCCCGTGGCACTGACTCGGTCTATCTGGGAAAGGAACTGTCGTGATTCTGCCGGAACCGACTGCTGTGCCGCTACGTGGCGGTGCGACCCTTCGCTGGGGTGTGCTCGCTCCTGGCGGGATCGCCGCTGACTGGGTTGCAACGATGCACGCGAACACCGATCAGCGGGTTGTGGCGGTGGCATCTCGTTCTGCCGCGCGGGCCGCAGAGTTTGCGCAGAAGAATGGAATCGAGCGTAGCTACGGAAGCTATGAGCAGCTCGTGGCAGATCCCGAGGTCGACATCGTTTATGTTGCCGCCCCAAACGTCTTTCACCGCCCGCTAGCGTTACTGGCGATCGCCGCGGGCAAGCATGTGCTGATCGAAAAACCTCTCGGTGTCGATGCCGCTGATGCGCGTGTGATCGTTGACTCCGCTCGCGCTGCTGGGGTGTTTGCGATGGAGGCGATGTGGACCAGGTTCCTGCCACAGACGATCGTGATGGCGCGCCTTCTGGCTGAGGGGGAGCTGGGCGACGTGGCTGTGGTGACCGCAGATTTCGGAGCAGACTTTGGCGACCTCCGTGATCAGCCAGTGTTTGATCCGGCAATGGGTGGGGGGTCACTGCGCGATATTGGCATCTACCCGGTGTGGTTCTCCCGTTTCGCACTCGGTGCGCCCAGTTCGTTGTTTGCGAAGGGGCGGATGCTCGACAGTGGTGTTGATGGCCAGGTGGCGATGATTCTCGACCACCCCACCGGTGCCCAGGCTGTGTTGCACACGACGATGCTTGCCGACACTCCCACAGAGGCCCGCATCAGCGGCACGCGCGCTCGCGTCGAGGTGCGTTCTCCGTTTTATGCGCCCGATGGTTTTGCCTTTGTTCGTGGTGAGGAACGCACCGAGTTCACGGATGAAACCGGACTCCGTGGTCGCGAGGGGCTCGCCTTTCAAACCACCGCGATCGCGCAACACGTTGCCGATGGCCGAACGGAAGCGCCTGAGCATCCACTCGCTGTATCGGTAGAAATTCTGGAAACGCTCGATACCTTGCGTGCTCAGGTTGACGCGGGCTAGGCAGCCGCTTTCGCGCGGGAAAGGTCGACAAACAGATCGGTGTTGAATTTGTAGGCCGTCAACACTTCGTCGATGACGCGGTTGCGTTCGGCGTCATCCCACTCAACGGCATCGAGCTGTTCACGGTAGGTGGTCTTGAACTCTTTGGGCTTCGCGATCTGGTCGAAGAGGTAGAAGCCGACACCGTTGGTGTCAAAACCGAACTGGCGCTGCATGAGGGTGCGGATGACTTGCCCACCTGAAAGATCACCGAGGTAGCGGGTGTAGTGGTGGGCTATGAATCCGCCAGCCCAGTTTTGGGCAGCGATCTCGCCCACGCGTGCGGCGTAGGCGGCCGCCGTGGGGAGGGGCGCGATGTGGTTACGCCAGTCGGGGCCGATGAGAAATTCTAGGTCAGCTTCGATGGCGGGCAGGCGGGTGAGTTGCGAGGTGATGAATGGTGCGGCAACGGGATCATTCGCAAAGTGGTCGGCTGCGGCCTCGATGGCTTCGTAGATGAAGTAGTGCTGGGCGACGAGGGCGATGTAGTCTTCGCGGCTACCCTTGCCCGTCATGAGATCTTTCATGAAGTCGGCGCCTTCGCTATCACCGTGGCTTGACCAGGTGCGCTCACGAAGGGCCTGTGAGAAAGGAATTACAGTCACTGAGGTCTCCTAGCGAAGTTACTTAGGTGACCCTCACTCTACTGGGAGCTGCCACGGAAACCGCAAGGGTGACAGCGTCAGGACTGTATCGTAATGAAGTGAGTGCGATTGAGCAGCCCCGCGTCTTGGCGACGACCAAGCAGTGGTTTGCTCTTGTCGTGTTGATGCTGCCGACACTCCTTGTCTCGATCGACAACACAGTGTTGAGTTTCGCCCTGCCGAGTATTGCCAGAGACCTGCGGCCGAGTGCGGTCGCGCAGCTCTGGATCGTCGACGTGTACCCACTGGTGCTCGCCGCCTTGCTCGTGGGGATGGGCAATCTCGGCGATCGATTTGGGCGTCGTCGCATGCTGCTGATCGGTGCCACGGGTTTCGGAATTGTCTCCGTGCTCGCGGCCTTCGCCCCCGATGCGATCTCGCTCATCGTCGCTCGGGTGTTCCTCGGAGTCTTCGGTGCCATGCTGATGCCGTCGACCCTGTCGCTCTTGCGCTCGCTCTTCGTCGATCGTCGGCAGAGACGACTCGCGATCGCTATTTGGGCAGCCGGATTTTCGGCCGGTTCCGCTATCGGACCGCTCGTCGGGGGAGTCCTACTCGAACATTTCTGGTGGGGATCGGTATTCCTCGTCGCCGTGCCGTTCCTGTTGCCGCTGCTGATCTTCGCGCCACTGTTGATCCAAGAATCGAAAGACCCGGCGCCCGGTCCGTTCGACCTCGGCAGCATTGCACTCTCGATCCTCACGCTCGGACCGGCCGTCTACGCCATTAAGGTCATCGCAACGGAGGGTATTGGTGTGCTGCCTGTCGTGCTACTAGTCATCGCGGTGCTTTCCGCCGTGTTTTTCGTGCGTCGGCTTCTTGCGCAGAGCAACCCAATGCTCGACATGAACCTGTTCCGGGTGCCCTCCTTCAGCGGTGCGGTGCTTGTGAACCTCGTCAGTGTCTTTTCGCTCCTCGGACTTCTGTTCTTCCTCACTCAGCATCTGCAGCTTGTGGTGGGACTCAGCCCGTTTGATGCGGCTCTCGCGCTCACCCCCGGCATTATTGTCATCATCCTTGCGGGACTCGGCGTTGTGCCACTCGTGCGGTTCGTTCGACCAGGGTTTCTGATGGCCGGCGGGTTATTGCTGTCGCTACTCGCCTACACGTCAATCGCAGTGATCGGGGGCGACGCGACAGTGCTGAGCCTCATCGTGGCGTTCTGCATTCTTGGTGCCGGGATTGGTTCGGCAGAAACGCTCTCCAACGATCTCATCATCTCCAGCGTCCCTGCTGATAAGGCCGGGGCGGCATCCGGTGTCTCCGAGACCGCCTACGAACTGGGTGCGGTGCTCGGAACGGCCGTGCTCGGCAGCATCCTCACCGCCGCCTACCGCTCGTCGATAGTGATCCCGAACGGACTCCCCGCCGCGGATGCGATGGCAGCGCGCGAGACCCTCGGCGGTGCCGTCGAGGTGGCCTCCACTCTGCCCGATGGTCTCGGGGAGCAACTGTTGGACTCCGCCCGTCACGCCTTCGACTCGGGAGTTGTTGCAACATCGTGGGTTGCGGTCGGCCTCATGGCCGTAGCGATCACCATCACGCTAGTGACTCTGCGGTCCGTGCGGAGTTAGCCGCACGGCCGCCCAATGCTGTGACTACTGGGGATGCGAGATTTCGGCGAGCGTCGCCTAGTGACCGTCGTGGCCAGGGATAGTGAACAGGCCGTCGACGTTCTCGCCGGCGGGGTCGTCTCTCTGCGGAGTAAATGAGCTGTCGTGCTCGCCATGAGGTTGCGCGTAGAGGCCAGCCTCGGTAGCGGCCAGTGCCGGAGTGGTGAGAGCAGAAACCACCAGACCACCCACCATGAGAGCGGTCAAGTAGCGTACAGCGCCGGGGGCGGTGCGCGCCGCCGGGCGACCTTCACGCACGCGGCGGGCGTGCAGCGACAGGACGCCGGCCACAAAAAGTTGGAAGATGGCGGCAACGCCCCAGGGCACGACATCCATGACTGAAGCGAGGGTGGGGATGTGCAGACTGGATGCTGCGGCAACCAGCAACCCCCACGCAACAAGTGGTGCCACCGCAACTACCATCGCGGCGCGCGGTGTTGGCAGGGTGTCTCGTGTGAAGGCGAGCACACCCCAGCCAAACTCGATGACACCGAGGAGTGCGAGGGGGATGGCCAGCCCGAGAGGAGCACCGATCACAAGTGCAACATGGATTAGTCCGGTGCCGATTGCGGCAAAGGAAATCCAGGTTCGGGCAATAGTGGACATGATCGAGCTCCTCTCAGCGCTGGGAATGGTGGTGTTTGCGGGGGTGCGACGGGCACGTTACCGCAGCCCGTCGCACTTGGTCGAGCGTTATGAGCTGACGCCGGTAGCGCGCTTGTCGGCACCGAGGCCAACAGCGAGCAGTACAACGGCACTGGCGAAGTGCAGCACGTTGTCTGCAGCGTTGAGAGCCAAGATGTTGAGCGATGTGCCAACGAGTAGCAGTCCGGCAAAACCAAGGACGAGGTACGCGAAGCCGACCGTGGAGTTCACAGCGCGGGCGGCTCGCTTGTTGGAGATTCCGGCGAGAAGCAGGGCGGCACCGATGAGGATGTGGGCAACGTTGTGGAAGATGTTGACTTCGAACAGGCCCAGCAGCAGTCCACCTTCGGTGGCAAAGAAACCCACACCGTTGGTAACGGAGAACCCAAGTAGTCCAATAAGAACGTATACCGCGCCGAAGATGACTCCCAGCAGACGGTTAGGTGATGTAGCCATTGACGTGCCTCCTCTGCGCAAACCCGATGTTTGCACTGTTGATCCTTATTCGTATCCCTCGGCCATTCGGTTTGGCTAGGGGCAGCAAGTGGTGAACTTGGGGCGGGATTGCGGCGGTGCGCTAGCTGTGTGGCCGTGCTTCGACGCCGAGCTTCTCGCACGCTCGTTCGTACAGGTGCACAATTTCTTGCCGGATCTCTGCACGCTCGCTAATGGGGGCACCCCACGGGAGCGAAACGTGGTGCTCAACACCGTGGCCGTCGGAGTACTGCCACGTACCTTCGGTGTCGTCGAGTGAGACCATGGCCGCCGAGATGGCGGCAGATTCGGCAAACGCACGCACGATGAGCAAATTGTCACCGTTGTGGTCGCTGTTCATATGGGCGAGTACTGCGGACACGATTTCTGCGCTGAAAGTGGTCACGGTTCTAGGTTAGTTTCACAGGAGAAATCTGGCCACTTTTCCTCCGGTTGGAGCGCCGTCGCACGTCGTAAAAGACTGTTGTTGCGACTGTGAGTACTAGCAGCGGGAGCACAAAAAGGACCATGGTCCACGTGAAGCCGCTTTGCGCGTCGTGGGCGGTGGCATCCAGAACGACGTACGTCATGTACGCGAGGTAGAGCCCTACGAGCATCACTCCTTCCCACCGTTGCACGGTGAAGCCGGTGAACGTGAGAGGCGCTATCACCACCGCCGCGGCGAGCATAAGCGGAATATCGAGAGCAACCGCTGCGGGTGCCACCAGGATGCCGCCGCCCGAGATCAGAGCGGGCACACCGAGCACGAAACCGATATTAGCGATGCAGCTGCCCACAATGTTTCCGACAGCGATATCTCGCTGGCCACGTACTGCCGCGATGACGGACGTAACCAGCTCAGGTAGCGAGGTGCCTACCGCAACAACCGTCAGCCCGATCACCAAGCTTCCTACACCCAATGAAGCTGCGATGTTGACGGCACCGGTGATCAGCAGGTTTGCGCCCACAACCAGTAGTCCGATGCCGCCCAACACGAACAGCACCGAGACCACGAAGGTCGGTCGATGAGCCGTCGGCGCATCGACCGCTTCTGTAGCGGACTGATCGTTGATGGCCCCCTTTCTCAGCGCGATCGTCTCCCGGCGACCAAGAATGAGAGTGACCGCGGTGTGCACAAGGACCAAGGCCAACAAGAGAAGCCCATCGACGAGGGAGATGATTCCGTCCGCGGCGAAGATCAACAACGCAACGGATGCCCCGATCATGACCGGTACGTCAATTCGTACCAACTGCTGCTTGACAGCTAGGGGGAGGATGAGCGCTGCAATACCAAGGATGAGGAGAACGTTTGCGATGTTAGACCCGACGACGTTACCGATCGCTAAGTCGGCTTCGTTTCTGAACACTGCTTCGACACTGACCGCCAGTTCGGGGGCTGACGTTCCCATTGCGACAACGGTCAGACCTATTACCAGCGGGCTTAGCCCCCAACTGCTTGCTAACGAGGATGCTCCCCGCACCAAGAGTTCACCGCCACCGACCAGCACAATAAGACCTAACACCACTAGGCCAACATCGAGGGCGTTCATCACTTGGCCATTTTACTCGGATGATGCCCGATCGTTTCGGGAATAAGCCCTTCCATGATTCCGCAACCTAGTACCATTCCGCGGCGACGACTTCTCACCAGTGCATGTGTAGACCACTTGCCGGAGCAGGTTATTGGTGGGTGGATTCTCGAAAATGGAGCGCACATGGTTCTGGTGGTGCCGGGGAGGGCTCTCAGCTGCACGGACCTTAGCTCTTCGATTGCTCGTTCCTTGCGGAGGTTGCCGGATCGTTGTGCTGAAACCGCTCGTTATCTAGCGGCGTCACCATGCAAGAGATGCCCGTGTTTTAGGGGTGAGCAGGGCATCCGCCGGCTACTCAGTTACACGGCCGACGACTGCGGTGCTGTCTTTAGTGGAGCGCTTTGCGCGCAGTGGGCGAAAACGCTAGAGCGGGAATCACCGCGCACAGCGCCTGGAGATTGACGGGCTGGAGAGCGGAGTTCCGTCAATGCGACACGCCGTGTACCCCCCAAAGTGGGGGTATCTCACCGAGCGCGAAGGAGAGTAGTTTCACTCACTACCCCCTTTAGGGGGACAGCAAGACAAATACCCGCAAGAAAACTCGCCCCGCAAACGCGTGCCACCCCGCTCGCGTCCTCCCCCCCAACGCACGCCCCCCGTGCGTTCCTATGAGTGCGCTCCAACCCGACACCCGAAATGTCGTGATCCCGATGCATGTGCAGTTTCGCCCTCCCCTAAAATCACCCGCAAGACAACCCGCCCCCGCAATACCCGCTACCCCGCTCGCTCATTGCCCAGCGAAAGCTGAGCAATGAGCGAGCTAAGAAAACTACCCGTCCAGCCCACAACCGAGAGAGAGCGCAGCCACCTACGACTCGTCGAAGAGACTGACTTTCACCCGCTTGCGTCAACCACGCGCCATCCCGAATCTGGTTTGGTATGGACGCGCGCCTATCAAAAGAAATTGCTGCTCTCGGATGCCGCGATCATTGTCAGCACCATGATCGCCGCATTGCTGACTCGTGCTGAAATCACCCGCATTCCCGAGTTCATCGCCGGAGTTCCCCCGCTGATGTGGTTGGGTCTCGGCGCTATCGCACTCGTGTGGATAGGGCTGCTGGAGATCTTCCACTCCCGCGACCGCCGCATCATTGGCGCAGGACCCGACGAGTACAAGCGACTCATTACCGCGTGCATGACTGCGTTCGGCCTGCTGTCGATCGCCCTTCTGTTCCTAGAAGCCGGCTTCCCCGGCAAAAGCGCGGTGCTGACCATGGCGACCGGCGTTGGCGTGCTCCTCGTCAGCAGATGGTCGTGGCGCAGATCGCTCACCCGTCAGCGAAAGCTCGGACGAGCGCTCTCCCGTGCAGTGGTTGTCGGATCACGTCTCGAGGTCGATTACGTCGTCTCACGGATTCAGGGGAACCTGAGTGCAGCATTCGCCGTCGTTGGGGTGCTGACCGACCCGGATTCCGAAGAGGAGCCCGAATTCGGTACTGTCAAGAGTCACGGATTCGGCCCAGAGCAGATCGCCGCAACCGCCGCTGCGCTCGGAGCTGACGCCGTCATTGTTGCTGGCGACCATGGCTCAGGCAACGACTTCATTCGCGACCTCGCCTGGCAGTTAGAAGGCACAGCGGCCGAGCTGATCTTGGCCTCCCGCCTCGCCAATGTTGCCGGGCCGCGCATCCACTTTCGACCCGTCGAAGGCCTTCCTCTTATCCATGTTGAAATTCCGCAGTTCGAAGGAGGAAAACACGTCGTCAAACGAGGCCTCGACATTGTGGTCTCTGCCCTCGCCCTCGTGATCCTCTCACCCCTGTTTCTGATCTTGGCAGTGTTGATCCGAATGGATAGCCTCGGCGGTGCATTCTTCAGCCAGGTGCGAGTGGGTCGCAACCTTGCGACATTCCGGATGTTCAAGTTTCGGTCGATGGTGACGGATGCCACAGAAAAGCTCGCTGGACTCGCTGAGCAGAATGAAGGCTCGGGCGTGCTCTTCAAGCTGAAGAACGACCCAAGAGTCACAGGCATCGGCCGGGTAATCCGAAAGTATTCGCTTGACGAACTGCCGCAGATTTGGAACGTATTGAAAGGCGACATGAGCCTAGTTGGCCCGCGCCCGCCACTGCCCAGCGAAGTGCGTGCCTATAAAGGAAAGGTCAACCGCCGAATGTACATCAAGCCGGGGCTCACCGGCATGTGGCAAATCAATGGACGCTCTGACCTCAACTGGGAAGACAGCATGCGGCTCGATCTCTACTACGTAGAGAACTGGTCGGTTGTTGGCGACCTCGTCATTATGTGGCGCACGGTCAAAGTGCTGATTCACCCCGTAGGGGCGTACTAATGAAACGCGCACCCGCCAGCGTTCGTGCTGCCGCAATGAACGGCCCAGACAACTACCACCTGCGGGTCGCCAATAACCCCCAGGCGCCCTCACAGTTGCCGTCGGGAGGCATGTGAGGGCAAACACCCGTCGCTGATGTGTGCCACGAGAGATGGAACTTTTGTGCACGCGAACGATGCCACGTTGAGCGGATGGGTCGTAATGGAACCGGCAGCCATCTCGGGGGGCTGCGGTGCCCTGCGATCTACGTTTGCTGGTGTCGGACGCCAAGTCCCCCCAGCTTTGCGAAGCGGACTGCGCCATCAGCGGCGGGCTAACCCTCTGAGCTGGTTATCTCCGGAATCCGTCGTTCTGTGTGAGGAAAAGGCCGCCGGCGAGCTACGAGTGTTGGCGAGAAATCGCCTCACGCATTGAGCGCACGCTTGCCTCCCACGAATAGCCGAGATCACCGGGCGACGGGGTCGACTCCCGCGTGGGTGCAGTTCGGATGGCGTCGGCGATAGCCGACACATCATCCGGATCAGCGAACCTAGCCTTCGCTCCCAAGATCTCATGGAATACCCGGATATCGCTCACCACAACGGGCGCGCCGAAATGTCGCGCCTCGAGAACGGGAAGCCCGAACCCCTCATCGCGGGTGAGGAACAACAGCAGGGAAGTGTTCTCATACAGCCAGGCGAGTTCGTCATCGTCAATGAATCCCAGAAACCGCACAATGCCGCGATCAACAGCTTTGGCGACGGCCGCTGGCAGGTCGGCACTTCTGCCCTGAGGTTCTCCCACAATCACCAGCGGAGAATCTTCGGTAGCTCGACCAGACGCGAGTGCCGCCTCGATGGTGGTGGCCAGATTCTTGCGAGCGTTGAGCCTGCCGACGCAGAGCAAAAAGGCGCCGCCAGTCGCATCCGGCGCCTCGAGCCCCGCTGGCTTGCGCGGAACAGCATCCGCCAGGCCCCGCCCAACAGCGAGCCCCACCGGAACAACTGTGCGTCCGCGACTTAGGCGACTAATGCGGTCGGCTTCAGTCTGCGACGAGGTGAACACCCAGGTGGCTCTCCGGGCTGTCAACGGCATCAGGCTGAAGTAGGCACGCTCCTTGAGCGTGAACCACTCCGGCGAAGTAAGAAACATGTAGTCGTGAATGAAGACGGCGCAGGCCCCGAATGCCGGAGTGAAATTGTGCGTGATGGTGACATCGGCGTGCATCCGTCTGGCGATGAAAGGCAGCTCGACGATTGTGCTGATGCCGTGAGGTTTCAGCCGAGTGCCGACGACGGTGACGCGGTCGGGCAATTCTGACCGAGCGATGTCAGCGGATGCGCGGCGAACGGCGACGGTGAGCTCATCCTGGGGAAATTCGCGCTCCCACGCCCAGATGAACTCGCGCAGCACTTGGCGATTAGACGCAGGGCCTCGCGCCCACCAAAAGCCGTCAAAGAGAACGCGCATGCCCCACATCGTATCGCCGGCGCTGCGCTCGTGGCCGGAATCGATCCCTCGACCTCGCGAAGTGCATACCGCTACAGTGGAATATGACCGCCACAGGGGAAAGCCCAGCCGCACCATTGGGATACCGTGCCATAGTCCGGCAGCTTGCAACCGCACAGAAACCAGGGCGCGGTGCGCCACCGTACTCGCGCTGGGTGAATCGCCGTCTTGGACGTTTGCTCGCGGCGGCCGCGTTTCTGATGGGCCGAACGCCGAACCAGGTCACGATGGTCAGCGCGGCTTCGACGCTGGTCGCGCTTGTTCTAGTAGCCACAGTTCTGCCCAGTTGGTGGCTCGGAATTCTCGTCGCGTTCTTACTGCTGCTCGGGTATGCCCTTGATTCTGCAGATGGGCAACTCGCTCGACTGCTCGGAGGCGGAACCAAATCAGGTGAGTGGCTCGATCATGTCGTTGACGCCTTCAAGATTGTGATCTTTCACGGCGTGATCCTGATTTCGTTGTACCGCTTCGGTGATGAGTTGCCGGATGCTGTGCTGCTGATTCCGCTCGGCTTCATTGTGGTGTCATCGGTGTTCTTTTTCGCGATGATCCTTACTGACCAATTGCGCAGGATCGCGTCATCTGAGCGCGGACATGCCTACGCCAAACCGAGCGGTGGTGGTGGCTGGCTGCAGACAATCGTGGCGATCCCCACCGACTACGCGGTGCTCTGCCTGTCATTTGTGCTGTTTGGCTGGCTCAGCGGATTCGTCATCGTGTACGGGTTGCTGTTCGCCGCCAACGCCGTAATCCTCATCGCCGTGCTCGCACGGTGGTGGCGCGAACTGCGCATGATCGACGCGTCCTGAGGGCGCTAGCGAGCCCTAGTTCTCGAGCTCCCGCACAAGCGCAACGGTGCTCTCGATGTGCCCACGGCTGGATGCCCCGAACACAATCGATTCGATCCCCGGCTGCGCAAAGATCCACTCGAGTGCTTCGCGGGGGGCAATAGCACCCGACGCGAACACCGACATAGCGACCGCCCGGAAAGGACGCTTGGCGAGTGCATCCTGATACGCCTCGGTGCCACCAGACATGCGGAACCCGATCTTGTTGATGTTTGAGCACACCAGTGGGTTCTCGATGCCGGCACGATCAAGATGGTCGAGCAGCATCGGCAGGTTCATTGTGATGAACCCAGGTTCGGCGCTGTAACGTGACCGCACATGGTTAGCGAAGATTGCGAAAGCATCCGTAAATCCGAGCCCGAGCAGCAGATCCACGACCACGTTTTGCAGCCAAATCACTGGAGTGTGCACGCCAGTGAACCCGGCCATCTCGGCATCCACAAGCAAAGTGATTATGCCTTCGATGTCTTTCTTGGCCAGCGAGCGCCCCCCGCGCATCATCGCGTTGAGCAGGCCCTCATCGGGCAGGAACTTACCCAGCGCTCCTAGGATGCCGCTCTCGGTCACGGCATCCGCATACTTGTGGGCGTAGGGCATGCAGGGGAAGAACGAAAACCCCTCGTAGCGCTTAGGCTCGGCACGCATCCGGTCAACGACTTCGGAGATGCGGTCGTGGGTGGTGCACATGAGGGTGCGGATGCCGCTGTCATACGCATCGTCAATAACAGCCATGATCGCGTCGAGGTCGTGAAAGCGCATCGCCTGCTCGCGGGCTTTCTCCTCAGAGCGGTGGTTAATGCCAAAGAACTGGTTGTCGCCGAAGAGAAGGCGGTCGAGCTTGGCCGGTGCTGACGGAGCTGCCGAAGTGTGGTCTGTTGTGGTGCTCATGATCGTCTCCCCAAGAGGCTGCGGCGGCGGGTCGGTGTCGATGCTGCTGCAGCACTCGACGCGGCAGTTATGGCTGGCCCTGCTGCCGCATCCTGAGTGAGCAGTTCGATGATCCGGTCAGTGACCGCCGCGCTTGCGAAGTCGTTGGTGGCGGGCAGGGAAGGATCGTGGATGCGTCGCACAAAGTGATCGAGTTGGGCGCTGTACTCCTCGCCCCGCAGATAAAACCACACCTCGTCGGTGAGCTCGGTCGTCGATTTGATGTTCCAGCCCTGCGGGTACCCTTCTGCTTCGGGCGCGGTGCTCCTCAGGTACACCTGAATCTCTTGCCGGTCGGCAATTATCTTGCCTTGGGTGCCAAAGATACTCATACGGGTCGTCATCTTTCGGTACGACTCGTCTGACCAGTTGACCGAAAGTTGGCCGCTCACTCCGTCGGCGAAGTAGATCGTGCTGTAGACCTCGTCTTCCGTGTTCTCCGAGAAGATGCTGCCCAGAATGGTTCCCCCGACTCCGGTCGCGTCACCCACAAACCAGGTCGCCAGGTCGAGTGGATGCGCGGCATAGTCGTAGAGGCAACCTCCGCCCTCCGTGCGCTTGCTGCGCCACGTCGAGCCCTTCGCTTTCAACACGACAGGACCATACGATTCGGCCTGAAGATGAGTGACGCGGCCAATGGCTCCAGCCTCGAGCAGACGCTTCGCTTCGCGGAAAGTGCCAACAAAACGGTTGTGGTACCCGACCTGAGTAACTAACCCTCGCGCTGAAGCCAACTCAGCTAGCTCTGACGACTCGGTCGAAGTAAGGGTGAGCGGCTTCTCACAAAACACGTGGAGACCGTGTTCGAGCGCCGTGCGCACCATTGCCGCATGAAAGCGGGTGGGGGTCGCAATTAATACCGCATCCAGCTCGACAGTCTGCAGCATCTTGTCGAAATCGGTGAAAGTTTTCAGTCCTGTGTACTTCGAAAGAACGCCAAGAATGTAGCCAGCCGAATCCACCACACCATCAACGGACACCTCGGGATGTGCCCGAATCATTGAGAGGTGGGATAGCCCCATTTTTCCTAAACCGACCACACCGACACGAATCATGCGGACTTCTCCCGAGGTTCTTCTCGCTCGTGCACCTCAGCGGGTTGCTGAGATGGTTGTGCCGAATCTTCGAACGGCGGCACCAAAGGGGGCGCGTCAACGTAAAGCTTCAGCACATCTTCGTACTGCCCCGCAACGTGCTCCCAGGTGAACTCCGTCAGGTGCCTACTTCGGCTTGCGGCGGCGAGTGCGTGCCGCTGTTGCGGCGAACCTAGCAGAGTCGAAATATGTTCGGCAGCGTCATCCACATCGCTGAAGTAGAGAGCGCCGTCGCCCGCCACCCACCGGTTGTAGGCATTGTCGTGCGCAATCACCGCATTGCCCGCCGCCATTGCTTCGACGAGTGATGGGTTAGTGCCGCCGACCGTGTGACCGTGCAGATAACCGAGACTGTGGAATCGAAGAGACGCCACCTCATGTGGCTCGTAGATCGGCCCGACGAAGACAACTTCATCGCTCGCCGCTTCGCGCACAGCACGAGCGTAGGGATCGCTGTCGTCATACGTGCCGAAGATCGCGAGCTGGTGACCGCGTTCTTCTCGGGAGAACGCGGTCACCAGCTCGAGGATGGAGTTCTCGGGAATCGGGCGGCAGATGAGGGTTAGATAGTGCCCCGGCGTCAGGCCCCTGCTCGTCACGGGGAGCGGGTCAGCCTGCTCCACGGCGTGGGCGCCATACGTGATTGTGATGAGTTTCGACCGTCGCGCTCGGGTCGCGAGATACTGCTCGATCACAGGATGATCGGCAATCAGACTGTTTCCTACCCAGCAGGCGATGCGCTCGTTGACCCAAAGAATCGCTTGCCGGCCCTTGCCCCACCGCGCTCGCGACCACTCGATTCCATCCATGTTGATGATGTTGGGGATGCGCTTGAGTCGCTGGATGATGTTGAACACGGCGGTGTTGTAGCCAAACGTGAGGCAGACATCCCGGTGTCGTGACGCGTGTCGGATCGAGGCAAGATCGAAGCTTGCCGTGCCCAACCAGCCGTCACGAGGTTGGGGGATCATGACTCGCTCGATGCCATTCCACACATCTGTTGTCGCTGGCCCGGTTCCCGGAACCTGACAGTAGACGATGGTGCGCCACCCCCGGTCGCGAAGAAAGAGAGCGACATTTTCCGCCGCGGTTTCGAAGCCACCATAGGCGGCGGGAACCCCATGAGTGCCTAGGATGCGCACAGTTGGCTGGCGGGCGTTCGGAAGACGGGCGTTTGCTGAAATGCGGTTTTTCAACTGTCCATCCTCCTGGCAGTGCCTCAAGAATTTCGAACAGACCCCCCACTGTCTGGACTCGAAAGTGTACGCCCCGCGATAAACGCAGTTTCTCCCCAGAAGTGGGGGGTTACACTCGTGCCACCCGGGGTGTATCGTCCAACCCCGAACACTCCCAATGCCACGGAGCCGCAATGACAAATGCGAAGACCCCCGCTGGTGGCGGAGGAGCCCCCACCCAGCAGCCTGCCGCGTCATGGCTGAGTACGCGCTCGGGGCGGATTGTGGCTATCGGAATTGTGGCAGTGATCGCTCTCGGTCTCGGGGTTGTTGCCTTCACCCAGTTTGCGCCAACGTCGGGTTTGCTTGCGTCGCCCACCAGCTCGCCCTCGACGCCGGGTGGGGGCGCTGGGTCCCCTTCCGCTGCGCCATCGGGGCAGCCGCCAACTGATGGCCCCGTGGTGCCCGATGTGACTCCGATCGATATCGAGCAGCCCGGAATCATCACGGCTGGCCTCACTGCACAGATCGCCGCGGTCGAAGCCGTCGATGGGATTGCGCAGGGACCGGGAGAAGTGGCCGGGCCGTCGTTACGTGTCACCGTTACGATCACCAACTCGACGTCAAGTGAAACATCACTTCGTACGGCTATTGTCAGTTGCTACTTTGGGCCCGATCGCACGCCCGCCCAGGAGCTGCGTGAGCCCGGTGGTAGACCACTTCCCGCGTCGATCGCACCCAATAAAGCAATTGATGGATTTTATATATTTACAGTTCCAGAGGATCAACGTGGCAACGTCACGATCATGGTCGATTACTCGGTGGACGTTGTTCCGCTGGTGTTCCAAGGTGATGTCGCGGAATTGATGGCTAGATAGCTCGTCAGCCCGGCGTAGGTGGTTCACCAATTCTACCCCCCTTTTGGGGGGCACCCAAAATGGGGTATAGGGAATATAGTGTGGCACCAGTGGAACCCCGAAATACCCACGACACCCCGAAAAGGCACAAAATGCGCGCACCCCGCCATATGCCACCGAAAACGCTGAGACTGATTTCAGCCGCAGCAACGATGACATTAATCGCAACCCTGCTCACGTGGATGCAGCCCACCGCGGCTGTCGCCGACACGGCGGCTAGCCCGCCCATGCCATCCACAGTCTCGACAGACGTACTTCCCACCCCTCAGATCAATGGGGTCGTCTGGGATCAGACCATCGTGGGCAACACGGTTTACGTTGCGGGAAACTTCACCAAGGCACGCCCCTTTGGGGCCGCCGCCGGAACCAACGAAGTCAACCGCTCGTACATGCTCTCGTACAACCTCACCACCGGGGCACTGCTGCCCTGGGCCCCCACCTTTGATTCGCAGGTTCGAGCTATCTCGGCATCGCCGGATGGCACACGCCTGTACGCAGTCGGCGACTTTACGACCGTCAACGGCACCTCCAAATCCCGCATTGTTGCGTTTGATACCGCCACGGGTGCCATCAATAGCGCTTTCGATGCGCGCGCGAACTATCGTGTTTACGCGGTCGTCGCGACAAACTCCGCCGTCTACTTCTCTGGCCCCTTCACGTCGGTCAGCGGCAGCACTCGGCTTGGCGGTGCCGCCGCACTCGCCTCCAATGGTGCCGTAACTCCGTGGGCGCCCGAGCTTGCGGGCGGCCGCGCTTTCGGCATCGTCATTTCGCCTGACGAAACAAAAGTCGTGATCGGTGGCGACTTCACCACAGTCAACGGCTCAGGCAACCCCGGCTACGGCCTCGCGATGGTTGATGCGACTGCTGGAGCGCTCATCACCCCGTTCGCAGTAAACAACTCTGTTCGCAATGCTGGACTCAATGCAGCAATCTTCTCCTTGGCATCAGACTCCGACAGCTTCTACGGCTCGGGCTATGTCTTCGGTTCCGGCGGAAACCTAGAGGGCACGTTCCGGGCCAACTGGTCGAATGGCGAAATCGTCTGGATCAACGACTGCCACGGAGACACCTACTCCGTTTCCCCCGCCCCCAATGGCGCCATCTATGCCGCCGGCCACTCGCACTATTGCGGCAACATCGACGCCTTCCCGCAAACCGATCCCTGGACATTTAGCCGCGGTATCGCTTTCAGCAAGGACGCAACAGGCACCATCTCCCGCGACCCCTACGGCTACCCGAACTGGTCAGGCAACGCGAGCCCATCAATGCTCAACTTCTTCCCCGACATCAACCTCGGAACCTTCACCGGCCAGTACCAAGGGCCATGGGATGTCAGCGCCAACGCCCAGTACACGGTCTACGGCGGAGAATTCACGAGAGTCAACGGCAAATCACAACAGGGCCTACTGCGATTTGCGGTGCCGTCGATCGCTCCTAACCTTGACGGCCCGCGACTAACCGGTAACGACCTCGTACCCACGATGACGTCTCCCGCCCCCGGAACGATCGCGCTCAGCTGGATCGCCGACTGGGATCGTGACAACGAGAACCTCACGTACCACCTCATCCGCGACGGCAAGAGCGCGTCGCCCATCTACGTGACGACGCAGGATGCACGGTTCTACGACCGCCCGACAATGACCTACATTGACACCGGTTTGACGCCAGGGCAGACCTACACGTACCGACTCCGTGCCATTGATCCTTACGGCAACAACGGCTGGGGAACCACCGTGTCGTATACCGCTGGCGCCACCGGACAACTCAGCGACTATGCAAGTGCGGTGATGAACGACCAGCCCACTAGCTACTGGAGGCTCGGAGACCCAAGCGGCAGCACTGCGGTAGACAGTGTCGGCCGCGACAACTCGACCGCCAACGCTGGAGTCGGATTCGGAGCATCCGGGGCGATCATCGGTGACAGCAACACTGCCGCGAACTTCACCGGAAGTTCCAACAGCTACACCGGATCAGGAGAGAAGGTGTGGCGCGACAACACCTTCTCCGTTGAGGCCTGGTTCAAGACGAGTACCACCGCCGGCGGAAAGATTGTCGGATTCGGCAACAAGCAATCCGGCAACTCCAACAACTACGACCGTCACATCTACATGGATACGTCAGGAAAGGTGAACTTCGGGGTCTACACGGGCAGCACACGCATCGTGCAGAGCGCCAGGTCATACAACGACAACCAGTGGCATCAGGTAGTCGGCAGCATGGGCGCGACCGGGATGGAACTCTTCGTCGACGGCGTGCGCATCGGCGTAGATCCCAGTGTCGTCTGGGGCCAAAACTACTGGGGCTACTGGCGTATTGGTGGCGACCGAAGCTGGAGTGGGGCTGACTACTTCAACGGTGCCATTGACGAAGTTGCCGTGTACCCGAAGCCACTCACCGCGACCCAAGTGCAGAACCACTACCTGCTCTCAGGCCGCTCACTCACAGGCCCGCCGGCACCAACCGACAGCTACGGAGCTGCGGTGTATGAGGCTAGTCCGCAACTGTACTGGCGTTTGAGCGAAGCTTCCGGCGCAGTCGCCAACGACGCCGGACTGCAGGGCATCAACGGAAACCTCAGCGGAACCTACACTCGCGACGTTCCCGGTGCGCTCGGTGGCACCAGTAACAGTGCGACCCGGTTCACGCAGGGTCTCGCCGCGACCGCAGTCTCGATGGCCAACCCATCGACGTATTCGAGCGAGGTCTGGTTCAGAACGACCAGCACCAGCGGTGGAAAACTTGTCGAATTTGGATCATCCGCTGCGGGTACCGCCAGCAGTTATGGCGATCACATCATCATGCGCAACGACGGCACCCTGCTCTTTGGAACCGGCAGCAGTACTGTGTCGAGTGCCGCGTCGTACAACGACGGCAACTGGCATCAGGCTGTTTCGACCCAGGGATCAGGGGGGCTGCGCCTGTACGTCGACGGCGCGTTGGCAGCGACCAGTCCTGCGACACCGAGCCAAACGTTCTCCGGCTTCTGGCGGCTCGGACGCGGCAACACGGTCGGAGTGGCGTCATCTAACTACTTCGACGGCGATCTCGACGAGTTCGCGATCTACCAGACCGTGTTGAGCGCGAGCGATGTGAGCTCTCACTACCTCTTGGGCACCGCGAACCAGGCACCGGTTGCCGCGTTCACGCACACTGAGGCAAATCTCGTAGCGAGTTTTGATGCTTCCGGTTCTTCTGACCCTGACGGAACCATCTCCAGCTACGAATGGAACTTCGGCGACGGATCCACGGGCGCTGTGGCTGTGCTCAATCACACCTACGCGGCCGCGGGCACCTACGACGTGACGCTCAAGGTCACTGACAATAAGGGAGCCTCGGCGACCACGACAGCATCGGTGACGGTGCTTGCCGCGAATGTTGCCCCGACGGCGGCGTTCACCTCGACTGTGACCGAGAACGTCGTGAGTTTCGATGGCTCCTCATCGTCGGACCCCGAAGGCACAATCAGTTCGTACCAGTGGAACTTTGGCGACGGCGCCAACGATACTGGCGCAACTGTTTCCCACTCTTACGCCGCCGCCGGGGCCTACACGGTTACGTTGACGGTGGCTGATGCCCAAGGTGCGACGGGCACGGTGTCACAGGTGGTGACGGCGCTTGCACCTCCGGCCGTGACCGTGCTGGCCAGAGACGAGTTCTCTCGCACGGTCGCCTCTGGCTGGGGAACAGCAGTAGTTGGCGGTGACTGGTCAACGAACACCGACAGCAACTTCTCGGTCGCTTCGGATGCCGGTGTTGTCAACCACAGTTCTGCTGGATCAACGAGGCATGCTTGGTTGCCGTCAGTATCGACTGATGATGTGACGGTCAGCGCCAGCATCTCCGTCGATAAACCGATCACTGGTGGCGGCGCATTCACCGGGCTTACCGTTCGTGAGGTCGGAAACAGCTTCTACCAAGCACGCGTGCGATATTTCTCAAACGGAACGCTTGCGTTCCAACTGTTGAACGGTGGCTCAACCAGCATCGCCTACACCGAAGTTCCCGGGCTGACGTTCTCTCCGGGAGACGTGCTGCTAGTCAAGGCTCAAGCCTTTGGAACCTCGCCGACAACTTTGCGCGGCAAGGTCTGGAAATCGGGCACCGCAGAGCCAACTGACTGGACTCTGGCCGCGAGCTCTTCGGTTGCCAGCCTTCAGACCGCGGGATCAGTAGGCCAATACAGCTACCTTTCGGGTTCTGCCGTAAACGCTCCGGTGCGAGTCAGCTACGACAGTTTCCTCGCTGTCGCCGGTCATGCCGAGGGCGGTGTCGTGCCCGTCAACCAGGCCCCCACGGCATCCTTCACGAGTTCGGTGAACGCCCTAACGGCAAGCTTCAACTCGAGTGCTTCGGCCGACCCGGATGGCAGCATCGCCTCGCGGACTTGGGCGTTCGGTGATGGCCAGACCAGCACCGCAATCAGCCCCGACCACACGTATGCCACAGCCGGCACCTACCAAGTCACCTTGACGGTCACCGACAATCAGGGCGCGACGGGATCGGTCACGAAGCCTGTTACTGTCACCGCCAATCCCGCGAATCAGCCCCCGGTGGCAGCGTTCACGCTCGATCTAGCCGGCCTCGCCGCATCCTTCAACGGAAACGGCTCCAGTGACCCGGACGGCAGCATTGCGAGTTATGCCTGGAACTTCGGTGACGGCCAGACCGGCACCGGAGCCACAGCATCGCACAGCTACGCGTCTGCCGGATCGTACACAGTGACACTCACCATCACCGACAACCAGGGCGCAACCACAGCTGTCACGCACGTGGTCGCACCCAACCCGGCAGCGGACGTACCGCAACCTGCGAAAACCGTTGTCGTCATCATGGAGAACAAGTCCGACACTCAGATCATTGGCAGTGCTCAGGCTCCGTTCATCAATTCCCTAGCAGGCGACGGTGCCCTGATGACAGAGTCATTCGCTGTGGTCCACCCAAGCCAACCGAACTACCTCGCGCTGTTCAGCGGTTCGCTCAATGGGGTGACCACAAACGACTGCCCAAACACCTTCACGACGACAAACCTATACAACCAGTTGACCGCTAACGGTAAGAGCTTTGTCGGGTACTCAGAGAGTCTGCCAAGCGTTGGTTTTACCGGCTGTGAAAGCGGCGACTATGCGCGCAAGCACAACCCATGGGTGAACTGGCCGTCAATTCCTGCAGCGGTAAACCAGCCGTTCACGGCGTTCCCCACTGACTACGCCACTCTGCCCGATGTCTCCTTTGTTGTGCCAGACCTTCAACATGACATGCACGACGGCACGATCACCGAAGCAGACACGTGGCTTCAGTCCGCCCTCGGAGGTTATGTGACTTGGGCAAAGGCAAACAACAGCGTGCTGATTCTGACGTGGGATGAAAACGATGGACGAGCCTCCAACCAGATTGCGACAATCTTCGTCGGCGAGAAGGTCAAGATCGGCCAGTACTCGCAAACAATCGACCACTATGACGTGTTGCGCACAATTCAGGATGCGTATTCGGTGCCGTCAAACGACCTGAGCGCTGCGGCAGCACCAATCACCAACATCTGGCTCGGCGCGAACCAAACACCCACTGCGGCGTTCACCTCCGCAACGGCCGACCTGACTGCATCATTCGATGGATCTACCTCCAGTGATCCTGACGGAACGATCAGTTCGTACTCGTGGAACTTCGGTGACGGACAGACAGGAACTGGCGCCACGACGACCCATGATTATGCGACTGCCGGAAACTACACCGTCGTTCTCACGGTCACCGATAACCAAGGTGCCACCGGGTCGGTCAGCCATCAGGTCACCGTCACTGCAGCCGGAGGCCCCATCGCGCTGGACGACTTCACTCGCACCGTCGCCGCCGGATGGGGAACAGCCAACACCGGAGGCGGCTGGTCAACGAACGTGAACTCTGCCTTCACCGTGTCGAGCGGATCGGGCTTAGTCGCGCACGCCACGCCCGGATCAACGCGTCGCGCCCTTCTCACCGGGGTGAGCCAAACCGCGGTTGAAGCGCAGGTTGAAATTTCCGCAGACAAGGTCGCCGAATCAGGGCACATCGTCATGGGAATCATCGGGCGCCAAGTGGGTTCGGCGTTCTATCAGGCACGAGCACGATTGCAACCCGGAGGCGCTGTCGGACTGCAGATTATGTCTGGCTCCTCCACTGTGCTCGCCAATATGAACGTTCCCGGTCTGAGTTATGTGGCAGGGGACACACTTATCCTCAAGACCAGCGTCAGCGGAACCAACCCCACAACAATCACGGCGAAGCTCTGGAAAGCTGGAGATGCTGAACCTGCAGGATGGCAACTGAGCACGACAGACTCGACAGCCGCCCTTCAGGCGGCCGGTTCAATCGGCTTTGAAAGCTACCTGTCGAGCTCAGCCCCCAACGCGCCCGTCGCTGTACGACTCGACAACTTCCTCGCACGACTCCCGCAATAGTCTTAGTTAGTGTGACGCGTAAACGCACAGCCCTGGGGGCGATCGGATCGCAGGGCATGCAAGCCCTATCGAGTTTCACGATCCAAGTCATCGTTGCGCGCACGCTCGGCTTTGACGGACTCGGCGCCTTCGCGATTGCCTATGGCGTCATGGTTCTCGTAGCGGGAGTCGCGAGCGGAATGGTCGGCGACTCACTAGTGGTGTTAGAGCGCCGCGAGCGGAGCATCCGATCGGCGCTTCAGCAGTATGCGGTCGGGATTGCCGCGCTCGCCGCGATAGCGTCTGCGGCTGTCGGATGGGCGTCAGGGCTTCTGGATGCCGCAACGGCATTGGTCTTCGGAGTTGCCGTCGCCCTCTTCGCTCTCGAAGAGATCATGCGGCGTCTACTCATGGCCGGGTTCGGTTTTTGGCGTGTGATGATGATCGACTTCGCCGCATTCTGTGTGGCGCTCGTGGTCATCGGCATTGCCACGCTGACGGGCAGCCTCAGTCTCCTGGTCTTTCTCGGCGCCATCGCGATCGGCCAGCTTGCCGCTATCGCTCTGGGCATCGCTCTGCTTCCCGCCGAGGAACGATTCTTCGTCGGCTTCACTCGCGTCGGTCTGGTGGCAGTCTTTCAGTACGGCAGCTGGCGCTCAGGTCAACAGTTTCTGCGCCCAGCGATGCTCACCGTGGTTCGCACCCTCGTTACGCTGCTTGCAAGCCTGGCGGCGACAGGTCTTCTCGAAGCAGGTCGAGTGTACGTAGCGCCAGCAACGCTCGCCGTGAGTGGACTCAGCTCCTACCTCTTTATCTCTTTCGCAAACGACAAGAAGAAACCGCTCCGTGAGAAACTGCGCAGAGCAGATCGTTCAGTGCTTGCCCTCGTAGGCTTTACGGTGCTCGTTGGCACCGTTCTCGTTGCAGCTTTGCCCTGGGCAGGTGCGCTGCTCTTCGGTACTGCGCCGGACCTATTCGCCGTGGTCGGCTGGATCGCCTACACCGCATCCATCGCCGCAGTGACTCCCTATGGGGCGCTCGCGGCCGTCGCTGGAAGGCAAGCAGCAGTCTTTACGGTGCGCGCGATCGATACCGTTGTCGCCGTCGGATTCGTTTGGACCGTGCTCGCAGCGGGGGGCGGAGTGCAGTGGGTTCCGGCGGCACTCGCCGGGGCATCCATTCTTGGCGGTCTCGCCATTAGATGGTTCATTCTGGTGCCCCTGATTCGGCGCGAGCCGGGAGCGGGAACGGGAAGTGGATCTAGTGCAGGCTTGCGCTAACCGAGAGCGGCAGCCACAGCCGGAAACCCCACAAACGTGGTTGCGATCCAGCTAGGCAGTTCTGGCAGAGGTGCGGCAGAGCCGTTACTGCGTTCGACGGCTTCCGATCCGCGAAACTCTAACCCGCTGTGCTCTTGATCGGCGCCACGAGTGACATCGTCGAGGGAGCTGAATCGTGTCACGTTGCCGGGGGACATCGGCCAAGCGATGATTGTTTGGGGGTCGCCATTAGTGGCTCGCGCAAAGAGATTGTTCTCAACGGTAATCCCAAAGTCGTCAGCGCTTCGGGTGCGCGAATAGTCTTCGATCCAAATCAGGGCGCGATCCCCGCTGCCGACCAGAGTATTGCCCACAATTGTGACATCGGTACCCAACCACGTCATCACCGGGTCATCCATAAAGCGCTCATCGTGGCCAGGAACGCTCTCATCACTCTTCAGCCGCTGATCTTGCAGAACTGAGATCGCATTCTTTTTGCTGACCACGAGATTATTCCTGATCTCTACGCTGCTGGTGTCATTGATCTTCATGCCGAGGTTGTCATTGTGAGCAATGTAGTTGTCGGCGATGACTGCTCTGGCTGAGATCTCCAAGAACACCCCATGGCCCTTATTTCCGGCAAGTTCGCTTCCGGTGATGGCGATATCGCGGCACGACTGGTCGAACCACAAACCGGTCGCGTTGTTGTCCGAAAATTCGGAACCACTGATGACCACTGTGCGTGAACGTGTGAGCTTCATCCCTCCGGCAACTGGCGCCCTGTTGAACCATTCGGTGTTGTTGCCAGACGCCTTAAGGCCCTCGATAACAAGGTCGTCAGCGAAGTTTGCGGCGACACCAATCATCCCGTTCTTCGTCGACGTCACATTGCGCAGCGTCACATTGGCGGCCGTGATGAAAAGGCCGGTGGTCGCGGACTCGGAGATGACCACATTTTCTAGCGTGACCCGGGGGCGTTCGACGGTCACGGCACCAAAATCGGGCACTGATGGCGCGTAGCGGCGCACACCAACGCCTCGAATTACCGTGTCGGCGGCGCGGATACTGACCGCTCGCTGAAGCTCGCTTGCCAGAATCACATGCTCGCTGGGGTCGGCGCCAAGATACAGCAGTCCCGCAGCTTCGTCGTGAAAGAACGAGGTTGCCGTGAGCTCGTCAATCCCAGTCACCTGAGTAAGCGGTTCGTCATCCCACCACAACTGATCGGGATGCGCCGCGAGCGGATGCTTGCTGGTGACGAAGTTCCAGTGCTCTTCTGTGTTGTCTTCCGCCCCACGGGTATAGGTCGGGCTGGAATCGAAGACGACATCCCACGGCATTGACCAGTGTGCGCCATTCGAAGCCCAACCCTCAGCAACTTGGCTTCCGTCGAGCCAAGCGGCTTCATCCGGATACGACTGCACCGTGAGTGGTTTGCCATCAGGAATCGTCACGGACTCGTGGTAATCGCCTTCACGCAAAACGATTGTGCCCCCCGCCACAGCTCGCGCGATTGCCGCTTTGATGGTGCGAAGCGGGAACTCACGACTGCCATCGCCATCGTTATCCCCGGTGGGCGAAACGTAGAGGGCGTCTGCGGGAGGCTCATAGGCTGTGGTGCCCACATCGACCGAACCCGCGTCGACCGAATTCGATCCGGCATTCTGAGGCGCCCCAACGCCTGCCACCGACGGGATCGGTGGCAGTACAACGTCGCCATTACTCCCCAGTTGAGTAGCAGCTAGGGAGCCCACGACAACAACGGCGGCGACCCCTAAGGCGATCCCGGCAGCAACCACACGACGGCGCCGCGGAGACCGGGTGGTGATCTCTCTCGCAGCGGGCACGGGCGCTCCTCACGGTCCGCCGGGCGACGCGGTGCGGGGGCACTCGCCATCCTGCGGAACCTCAATCTATCTTCCCAGAATCGCGCGATACCTACTAGGGTAAAGAAAACCTGAAGTGCTTGGTTGGCGCACTAACCTGACGCCAGCTAGTTGTTTCCCCTCCCGACTGGTGGTTCAACGCGTGGAAGATCTGAGTTATCTCGAGATTTTCCGGCAGCGATGGCTGGCTATTCTTGTTGCCGTCGCGGCTGGAGTAGTTTCCGCTGCGCTCATAGCGTTTAGCATTCCGCCCACCTATACCGCCACCGCTACCCTCTTTCTTGTCGTCAATGATGAGAATTCGACTCTCGCGGAGCGTTCGCAGTTCTCTCTCGCACGCGTCAACTCCTACACGGATCTCGTGCGCAGCTCTAACGTGTTGAGGCCAGTCATCAAGGACCTCGAGCTCGATCTCACGGTGCAAGAACTTTCGAGCATGGTGTCAGCGACGAACCCCAACAGCACGGTCAATATCAACATCACGGCACGCGCGGGTTCAGCAGCGGATTCCTCCGCCATCGCTAATGCGGTCGCGGACAGCCTGTCGCAGCTCGTCGCGCGAGTCGAGAACTTTGGAACGTTTACTGTCTCCCTAGACCGGCTGATCCCGGCGCTCACGCCAGTGGCTCCGAGCGCACCGCAGAAGACGGTAATTCTCGGGCTTGGTCTACTTTCGGGACTCGCTGGCGGGGCGATCATCGCCCTTCTTTTGGCACGGTTCGATCGTCGTATTCGCTCAGTGAATGATGTGAGGCGCGCCACCGGACTTGCAGTATTGGGCGCAATTCCGCGCCGCCATCGCCGGAGTGCACGCGATCAGGAACATTACGAGCTCGATGCTGCCGTGACAGAAACTGTTACAAGAATCGCCCAGGCAAATGGTGGCGGGATGCCGCGCCTGCTACTGCTTGTTCCCACCGGTCACAAGTCGGGTGCGCCTCAGGTGCGGCTCGCGCTCGCCGAAGCTGTCGCGGCAACAGGACGGCAGACGCTGCTTGTGGAATCCGAGACGACGAATGATGAGTCGAGCCCACTCGCTGAATTCGCTGGCGGACCGGGCCTCGCAGAACTGCTGACAGGATCATCAACCCTGTCTGGCGTCATCCGCATTGTGGAAGATGCTGGCAGTTTTGTCGTACCCGCCGGCATTGCGACTCTGACAGAAGCGCAGGCGCAGGCGTCGTTTCGTTCTGTCGCGACCCAACTCTTCGCCGACGCAGATGTTGTGATCACGCAGATTGCGCCGGTCGCGAGCCCGGTCAGCATTCAACTGGTCGCACCGTATGCCGACGTATCCGTCATCGTTGTTCGGCATAACCACTCCACCGAGGTTGAGCTGGCGCAAGCGGTCAGCCAACTGCGGATTGCGGGCGTTCGCCCGATCGGTGTTGTTCTCGTGGAGGTGCCACGCACGCGGCACCTCCACCTGATGGCAACGTGGACCCCCGAGGATTTCGCGACCAAACCCGCGAAGGCGCTCATCACTCCCCGGCGCATAGCCGCAGCGAAAAGACCGCCGGCTGGCTGATGTCCTCACGAGAGCTGCACGGGACCAGAGCTATCTCACGTTCCATTATCGGAACGTGGTTTCTCGTCGTCTTGAGTGTCGTCTCCTGGCGTCCCGATGCTCTCTTCACGGGAGGATTCGACAGCGTCGTCGTAGCGAAGGCACTTCTTGCGCTCATCGCGCTCGGCTGTGCACTCCTTATCTATCAGCGGTCGACGACGCGTGCCCGTGTGGGTGTGAGGTCGACGATTCTGCTGGTGATCGTGGTTGGGCTCTCCTGTCTGGGCGCACTCGCAAGCGGGGATGTCATGCCGTCGCTCGTTCTCGCAGTGCGCATCCTGTTGCTCGCGGCCACCGTGTACGTACTGGCAAGTTGTGCAGCGCCGATGCAGGTGCTCACCGCTCTGCTCATCGCCATGGGCATCCTCACCATTATCGGAGCGGTAACCGGCATTCCCGGTTTCTTGGCTGACGGCCGACTCGCCACTGGTATCCCGGCGATGAAACCCAACGAGCTTGCTGGCCTTGCCGCCCCACCGTTGTTGGGCCTTGCCATCACAATTGCGAGGTCGGGGCTGACAGCAAGCAGAGCGGCGCTCCTTCTCGCGTTCGCGTCGATCCTGTTGGCGACGGGATCGCGCACGACGCTCCTTGTTGTCGTGATCGCGATGGTTGTCGGCATTCTGTTGGCGTGGCCTGTGCCGCACTCGACGGGCATCGCCCTCATCCTCCTCGCCCCTGTTTCGTATGCGGTTGTGGCGTTTACGAATGTCGTCTCTGAGGTTGCAATCCGGGGACAGGATGTCGACCAACTTGCCACGCTGAGCTCACGAACAATTGCCTGGGATGCCGTTTTCAGCATCCCCATGGCCACTTGGCACAAGTGGATCGGCGCCGGTTTGGCGGTAAAAACTGTGGAGGTCGATCAGCGCTGGTGGGACGTTCAAGTGCTCGACAGTAGTTGGATTTCTCTCCTGTCTCAGACAGGAATCGTGGGACTGGTCGCCGTCAGTGTCTGGGTGGTTTTTACTCTCAGAGACAGTCTGGTGTCGCGCGAATTGCGAGCGCTAACCTTCCCGCTGCTTGTGCTCTTGCTGCTGCGGAGCGCCCTCGAAAACGGGCTCATCGAATCGAGCGTGATCTTCACTCTGTTCTTTCTCACGTCCCTTGTGGTCGAGCGCGGCTACCAGTTCCCGTTTGAGCACCAGAAAACTGTGCGCTACTCCCTAGCATCCACCCGACCCACACCACCCACCCTGATCCGAACAGAGTGAACATTATGAGCAAAAGAATTGGATATGCCGCCGGCGCCTACGACCTCTTTCACGTAGGGCACCTCAACATTCTCAAACGAGCCCGAGAACAGTGCGATTACCTCATCGCCGGTGTTGTCTCTGACGAGATGCTCGAGCTAACCAAGAACCTGCGCCCCACAGTTCCTCTTGCCGAGCGCTTAGAAATCGTTCAGAGCATCCGGTATGTCGATGAGGCTGTCGTCGAAAGTGTGCCAGACAAATTAGAAACGTGGCGCCAGGTCGGCTTCACGACCTTCTTTAAGGGCGATGACTGGCGCGGCACCGAAAAGGGCGAACGGCTAGAGAGGGAGTTCGCTGCGGTCGGCGTGGAAGTCGTGTATTTTCCGTACACTGCGAACACATCAAGCACGGTGCTGCGGCGTGCGCTCGAACTCATTGAGGAGCTGGCTGCTCGGCCCGACTGATAGCACCTCGTGTGGCAGGCGTAGTCTGGAACGATGATCGACACTCAAGTTTTCGCGCAGGTAGCGGGGGTTGGAGTTCATTTGGCGTTCGGAAAGTAGAAACTGCATGACTCACCAGTTCTCCAGCTATGTTGCCATCGGTGACAGCTTCACCGAGGGCGTCGGGGATGAACTGCCCGATGGCCGCGTGCGCGGTTGGGCCGACCAAGTTGCATTGGGCCTCGCGCTAGCGTCAGCCACACCGGTCTCCTACGCCAATCTCGCCATTCGTGGGCGCCTCCTCGCGCCCATCGCTGGGGAGCAGTTGCGGGCGGCGGTCGCCCTGAAACCTCAGCTGATGAGTATCAATGGTGGCGGAAACGACATCATGCGCCCCAAAGTGTCGCTGGAATCGATCACCGACCAACTGCTTGCTGCAGTGAATACGGCGACGACCAGCGGCATCCACGTTCTGCTGCTCAGTGGGGGAAACCCGAGCAAGCATTTGCCGTTCGGTTCTGTCATGGCGACTCGCGGTGATCGTTTGGCACACGAGGTGATGTCGCGTGCGTCGAAGGACAACGTGACTTTTGTGAACAACTGGGCGGATCAGGAGCTCACGAAGCTGCAGTACTGGTCGGTCGACAAGCTACACCTGAATTCTCGCGGTCATGCTCGCGTTGCCAGCAACGTGTTGTCTGCGCTCGAAATTCCGGTTCCCGATTTTGCTGCCGATCAGGGACCAGCGGACGATGCCCGCCCCCGCACCGCGGCATACTGGCGCGAATACGTGCTGCCGTGGATCGGTCGCCGGCTCACCGGGCGCTCCTCAGGTGATAGCCGCGAACCGAAAAGTGCGACCCTGCAGCCTGTGGTGATTGCGGGGCGCTAGGGCCGCGCGAAACTAAACCGCGCCGCTCCAGGCCGCGGGCACAAGGGTCCACATGACTTCGGCATCCGCAGTTCCGGGGTTTTTCCAGTTGTGGAGTTCGCGGCCAGGGAAGGTGATGGTGTCACCGGCGCTGAGGGTGGCGGTGCGGTCGGTGAACTGAATCTCGAATGTGCCACTGATGAGGTGAACGACCTCGACGTCGCAGTTGACGGTGTACAGCTTGTCTCCGCCGTGGGCACCCGGTTCGAGCGTCGACCGCAGCATCTGAATTTTCGATTGGCCGCGCGGTGTGACCATGCGCTCGGTCGCGCCGCGGCCGCCCATGTTGATCAGGGGAGCGTCGGCAAGCGCAACGAGTTCGGTTTCGGATGCCTCGAAGAGAGTGCCGATCGGCAGCGAGAGCACTTCGCAGATGGTGAGAAGTGTTGCAACGCTTGGTGACGTTTCATCGCGCTCTACTCGGCTGATGAACCCTTTGGTCAGGCTGGTGGCATCGGCCAATTGTTCAATTGTGAGACCTTGGGCGCGTCTGCTGGCACGGAGGCGCGCTCCGACGCGCACGCGGCTTGCTGAGGGGGTGGGGTGCAGGGGACGCATGGAACTCCTTGGCTGGAGGTGGTGATTTCTCCATCTTGACAGGCGCAGAAGATCGGGACAGAATCAGACACACACTTTGTTGCCTAATAAGCAGTTTATGTTTCACATAAGTATCTCATCCGGCCCAACGAAGGGAAGCGGCAACGATGACTGACCAGACCGAACCGATCGGCCCGTCCGACGCGAGCATCGTGCCGCGCTATGCCGGCATCGCAACATTCGCCCGCTTGCCTCGAATCGAAGATGTTCCGCGTGCCGATATCGCTGTCGTCGGTGTTCCCTTCGACAGCGGCGTCAGCTACCGTCCCGGTGCCCGCTTCGGTCCGGCCCACGTGCGCGAAGCGTCACGACTGCTGCGCCCATACAACCCTGCGCAGGATGTCGCCCCGTTCAGCACCCAGCAGGTGGTGGATGCCGGAGACATCTCCGCAAACCCGTTCAGCCTCGACGAAGCCGTAGCCCAGATTCAGCAGGCTGCCACTGAGCTGAGCGCCGACGGCAAACGACTCGTGACAATCGGCGGTGACCACACCATCGCGCTTCCGCTCCTGAGGGTAGTTGCTGCGAAGCATGGTCCCATCGCGGTGCTCCACTTCGACGCCCACCTCGACACGTGGGACACCTATTTCGGTGCTCCCATCACACACGGCACCCCCTTCCGTCGAGCCTCAGAAGAGGGGCTCATCGACATGCAGGCAAGCACGCATGTGGGCATCCGTGGTCCGCTGTATTCACGTGATGACCTTCGCGATGACGAACGTCTGGGTTTCGCGATTATTTCGAGCGTCGAAATCGAGACCGAGGGGCTCCAGAGTGCGATTGACCGGATGCTCACCAGACTCGGTGATCGACCTGTCTACGTTTCCGTCGACATCGATGTGCTCGACCCGGCGCACGCGCCAGGAACCGGAACTCCAGAGGCTGGCGGAATGACCAGCCGCGAACTGCTGACGATGTTGCGAGCACTGCGCAACGTCAACATCGTCGGGGCAGACATTGTCGAAGTCGCCCCCGCCTATGACCACGCACAGATTACCGCGGTCGCAGCATCCCATGTGGCGTACGAAATCATTTCGGCTATGACGCCGGATTCCGCGCGTAACCCCGACGCCACGCCCGCCCCGTAAACCTCAGTGTGATACCCGAAATCAACGAATAACCGAGAGGACAATGATGTCAACCGCACCTGTATCGTCGGTACAGCGGGAGTCCCGCCTGGAAACCCGCTCAATCGACTACGTACCCCGAGCCGAGAGGCACGGCAAAGTGTGGCACCAGGGGCCTTTCTGGTTTGCCGGCAACTTTGTTTTGCCCACTCTGGTCACCGGATTCATCGGCCCCGTTCTCGGACTCAGCGTCGGTTGGAGCATTCTGGCCGTCGTGCTCGGTGCTGGCCTCGGAACGTTCTTCATGGCATTCCATGCCAACCAGGGTCCGCGGATGGGCCTTCCGCAGATGATCCAATCGCGCGCCCAGTTCGGGCGTCGTGGAGTGATTGTGCCGTTCACGGCGACAGTGTTCGTCTATATTGGCTTCCTTGTCTTTGATGTGATTCTCGCAACGCAGGGGCTCCAGCTGGTTCTTCCGGGCGGCAAGCTGGTCTGGTATCCGATCCTGATCATCGTTTCGATTGTGATTGCGGTGGTCGGTCACGACCTGCTGCACTTCATCCAGCGTTGGCTCACTGGCCTGCTGGTGGCCGTCTTCGCCATTATTACCGTCTTGGCAATCGTCAATTACTCGGGTGTTGGCGCTGCGATCGCCACTGATGAGACCGCTCTCGGGTGGAACACGACGGCGTTCTTGGTGCAGTTCTCGCTCGCGGCTGGGTACAACATCAGCTACTCGGTTTACGTTTCTGACTACACGCGCTACCTGCCACAGAACGTTTCCGCCCCCAAGCTCATCACCTGGGTGTATGTGGGTGCTGCTGGGTCAGCGATTTGGCTGATGTCCCTGGGCGCGCTGCTGGCTGCCAACATCCCGAATGCGGATGCGATTGGTGCCATCAAGGAGGTGGGTGACTCGCTCTTCCCCGGCTTCGGCACCTTCGCTGTGCTCGTGTCGACCGTCGCACTGTTGTCGATTATGGGCGTGAATGCATACGGTGCGATGCTTACCGGTACGAGTGCTGTTGACGGGTTCAAGCAGGTTCGTCCGACTCTGCGCTTGCGGGTCATTGGTCTCACTGCCGTTGGACTGCTCACCTTGCTGATCGCGTTGCTCATTCCGGATGACTACTTGGGAAGCTTTAACGACTTCGTCATCATGATGTTGTATTTCTTGGTGCCGTGGACCGCGGTGAACCTGGTGGACTTCTATCTGGTTCGACACGGCAAGTACGCCATCACCGAAATCTTCTCGCCGAAGGGTATTTACGGTAACTGGGCGTGGCGCGGGGTGACCGCGTACCTCATTGGGTTTGCGGCAATGATTCCGTTCTTCTCAACCACGTTCTTTGCGGGCCCCGTTGCTGTGGCCCTGGGTGGTGCGGACTTGTCGTTCGTGGTCGGACTGCTCGTTTCGGGAGTTCTCTACTACATCTTCTCGCGCAACCTCGATCTCAAGGCTGAGGAGGCTGCCCGCGAAGTCAGCGAGCGTACGCTCGAGGGCACCGGACACTAGGTACCGAACGCTGGGTACGGGCCACGCTGCACCGGCCAGAAAAGTAGGGGAGCGCAATGACTGACAACACGGTGACTGTTGCAAGCTGCCAGGTATCTCTGGTGGTTGGCGATGTTGAGGCGAATCGTCAGTCATTGCGCTCTGCCATTACACGAGCTGTGGATGCCGGTGCTCAGGTTGTGGTTGTGCCTGAGCTCGCAAACACGGGCTACATGTTCGCCAACATTGACGAGCTGCGTTCTGTTGCCGAATCTGTCGAGGGTCCCACTGTGAGTGAGTGGGTGGCGCTCGCGTCACAGCACAATCTGATTATTGTTGGTGGGTTTGCCGAGGCTGATGGTTCTGGAGAGATCTATAACTCTGCTGTGATCGTCGACCCGACTGGAGTGCGTGCCTGTTATCGCAAAGCGCACCTGTGGAACAACGAAAAAGCTGACTTGTTCACGCCCGGCACAGGGATCCCTCCGGTGGTTGATACCGCGGTTGGACGTATCGGTGTGATGGTGTGTTACGACCTTGAGTTCCCTGAGTGGGTTCGCACAGCCGCGTTAGAGGGCGCAGAGCTGCTGTGTTGCCCGGTGAATTGGCCGCTCTATCCCGCACCAGAGGGTGAGCGGCCCATTGAGGTCGTCAAAGTTCAGGCCGCGGCGGCAACGAACCGCATGTTTGTTGCCGCAGCGGATCGTGCCGGGCGTGAACGCGGGCAGGACTGGCTGGGGGGCAGCGTGATCGTGGATGCTGATGGCTTCCCCCTCACAACACTCGAACTGGGCGAGGCCGGCATGCATGTTGCCCAGCTTGACCTGAGTGACGCGCGCAACAAAAAAATCAGTGAACTTAATGACGTTCATGCCGACCGGCGCCCGGAACTGTATTTCGAGGCCGAAAGGCGTGCTCATGGCAGCGCATAGTTCTGGGACCGAGACGACAGTGGCGATCATCCAACATCCTGCTGCCGTTCTTGATCTTGCAGAGTCGTTCCGCCGTGCGGTGACGCACATTGCGGATGCCGCAGCGCAGGGCGCGCAGTTGGTGGTCTTTCCCGAGACGTGGTTGACCTGTTACCCCGCGTGGGTGTTTGGGCTGGCCGGGTGGCGCGACGAGGTCGCTCAGGGCTGGTACCGACGTTTGCTAGAAGAGAGCCCCGTTGTTGGCGAGCCGGGGTCTGCTGAGGATGATCTCGAGCCTGTGCGAGAAGCTGCTCGCAGTAATGCGGTCACTGTTGTGATGGGCCTGAATGAGCGTGCCGGGCGCGAGTCGGGCACGCTGTACAACTCGCTCATCACCATTGGCCCCGACGGCAGCACGCTGAATCTGCATCGCAAGCTCACCCCAACGCACACCGAACGAATTGTGTGGGGCGCGGGGGACGGTGCCGGTCTTCGGGTTGTTGATACTCCCGCTGGGCGTGTGGGTGGGCTGGTGTGTTGGGAGCACTGGAATCCGCTCGCGCGCCAAGCACTGCATGCGCAGGATGAGCAGATCCATATTGCGGCGTGGCCTGACGTTCCCGAGATGCATCACATCGCGTCGCGTTCGTACGCCTTTGAGGGTCGCTGTTTCGTGATCTGTGCTGGCCAATACCTGTCGACGGATGATGTGCCTAGTGAGCTTCGTGCCGCCTACCGGCAGGGGGTTGGGCCGGATGCTCCCGAGCAGGGTCTCCTCTTCAGTGGCGGTTCTGGCGTGGTCGGCCCCGACGGGTCTTGGGTTGTCGAGCCCGTTGTTGGCGAAGCGTGCACCATCATTGCGACCCTAGATTTGGGTGCGCGAAACGCACACAGCCATGACCTCGATGTCGCGGGCCACTACTCGCGCCCCGACGTGCTCACCCTCAGCGTTGATCGCCGCCGACACAACGGTGGGGTCCAGTTCACCGACTAGGTGGCCCTGAGCTCATCCGTCGTTAACGGGGAACACGAACACTCGGAGCGGATGACGGGAATCGAACCCGCGCTATCAGCTTGGGAAGCTGAAGTTCTGCCACTGAACTACATCCGCACACGGCAGCAGCCGTTCAATACAATTTACGCACCGCTATTCCCTAGGGCAACAGGTAGGTGGGTTTAGCCTGCTGGCATGAACATTCCCGATCACTCCGGTGGCGGCAGCATCTCGAACGTCAACGAGCTGGCTGGGCTCAGCGCGCCACACCCCAGGCGCAGTAGCCGTCGCGGACGTAGCATTGGCCAATGAATAAGACCCGCGCGGCGATCCTGTGGCGAGCTGGCGCGCTAGCCGTCTTTCTCCTCATCGTTGTCGTCGTGGCGCTTACCCTTCACCTTCCGTCCTTGGAACAGATTCATTCGTGGACCGAGAGTGCGGGGATTTTGGGCGTGACAGGATTCATCGTCGGTTTCGCCCTGCTCACTCTCGCCCCAGTTCCGAAGACCGTCATCAGCATTGCTGCCGGGGCGGTCTGGGGACTGGCCGTGGGGATTGTCGTCGTAATACTGGGGGCCCTTCTTGGGGCAACGCTCGCCTTCGTTCTTGGCAGGCTGCTTGGCCGGGATGCCGTCGAAGGATTTACCGGCGGGCGAGTACGGGCGGTAGACGAGATGTTGCGGCGGCGGGGTCTGCTCTCGGTGATCGGGGTGCGACTTATTCCGGTGATCCCATTCACGTTTATCAACTACACGGCCGGGCTCACGGCTGTGCGCATTCGAGACTATGCCCTCGGTACGGTCATCGGGATCATCCCCGGAACGATCGCGTATGTCGCCGTCGGCGCCTATGGAGCGGCGCTCGACGGCAGATTCTTTATTGCGCTCGGCGCGCTCGGCGTGCTCACCATTGGCGGAATTGTTGTAGCGCACCGATTGCGCGCAGACCAGACAACCCCACACCAGGTGGCCCCTGAACCGAGCGGGGAGCAGCCCGAGTCATGATCGACGAATAGTTGCGAGTTCTCGTCAGGCCACGAACCAGATTCTCCACAGTAGAAACTACTCTCTTCCCCTGCGACACTGGGCAGGGCTACGCTTCAGGCATGAACGCTAGGAGCGCAAGCAACAGGGTGGCTGCGACGCAGGGTCGCCCGACGGTGACAGCGGCTGCGACATCCGCAGTGCTGCTGCTAGTTGCGCTCGCCGGATGCGGTGGCGGGACTGCGCAAACAGCGTCGAGTTCAGCTCCGACCCCCACGAACACCACAACGGCAACCTCAACGCCGCTCCCCACAATTGAGCCGCTCATTATTCCGGGTTGCGACACCATGCTGCCGTTGAGCTCTGCCAAGAGTTTGTTCTCGGACAGCACTCAAGTGCTGGGTGATGATGACTCGGTGCCGATCCGTGGTGACGAACTACCCGAGATCGGCACAGCAGCCTCAAACGCATCGATTGCCAAAAACTGTGTCTGGGGTGTGCCTAACTCTGATGGTGGCTTCAGCCTCACCGTCACCGATATCACTGACACCGACGCAGCAAACCTCAAAGCCGCACTTCTCGCCTCGGGCTTCCTTGGTGCTACCAGCGGCGGGGTCACAACGCTCGAGTTATCAGGCGAGAACATGGTGAGCACCACCGCAGACACCCATTACCTTGTTGGTGACCTGTGGATTCACGCCTCAGGAACGAGTCTCAGCCTTACCACCGACGTTGCCAACGCGGCTCTCGATGAGGTGCGCCTCGCGAACCCCACACGCACCTACTAGTCCTCTTCACTGGCAAAGACATAGTCGCCGCCACGGATACGTTCGATCATGTCTCGGGCCCACTGCTGCTCGCCGCGCAGGCGGGCGGTGGCGAGTTCGAAAATTTCGCGCACATAGCGGGGCGTCGATGTCGAGGTCGCGACATCTCCAATGTGGCGGGTGTTGCTGGTGATTCGAACATCGATTTCACTTACTCGGTGCAACAACCCCGCAAGGACTTCTTCACGCTGCAGGGCATACATGAATGACGTGAGCACCATGACAGGTTTGGTGTCGAAGACTTCGACGTTCCAGAGCGCGTTGCGCAGCATCCGCAGCAACTCGACTTCGCCCTCGTCTGTCATGCGGTAGGTGGTGCGCTCAGGGCGATTGCCGGCGGTTTCGGTTCCATTCTCCGCCAGGTAGCCATCGTTCTTGAGCGAACGAAGCGCGTTGTAGATGGAGCCAGGCTGAATGTTCGCCCATTCGTTGATGTGCCTAGCCGTGAGCTCGCGGCGGAGAAAGTAGCCGTGAACAGGCTGAAACTGATGCACAGCGCCGAGCACGACCAAGCGAGTTGTCGTCGACATGCCCCTAATCGTAGGGCAAGCATGAGCCCCAGACGGAAGGAAGCTGCGTGCTCACTTAGTGCTCGCAGCTTCACTCCTTTGCGTGCGGGGCCTCTCTTTGGCTCCAGCGACTCGCTAGTCTTAGGCCATGCTTCTCAGTGATCGCGACATCCGGGCCGAACTCAAGTCTGGTCGCATTGGCCTCGAACCTCTCGATCTCGACATGGTTCAACCATCGAGCGTTGATGTGCGGCTAGACCGCTTCTTCCGACTCTTTGATAACCACAAATACCCCTTCATCGATCCGTCAGAAGATCAGCCCGATCTCACTCATCTGATGGAGGTGGATGCCGACCAGCCGTTCATTCTTCACCCCGGAGAGTTTGTGCTCGGCTCCACCTTCGAACTCGTGACGCTGCCCGATGATGTCGCCGCGCGCCTTGAGGGCAAAAGCTCGCTCGGGCGACTCGGCTTGCTCACCCACTCCACCGCGGGTTTTGTCGATCCCGGGTTCTCGGGTCATGTCACGCTCGAACTCAGCAACGTGGCGACCCTGCCGATTAAGCTCTGGCCCGGGATGAAGATCGGGCAGTTGTGTTTCATCAAAACGACCTCCCCCGTTGAATCGCCCTACGGCTCTGGCCAGTACGGTTCGCGCTATCAGGGTCAGCGTGGCCCGACGGCGAGCCGCAGCTTTAAGAACTTCCACCTCACCGACGTGCGGGCGAACGACGCCGGGTCTATCGGGGGCTAGGGGGCGTCGAGGGTTCGCGTTTGCCGCACCTAGCGGATGGGGCTAGTTCGCGCCGAGCTTATCGAGCTGCTCCAACTGCCACCCCAGCCAAGGACTGAACGCGAACGGCGTTGCGGCCACGGCGGCATGCAGCGATTGTGGGTCAACCCACTCGAATTCGGCAACCTCGTCGGGGTTAGGGGCGGCGTGATCCGCGGTCACTGCACGGTACACGGGGCAGATCTCGTTCTCGACAATGCCGGAGGAATCGACGGCACGGTAGCGAAAGTCGGGCAGCACAAGCTCGACGTCGCTGATGGTAATTCCCAGTTCGTAACGTGCCCGCCGAATAAGTGCGTCAGCCATGTCTTCACCGGGGGCCGGGTGCCCACAGAAGGAGTTGGTCCACACTCCGGGCCAGGTGAGTTTGCTGAGCGCGCGTCGTGTGACGAGCACGTGGCCGTCAGCGTTGTAGACGTGGCAGGAGAACGCGAGGTGAAGTGCGGTGTCGGTCGTGTGCACGAGGGCTTTATCAGCGACCCCAATGTGCTCGCCTGCGTTGGAGAGGAGTACGACCTGCTCAGAGAATTCAGTCATGATCGCGATAGTCTGCCTATGTGGATAGATTCGGAACGACGCACGCGCTGTGCCGCCGTGAACACAGCCTAACTAATGTGCGCTGGCAGTCAGAAAGTCGGCGCGCGTGAGCACACGCCTCAAGCTTTACGATCGGGTCGCTGAAGACGCTGCGAGCATTGTCATCCGCAGCTATTCGACGTCATTTTCTGCTGCCTCCCGCCTGTTGGGGATGGAGGTTCGTCAGCACGTTGAGAACATTTATGCACTCGTGAGGATCGCTGACGAAATTGTTGACGGCGGTGCTGAGGAGGCTGGCCTTGACCTAGTTGCCACTACGCGCCAACTTAACGAACTCGAACGCGAAACCGAGAACGCGATGGAGCTCGGTTTCAGCTCGAATCTCATCGTTCACGCTTTTGCTTTGACCGCCCGCGAAGTGTCATTCGGTGCCGAGCTGACGGCCCCCTTCTTTGAGTCGATGCGCATGGATCTCAGCCAGAAGGTGCACGATCAGTCAAGCTTCGAGCGCTACGTCTACGGGTCGGCCGAGGTCGTTGGTCTCATGTGTCTGTGCGCATTCCTCCACGGGCATGATGTCAGCGACGAGCAGCGCGCCAAACTCGAACACGGCGCACGCGCGCTCGGTGCAGCGTTCCAAAAAGTTAACTTCTTGCGCGATCTGGCCGACGACTTCGAAACACTCGGCAGAAGCTACTTCCCTGGCATCGATATTGCGACCTTCACCGAGGAAGAAAAAGTTCGACTTCTCGATGACCTAGATGCCGACCTGCGGGATGCTGTAATCGGCTCACAACTTCCCTCCAGCAGCAAGAAGGCGGTTGCGCTCGCGCACTCCCTCTTTGCACAGCTGTCGAAGCGCATCCGGGCGACTCCGGCTAGTGACCTGGTGCGCACCCGTGTGCGCGTTCCTGATGTTGTCAAACTTCGGTTGGCTGCGGCCGCCGCGATTGGGGTGAGTCCTCGCGTATGAGTGACGTCGTTGTTATTGGTGGAGGTATTGCAGGACTTGCGAGTGCTGCTTTGCTCGCTAAGGAAGGCCACAGGGTCACGCTCCTTGAAGGTTTGCCTGCGGTAGGCGGTCGTGCCGGATCGTGGGAGCATGATGGTTTCCGGTTCGACACCGGCCCTTCGTGGTATCTGATGCCAGAAGTGTTCGACCACTTCTACAAGCTCATGGGTACGAGTGCTGAAGAGCAACTATCGCTGGTAACCCTCGATCCTGGTTACCGGGTCTACTTCGAGGACGAAACCGCGCCAATCGATATTTCGACAGACCTTGACGAGAACCTTGCGCTGTTCGAAAGCATCGAGCCTGGCTCAGCTGTTCGAATGAAGAAGTACCTGAAGTCGGCGGAAGAAACCTACGAACTCGCTAAGCAGTACTTCCTCTACACGACGTTCGCTGACCTACGCACGAGCGCGACAAAACCGGTGCTCGCTAAGGCAGCCCGCTTCATCCGCTTGCTGATTGAACCGCTCTCGCGGCTCGTGGCCCGCACGGTAAAAGATGACCGCCTGCGCAAAGTTTTGGGCTACCCGGCGGTCTTCCTGGGATCGTCGCCGTATCTCACGCCCAGCATGTATCACCTCATGAGCCACCTCGACCTCGCCGACGGCGTTCTTTACCCCATGGGTGGGTTCACTCGTGTGATCGAGAGCATCGCCGACGTTGCTCGGGGCGCCGGTGTTGAGATCCGCACCAACGCTAAGGTCACTCGCATCGTGACCGCCAATGGTGTTGCCACGGGAGTCGAATACGTTGATGCTCACGGCGCGATCCAGTTCGCCGACGCCGACATTGTTGTATCGGCCGCGGACCTCCACCACACCGAAACCCAGTTGCTCGCCGCTGAGGAACAGACCTATCCGGCGTCGTATTGGGACACGAAGATCCCTGGCCCTAGCGCGCTGCTGTTGTATCTGGGGGTCAAGGGAGAACTGCCCGAACTCGAGCACCACACACTGTTGTTTATGAAGGACTGGCAAGAAGGCTTCGAGGCGATCTTCGGAGACAACCCGACCGTGCCCGAGCCAGCCTCCCTCTATATCTGCAAGCCCAGTGGTGTTGACCCGAATGTTGCACCGGATGGCTTCGAAAACGTCTTCGTGCTGGTTCCGATTCCTGCCGACCCGAGCATCGGTCGCGGTGAGCTCAATGGTGATGGGGACACTCGAATCGAAATGCTCGCCGACAACGTGATCGCTCAAATCGGTGACTGGACCGGCATCCCTGATTTTGCCGAGCGAATCACGGTTCGCCGCACGGTTGGCCCGGGCAACTTTGCCGATGACCTTAACGCCTGGCGCGGTACCGCGCTGGGCCCAGCACACACGCTTAAGCAGAGTGCTTTCTTCCGCGCGGGCAATGTGAGTAAAAAGGTCAAGGGCCTCTACTATGTTGGCGGCTCGACGATTCCCGGTATCGGACTGCCGATGTGTCTTATCAGTGCCGAGGTACTCGTTAAGCGATTGCGCGGCGATACCTCTCCTGGTCCGCTTCCTGAGCCACTCGCTGCGCAGGTTGAGTCTGGGCCGCGAGGGTAGCCGTGATCGTTCTCTACCTTGTTGCGCTGCTAATTTCGCTGACGGGCATGGTGGTGCTTGATCGACGGTTCACGCTGTTCTTTTGGCGAGATGCACGTCGCGCAACGATCGTTCTGGTCGCGGGGGTTGTGTTCTTTCTCGTGTGGGATTTCTTCGGGGTGGGGCTCGGCATCTTCTTCCGCGGTGAAACGGACTTTATGACCGGTCTATTAATCGCCCCTGAGGTGCCGCTCGAAGAAGTCTTCTTCTTGACTCTGCTCTGCTACCTCACCATGAACGTTTACGGCGCCCTGACCCGCACCAAGGTGGTCGCAGCATGACCTACTGGTTGCTCAACGCGGTCTTTCTCGCTCTCGTTGTCGCGCTTGCGATCACTGCGGTCGCCACTCGGCGCACTCCGCAGTGGCACGCAATCGCGATCACTGCGGGCATCCTCCTGATCATGACTGCGGTCTTCGACAACATAATGATCTCGGTCGGTCTCGTCGGGTACAGCGCGGATGCCATTAGTGGTGCCTTCATCGGAGTCGCCCCGCTTGAAGACTTCGCCTACACAATCGCGGCCGTTGTTGCACTTCCGTGCTTGTGGACACTGCTCGGTTCGCGCGACTCCCGGAAAGGCACCAATGCTTAAGGATCTCTTCCTGTCGTCTCGCCCGCTCAGCTGGGTGAACACTGCGTTCCCCTTCGCGGCAGCGTATTTCTTGACGACGGGCACGATCGATCTCACATTTGTGTTGGGCACGATTTTCTTTCTCGTGCCCTACAACTTGGCGATGTATGGCATCAACGATGTGTTCGACTATGAATCTGACCTCCGAAACCCGCGCAAGGGCGGGGTTGAGGGTGCGTTGCTTGCCCCGCGGATGCACCGGCCGACGCTCATTGCCGCTGCGGTCACGCCACTCCCGTTCATTGCGTATCTCGTGGTTGTCGGCAACCCGTTGTCTTGGCTCGTGTTGCTCGTCAGCATGTTCGCCGTGGTGGCGTATTCGGCGAAGGGCCTGCGTTTCAAGGAGCGTCCCTTCCTCGATTCTGTGACCTCAAGTACGCACTTTGTGTCGCCAGCAATCTACGCACTGGTGTTGGCGGGGGCTGCGTTTACGCCGCAACTGTGGGCGGTGCTCGCCGCGTTCTTCTTGTGGGGGATTGCATCGCACGCGTTCGGAGCGGTGCAGGATGTGCTGGCTGACCGCGCCGCCGACATCTCATCGATTGGCACCGTGATCGGCGCTCGCGCGACGACGCGATTTGCGGTTCTCGCCTACCTTGCCGGTGGGGTGTTTTTACTCTTTGCTGCCTGGCCTGGCCCACTCGCAGCAATTCTGGTCCTGCCGTATGCCGCGATGTGCGCGCCGTTCTGGACCATCACGGATGCCACAGCAGCGTCAGCGAATCGCGGTTGGCGCAAGTTCTTGGCCCTCAATTTCGTCACCGGGTTTTTCGTGACGATGCTCCTGATCTGGTGGGCGCTGATCCGCTAGAGCCGCTATGGTGTGGGCGGTGGCGGCCCTGTAAAGCCTTCGGGGTTCAGGTTGCGGGCCATCGTCTCGAGGACGGTCACGGCAGTTTCGTACTGTTCAAGAGTCACGCCAACAGTCGCCCGTGTGCGTTCGTCTGCGATGACGGCCGTGAGCCGCTCTACGACCGCACGCCCGCGATCAGTCAGGTCGTAGAGGGAGCCGTCGGTTGTCAGCCACTCGCTTTCGACAAGTTCGGTCAACGACTCCAGCGAACTCATGTGTGCACCAGGGGTCTCCGGAGGCACGGCGGCGTTCGCGGGACTGAGAAAGGGTGCGATCTCTCTGTCGAGCCGCTCAACCCCCGCCGCATCCTGCGACAGTACGTTCAGCAGCTGCCACTGTCTTCTGGTTATTCCGTGTTCTTCGAGGGTGGTGGCGAATAGGCCGTCGATGAGCCGGTCAACAAGTTTCACCCAGTAACCGATGGGTTGTTGCGTGTCCATAAACTGACAGTACTCCTCTCCTCGATTGCGCGACCGGGCGAAACGCGTGGGGGCTCCCGCTGTACGGACCGCTGGCTAGTCGATTACGGACTGTTTCGCTTTGACGGGGAGCATGAGGGCGAGCCCGGCCAGCAAGACGATCACGATGCCAATGATGCCAAAGCGAGTGTCTCCGGTGAGGGCGACGAAGAGAGTGAACAGTCCAGGGGCTAGGAAGCTGACGGCACGGCCTGTGGTCGCATAGAGCCCGAAGATTTCGCCTTCGCGCCCGGCCGGCGTGATGCGGGCGAGGAAGCTGCGGCTGGCAGCTTGAACTGGGCCGACGAAGAGGGTCAGGAAGAGCCCAGCAATCCAGAACCCGGTTTTGGCGTCACCGATTAAGAGCACTGCGAGCCCCGCGAGCACGAGTCCGACGAGTGAGCCGATGATGACATTCTTGGCGCCGAGTTTGTCATCGAGCCAGCCACCAATAAAGGTTCCGATACCGGCTACGAGGTTGGCGGCGACGGCGAAGTAGATGACTTCGCTCGGGCTGAACCCAAATACCTGCGCCGCGATGATCGCGCCAAAGGTAAATACCGCTGCGAGTCCGTCACGGAACACCGCGCTGGCGAGCAGGAACATGAGCACCTGGGGACTCTTCTTGGCGAGTGCCTTTATGGTGCCAAAGAGTTTGGCGTAGCTCGCGAAGAAGCTCACCCGATTTTCTCGCGCCCCAGCCGGAATCTCGGGTACTGCGATGAGAACGGGAATTGCGAAGATTGCGAACCACGCTGCGGAAGCAAGAATCGCGAACCTCACATCAAGCGCGCCGCCCTCAGTGCCGAAGGGCACGTTCAATAGCCCGTTGCCGGTGTCGCTGCCAAAGTTTTGAATGAACAGTACGAGCAGGATGATCAGCAGAACAATGCCGCCGATGTAGCCCATGCCCCAACCGAAGCCCGACACCCGGCCTACTGTTGTGGGTGTTGAGACCTGCACAAGCATGGCGTTGTAGTTGACGCTCGCAAACTCGAAGAAGACGTTTCCTGCCGCAAGCAGTGCGGCACCAAGATAAATATACGAGGGGATCGGTGCCACGAAGAACATGGCGCCCATAGCGACCACGACGAGTCCGGTGTTGATGGCGAGCCACAGTTTGCGACGACCTGAGCCGTCGGAACGCTGGCCCAGGATGGGCGCCAAGAGTGCGACAAGGATTCCGGCAATGGTGAGCGCGCCAGAAATAATGGTGGTGTTGTTGGCTCCGGCAAGCACGAGGGCGGGGTTTTTGGCGTCATCGCCAGCGGCGGCAACGATCTCCGGATCGATGAACAACCCACTCGCGAGGTAGGTGCTGAAGACGAATGTCGTGACGACAGCATTGAATGCTGCCGAGCCCCAATCCCATAAAGCCCAAGCGCGAACGCGACTCTTCGGGATGGGTGCGTCCGCGATCAGACCTTGCCCCACCGTTCCTATCGCGCGCGTGTTGGCGACGCGGGGAACAGCGGGAGACCTCGGGACTTCGTTGTCGGGATTCTTGTCCGTCATGCGATCAGGCTAGTGGTGCGCGGTAAACAATTGGTACAACAAAGAGTCATATCAGCCACATTGGGGCGTGTCCGCTCGAGTGGGGATACGTGGGCGCGGAGAGGGCCGCTATGCGCCCACCATGCGATTGTCGAGCAGGTTCTGGCTGAATCGGTGAATACGCTCCTGCAGGGATGGCTCTGCTGAGGGGTGTGGCGTCTCTGTCGCAGCCATATCCCGCACGAACTCTAAAGTTTCGTTGACGACCGTTTCGGCGCGCCCTGTTCCCCATTTCGTCACCTCGTCAACAATGTCAGCTTTGGTGATGGAGGCGTGGTCGAGCTTGCCATTGACACGGAACGCGAATTCTCCATCCGTGTCGTACTGTGTCTGCGGAACCACGTCGTACATGGGTGCAATAGTCACGGTGCCGTCTGCCGGATGCAGCAGCGACATGTTCTTGGCGTGCATATCGAGGTTGCCGACAGCCACACTCAGCGTGAGCATCTTCGCGAGCGTGAGCCACGGGTTTCGTTCGTCGGTCTCTGCCAATAAACGGCTGAGGCGTTCCAGAGTCACCGCGCCATATTTTTCGTACTTCTCAATGGTGGGAACTCCGAGCGCCTGAGCAAGATCTTCCTGATGGATGCGACCGTCGGGTGCTGAGGTACTGCGGTCATAGCGTTCGATGACCAACGCCTCGGTGCCATCAAACTGTTGAAGCGTGGAACCAAATCCGGCAAGCTTGAGAGCCCTCACGAACCGGGAGCCATACTCTTCGTCGAAGATCATGGTCGGATATTTTTCTACGACCGGCTTGAGGATGTGTGTCGACGGGTACCCGTCTTCAACCCGTGCCCACCCTGTTGTGGTTTGTGCGAGCACAATCTTGGGTTGAACGCCGGGAAGTGACGTCTTTCCGCCCCGTCGGGCATTGCCGAGTGGCTGCCCGGCAAAGTCTTTGAGCATGTGGCTTACCTCGCTGGCAGTCACGGGCACAGCTTTTGGTGTGCGCGGTTCGCTGGGATCATTGATATCCCAGATCTGGATTGCCCCAGCGACATCGCGGCCATACCGAGCCAGCAAGCCCAGCACATCAAACTCGTTGAGTTGGGCGTTCCTCGCCATGCTCTCCAGTTGGGTGCCCTCCGGCAGCAAACCTGCAAAATAGTTGCGGCGCCGTCTCGCAAGACTGCGTTTAGGCTGCAATGCCAGCGGGACTGCCATTGAGAGCATGCGACTATTTGCGCCGAACGTTGCGATGGCGGAGGGGTCGAAAGTGATGTCGAACGAGCGGTAGTTATCTCCCGAGATAACCCCGAACCGCTGGCCGTAAAGCTCTACAGCGAGCTCAACCATCGCTCACTTCCCACTCGCCATTGAGAGTTACGCCGACTGTCGTGAGCAGCTGAAACACCCGTCGCATTTGCTTGGTCGATTTCCCGGTTTCGATTTCGGTGATCGTTCGTTGGGATATGCCCAGTTCGTCCGCGAGCTCAGCCTGAGTCTGCCCGGAAGCCACACGGGCTTGCTGGATGAGTTGACCAAGCGAGTCCGGCCCGGTGACCCGTGTGGTGTATCGCATCGACTTCCCCTTGCTGCGTTTCGAGGTTGACACAACCTACTACGTTTTCGTAAAGATATCATTTTATTACGAAATCGTAAACCAGCGCGGGTCACACGTTTTCGCAATAACAGAACGCTCCACTTCAGTCATAGATCCCAGCTGGTACATAGACAGTTGAGTCATACACACTCAACTTTCAGCTACGCAGCTTGACTCTCGCTCCGCAGAGGTGGAAACTTGACAGTAAGCGACTCAAGTTCGCACACCCAAACGCTTAAAGGAGTAAGAGCACATGGCTCGAGCAGTAGGTATTGACCTCGGAACCACAAACTCAGTGGTTGCCGTACTCGAAGGTGGAGAACCCACCGTCATCGCAAACGCCGAAGGAATGCGCACTACGCCATCCGTCGTCGCATTCACCAAGGATGGCGAAGTCCTCGTTGGTGAAACCGCAAAGCGTCAGGCCGTCACTAACGTTGACCGCACCATCGCATCCGTCAAGCGCCACATCGGTACTGACTGGAAGGTGGAGATCGACGATAAGAAGTACACCCCGCAGGAAATCTCGGCCCGCACGCTTGCCAAGCTCAAGCGCGACGCCGAACAGTACCTGGGTGAAGACGTCACCGACGCGGTAATCACCGTTCCCGCCTACTTCAACGACGCTGAGCGTCAGGCAACGAAGGAAGCTGGTGAGATCGCGGGCCTCAACGTTCTGCGCATCATCAACGAGCCCACCGCTGCCGCACTCGCCTACGGCCTCGACAAGGGCAAAGAAGACGAACTCATTCTCGTGTTCGACCTCGGTGGTGGAACGTTCGATGTCTCGCTGCTCGAAGTGGGCAAAGACGACGACTTCTCGACCATCCAGGTTAAGTCCACCTCGGGTGACAACCGCCTCGGTGGTGACGACTGGGATGCCCGCGTCGTTGACTACCTAATCCAGCGCTTCAAGGACTCCACTGGAGTCGACGTTTCTGGCGACAAGATCGCTAAGCAGCGCCTGAAGGAAGCTGCCGAGCAGGCGAAAAAGGAACTCTCCTCACAGACGTCGGCAAGCATCCAGCTTCCGTACCTCTCGCTCACTGAGAACGGCCCCGCCAACCTCGACGAGTCGCTCTCACGTGCAAAGTTTGAAGAGCTCACCGCCGACCTACTCGAGCGCGTGAAGAAGCCCTTCAACGACGTAATCAAAGAAGCTGGCGTGAAGCTCAGCGACGTAGCGCACGTGGTGCTCGTCGGTGGATCCACTCGCATGCCTGCTGTTGTTGAGCTCGTCAAGAAGCTCACCGGTGGCAAGGAGCCCAACAAGGGCGTCAACCCCGACGAGGTTGTTGCCGTCGGTGCAGCACTTCAAGCCGGTGTACTCAAGGGCGAGCGCAAGGACGTTCTGCTCATTGACGTCACCCCCCTGAGCCTCGGCATTGAGACCAAGGGCGGAATGATGACCAAGCTCATCGACCGCAACACCGCCATCCCGACCAAGCGAAGCGAAACCTTCACCACCGCGGATGACAACCAGCCTTCCGTCTCGATTCAGGTGTTCCAGGGTGAGCGTGAGTTCACTCGCGACAACAAGAACCTCGGAACCTTCGAGCTCACCGGCATCGCGCCAGCATCGCGCGGAATTCCGCAGGTTGAGGTCACCTTCGACATCGACGCCAACGGCATTGTGCACGTGTCTGCTAAAGACAAGGGCACCGGCAAGGAGCAGTCGATGACTATCACGGGCGGTTCAAGCCTGTCGAAGGATGACATCGAGCGCATGGTTCGTGAAGGTGAAGAGCACGCTGCAGAAGACAAGGCACGTCGTGAAGCCGCAGAGGTTCGCAACAATGCCGAGCAGCTCGCGTACTCCACCGGAAAGCTCATCACCGACAACGCAGAGAAGCTCCCAGAAGACGTCAAGACTGAGGTTCAGGCCGACGTCGACGCGCTCAACTCGGCGCTTGCCAGCGATGACGAAGCGGCGGTGAAGACCGCATTCGACAAGCTGAGCGAGAGCCAGCAGAAGATCGGCGAAGCAATCTACAAGCACCAGGAAGAAAATCCTGAGCCTGCAGAAGGAACCGAAGCTCCCACCGACGAGAACTCTGACGAGGACATCGTTGATGCAGAAGTTGTTGACGACGACGAGGCTGACTCGGCTACGGACAAGAAGTAGATGTCAGACAAAAATAAAGACCACGACGAGCCCAGAGAGCCGGTGATCCGCGACAAACGTCGCGTTGATCCGGAAACTGGCGACATTCGTTCCGCTGACTCGGCTGCTGCGGGGGAATCTGCAGCAGCCGGGGGGCAGCCCGCTGAGAGCGAGGATGCCGCCGAGGAGACAGTCGATGAGTCATCCGGCTCAGGCGAGGAGTCCGATGAGGCCACAATGGATGCCGAGTCCGAAAAGAACCCAGACGAGCTGAGTGCAGAAGATCAGCAACTACTCGATGACGCGAGCCGCGACCTCGTGTCTGAAATGCGTGACCAAATGTTGCGCTCTCAGGCCGAATTGGTGAACTTCCGCACGCGCGTTGAGCGCGATCGAGTCGCCAACCGTGAAGCTGTCATCGCTGACGTCATTCGCTCGATGCTGCCTGCTCTCGACGATCTAGACCGTGCAGACAAGCATGGCGACATCATCGAAGGCAGCCCTCTGGCTCTGGTCGCTCAGAAGATTCACTCCAGTTTTGAGCGGTTCGGCCTTCGCAAGATTGGTGAGAAGGGCGAACTGTTTGATCCCGCCTTCCATGAAGCAGTTGTGCACTTGAACGACCCGGAAGCGAGCGAAAACACGATCGCTGACGTGGTCGAGCCTGGCTACATTCTTGGTGAGCGCGTTGTGCGCGCCGCGAAGGTTGCTGTCTCAGGCCCCACTGATTAGGCCGGGGGTGGCGTGTAGTGGCTAGCCAAGATTGGTTCGATAAGGACTTCTATGCGGTGCTGGGGGTATCGAAAGATGTCACAGCGCCCGATCTGAAAAAGACTTATCGTAAACTCGCGCGTCAATTTCATCCGGACTCCAATCCAGGAGATCCGAAAGCGGAGTCTCGCTTCAAAGAGATCAGCGAAGCGCATTCGGTGCTTTCAGATCCCGAACAGCGCAAAGAGTACGATCAGGTTCGTGCCATGGGGTCGGGCGCTCGCTTTCAAGCGGGCGGCCAATCCGGCGGCTTCGAAGATGTCTTTGGGGGCATGTTTGGCGCTGGCGGCGCAGGGGGTCAGCGGTACGCTGGCGGGCAGTCGGGCGCAAGCTTCGAAGACCTCCTCGGCGGAATGTTCGGTGGGCCAGCTGGCGGTGCTCGCGGTCCTGCTGGGTTCCGCGGTGGTCCGGCGAAGGGTCGCGACCTAGCGGCAACCACAACGCTTGATTTCGGCACAGCCATTAACGGCGAAACGATCAAACTCCAGCCCTCGGGCGGTCGCCCGATGAACGTGAAGATTCCTGCGGGAGTTAGCGACGGGCAGAAGATCCGCCTCAAGGCAAAGGGTGAACCGAGCCCGAACGGTGGGGAACCAGGCGATCTGGTGCTGACTGTTTCGGTACGCAAGCATCCGGTATTCGAACGAGACGGCAACAACCTTCGGGTTGTGGTGCCCGTGACGTTTGCGGAAGCAGTGCTTGGCGCCACCATCGAGGTACCAACGCTGAGTGGGGCCCCGGTGAAACTGAAGGTCGCGCCGGGAACTCCGAGTGGACGAGTATTACGAGTAAAGGGTCGTGGGGTAGCCACGGCTAAAGCAACTGGAGATCTTCTTGCCGAAGTGCAAGTGGCGGTGCCCAACCGCATCCCGGAGGCGGCCCTCGAACACCTCGAAGCTTTCGCTAAAGCTATGCCCGCAGAGAACCCGCGAGACGACCTAATGGCTAAAGCCAGGAGCTGACAATCATGGATGAGTTCACGCCCGCCTTTGCTATTGCCGTCGCGGCAGAGCTGGCAGGCATGCATCCGCAGACGCTGCGACAGTACGACCGTCTGGGTCTCGTGTCACCCACGAGAACCAGCGGTCGGTCGCGGCGTTATTCGATGCACGACGTGATGCAATTGCGCGAGATCGCAGCATTGAGTGCTGAAGGACTCAACCTCGAAGGCATCAAGCGCATCCTCGATCTTGAAAATCGGGTGAGTGAGCTGACTTCGCGAGTGCACGAATTAGAAGCGGCACTCGCGGATGAACTGCTCGCGAAGCCCGGTCGACGTGTGTTTGCGGCCGGCACTGCCGGTGAAGTGATCTCGATTAAGGCGGGAACTCGGGGCGAACGTTCCGATCAAGTAGTGCTGTGGCGCCCCTTCACTCGACGCGACAACCAGCTTCTCTCCTGATGCGGCAGCCACGATGATGTCATCAGACGCGCCCCCTCTCGGCAGCTCCGCGATCTTGCGGCAGCGCTGGAGCGAGGTGACATTTCTGCATTGGCGCGTTGACCCCAACGTCGTCGAGCAGTACATGCCCGCCGGGTGCCGCCCCGACACCATTGACGGCAGCACGTGGGTCGGGCTCATAGCGTTTCAGATGTCACGCAGCTCATTTTTTGGCGGGCCCCGCATCCCGTGGTTGGGTGACTTTCCTGAAGTGAATGTGCGACTGTATTCAATTGACGCGCAGGGTCGCCGCGGAGTTGTGTTTCTTTCTCTCGAAGCATCGCACCTCATCCCGGTGCTCACAGCGCAGGCGGTGTTCGCATTGCCGTACCGCTGGGCTTCCATGAAAATTGGCGAGCGTGACGGCAAGATCGCTTACCGAACCAAACGGCACGGTCAACCGGATGCCGCATCCCACATCATCGTGCAGCCGATTGATGATCCCGTGGCGAGTGTTGCGCTCGCGGCTGACCCTCTGGCGATGTTCTTGACTGCGCGCTGGGGGTTCCACGAGACCTGCCGTGGACGCACGATCTACTGTCGCAATCACCACGAACCGTGGCCGCTGCAGCCTGCCGAGCTCGTGCACCTCGATGACGGGTTACTTGCCGCTGCGGGTTTTGAGGGCCTCGCTGATCGTGTCCCCGACTCAGTGATGTACGCGAGCGAAGTGACGACCGTATTTGCGGCTCCGCAGCAGAGTCAGCAGCACGGTCGCGTTTGGCAAGCGCGCTTACGAGCGGTCTAGATTCGCGCCTCTACCATTGCCTCCTTGCTGTCAAAGCGACATGATGAGTAACCACAACTTCACATCTGCACAACACAACTGAAATGTTCACGCTGGAAAATGTTAATTCGGGTGACTGGCCCATGTGGCTATCACTTTTTCGGCATCTGAGCAGCGCTCGGTGAGCGCTTAGCGCCCACCGAGTCGACGGCAACGACGCCGAACGACTCAGGAGGCACCATGACGACGGTTCGCGCAGCAATTACCCAGACCACTTGGACCGGCGACAAAGAGTCGATGATCCAAAAACACGAGCAGTTCGCTCGTGATGCGAAAGAGCAGGGTGCTCAGGTCATTTGTTTTCAGGAGCTGTTCTACGGCCCCTACTTTGGAATCACGGAAGATAAAAAGTATTACGCCTATGCGGAGCCCGTTGATGGCCCCATCGTGCAGCGCTTTCAGGCGCTCGCGAAAGAACTCGATCTGGTGATGGTTCTGCCGATCTATGAAGAGGAGATGCCGGGTGTTTATTACAACACCGCGGTTGTTGTTGACGCCGATGGTACGAACCTCGGTTCGTACCGCAAGCACCACATCCCTCACCTCGACAAATTCTGGGAGAAGTTTTACTTCCGCCCCGGCAACAAGGGCTACCCGGTCTTCGACACTGCTGTCGGCCCGATCGGCGTCTACATCTGTTACGACCGCCATTTCCCTGAGGGTTGGCGCGAGCTTGGCCTGAATGGTGCCCAGATTGTATTCAACCCGAACGCCACGAAGCCGGGGCTTTCTAATCGGCTGTGGGAGGTTGAAGGTCCGGCAGCGGCCGTGGCCAACGGCTATTTTGTGCTTCAGCCGAACCGCGTTGGACGCGAGGATAACGAATATGGCGACCTAGCGGTCGACTTCTATGGCACCAGCCAGGTCATCGACCCGCGCGGAAATTTCGTCGGCGAGCGCGGATCGGGTACTGACGAAGAGATCATGATTCGCGACCTCGATATGGACATGATTCGACAGATGCGCGATGACTGGCAGTTCTACCGTGATCGTCGCCCGGAGTCTTACACCTCGATCCCGAAGCCATAACGACAGCCTCCGGGTTGTTTTTGCACCTGGGGATCAGCAGGCACCCGACATCGCAGAGGAGCGAATCATGGCCACCACTCTCATTTCCGGCGGAACAGTTGTTAGTTCAACGGGGCGAGCCCCAGCCGACGTACTCATCGACGGCGAAGTAATCAAAGCTGTGTTGTCACCGGGCAGCACGCTTTTGGGAACGGATGTCGCGGCATCCGTCGATCATGTTGTTGATGCCACCGGAAAGTACGTCATTCCGGGCGGCATTGACGCGCACACTCACATGGAGTTGCCCTTCGGTGGCACCGCGGCAATCGATACGTTCGAGACGGGCACTCGCGCTGCGGCGTGGGGTGGCACGACCTCGATCATCGACTTCGCCGTGCAGACCTACGGAACTCACATCGAGGACGCTCTCGCCGCGTGGCATGCGAAGGCTGCGGGCAATTGCGCCATCGACTATGGCTTTCACCAGATCGTGGGAGACGTTACGCCCGAGTCGCTCAAGGCCATGGCGAAGCTGCCCGACGAGGGCATCACAAGCTTCAAAATGTTCATGGCGTACCCGGGAGTTTTCTACTCGGATGACGCGCAGATTCTGAAGGCCATGCAGGTGTCGCGCGACACCGGCATGATGACGATGATGCACGCCGAGAACGGTCCGGTGATCGATGTTCTCGCTGAGCAGTTGGTCGAGCAGGGCAAGACTGACCCGTACTATCACGGTGTCGCTCGCGCTTGGGAGATGGAAGAGGAGGCGACCCATCGGGCGATCATGCTCGCAAAGCTCACCGGTGCCCCCCTCTATGTGGTGCACGTGAGCGCGAAGCAGGCCGTCGAGCAAATCGCTGGTGCTCGCGACCGGGGCCAGAACGTTTTCGCCGAGACCTGCCCGCAGTATCTCTACTTGAGCCTCGAGGAACAGCTCGGTGCGCGAAGTGAGGAGTACGGGCACTTCGAGGGCGCGAAATGGGTGTGCTCTACGCCACTGCGTTCGCGTGAAGAAGGGCATCAGGATGCCATGTGGCAGTCGCTGCGCACGAACGATGTGCAAATGGTATCTACCGATCACTGCCCGTTCTGCATGAAGGACCAGAAAGAGTTGGGCCTCGCTGACTTCCGCAAGATTCCGAACGGCATCGGCTCGGTTGAGCACCGCATGGACCTCATGTATCAGGGTGTCGTCACCGGTGAGATCACCCTCGAGCGTTGGGTCGAACTCACGAGCACAACGCCTGCGCGAATGTTTGGCATCTATGGCAGAAAAGGCGTGATTCAGCCCGGGGCCGACGCCGACATCGTTGTCTACGACCCCAACGGTCACACGTCGATTGGAATGCCCGTTGACGACGATGGCAACCCCACCGGAAAAAAGCACCACATGAACATGGACCACGCGGCGTGGGAAGGTTTCGAAATTGATGGGCGCGTCGACACCGTAATCTCACGCGGCAAGGTCATCGTCGCCGACGACCAGTACCTCGGGTCTAAGGGTGATGGCCGCTTTATGAAGCGCGGCCTCAGCCAGTACCTGACCTAAACGGTTCTTGTGCAGCATCCGTTCGGCACTAGCCAGCGGATGCTGCCTCGGCCTACCTCCACCACGAACGAGGAGCACCATGGATTTCGGAGCAGTACTTCAGACCAACCCGCCCGCATCACGAACGGTCCAGCTTGCGAAGCTTGCGGAAGCCCACGGCTTCAGCCATGTGTGGACCTTCGATTCGCACATTCTGTGGCAAGAACCCTATGTGATATACAGTCAGATCTTGGCCGAGACGCGCAAGATCACGATTGGGCCAATGGTGACGAACCCGGCCACGCGCGACTGGACTGTGACGGCATCCACCTACGCAACCCTCAACGAGATGTATGGCAACCGCACCATCTGCGGCATCGGCCGTGGCGACTCGGCGGTGCGGGTGACCAACGGCAAGCCCACGACACTGAAGGAACTTCGGGATTCGATCCACGTCATCCGGGAACTTGCGAACTCGCGATCGGTGAAATACGGCGGGGCTCAGCTTCAATTGCCCTGGAGTAAAGGTTCTGAGCTCGAAATATGGGTGGCGGCGTATGGCCCGCTCGCTCTCAAGCTCACCGGTGAAGTCGGAGATGGCTTCATCCTGCAGCTTGCCGACCTCGACATTGCCGAGTGGATGATCAAGAAAGTGCGCGACGCTGCTGAAGCGGTCGGGCGCGACCCGATGGCGATTAAGTTCTGCGTCGCCGCCCCGATGTACATCGGCGACAACTGGGAGCACATGCGCAACCAGTGCCGCTGGTTTGGTGGCATGGTCGGCAATCACGTCGCTGACATCGTGAAGAAGTACGGTGCGGATGGCTCTGTGCCGGAGGCCCTCACCGACTACATCAAGGAACGCGAAGGCTACGACTACAACCAGCATGGTCGCGCAGGCAACTCGCACGCCGCGTTTGTTCCCGACGAGATCGTCGACCGCTTCTGCGTGATGGGCACCGCGGAGCAGCATATCGAGAAGCTCGAGAAACTGCGGGCCCTCGGTGTCGACCAGTTCGCTGGCTACCTGCAGCACGACAATAAGGAAGAAACATTGCGGGTTTATGGCGAGACGGTGATCCCGGCCCTCACCGACACTGTGACGGCGAAGGCCTAACCCAATGACGGCAACCCGAAACGATGAGCGTGGGGAGGTTGCTGTCCGCCCCGTGAGTTTTCCGGGGGCGGTGGCTAACCCCGCGCGCACTCGACTTCTCCGTGGCTTCGGCTGGGGTATTGCCGGAGTGCTGCTGATCGCGTTGATCTGGGAGGGCTATAAGTTCATCGGCCCCGAGAACGGCGTGCTGATTGGCGAACTCCGCGTGCTGCCGCGCACAACCGATCTGGCAATGCCGCACCTCTGGGACATGATGACGCGTCTCGGTGAACCCGTCACGCGGGCTGATGGTGCGCTACCGCTGTGGGCGGTCGTTGCGCTTGCCGCAATAACCACTCTGGGCATTGCTGCGGCGGGTTGGTTGGTTGGGGTCGTCGTGGGTGTCGGTTTTGCACTCCTGATGCAGCGGTGGCGGCTTGCCGAGTTTGGCCTGCTGCCGTGGATCGTGATCAGCCAAACCGTGCCCCTTATCGCGTTCGCCCCCGTTGTAAAAAGTTGGGGTTCGCGTGTGGAGATTGGCAGCTTCGAGTGGCAGGACTGGATGTCGGTTGCCCTCATCGCTAGCTATCTTGCGTTTTTCCCGATCACGGTCGGCGCGCTCAAAGGTCTGCAGTCTCCCGACCGCATCCACGTCGAGCTATTCGAGACTTATGCCTCGGGCTATTGGGCGACACTTACGCGTCTTCGACTTCCCGCAGCAGTGCCCTACCTTCTGCCGGCGCTTCGACTCGGAGCTGCCAACGCCGTTATCGGTGCTGTCGTTGCGGAAGTTTCGACCGGGCTCCAAGGAGGGCTTGGGCGCCTTCTCATCCAATTCGCCGGGCAGGCGTCTGGTGACCCCGCGAAAGCGTGGGGTCCGATATTCGGCGCCATCGTGCTTGGGCTCGTAGCGGCCGGTTCCGTTGCTGTGCTCGGCGTGATTCTCAAGGACTACCGACGAACCGAGGAGACCGCATGAGCGATCACATTCCCCACTCAGCACTACAGAACGACCAGACGGATGCCGTAGCCCCCGAAAAAGTTGCCGCGGTTGAGGTGCGCGGCGTCGACAAACACTTCGAGACCGCGTCGGGGATTGTGAACGCGCTTGAGGGGATCAACCTCACCGTCGCCGATGACGAATTTGTGTCTCTCATCGGCCCGTCGGGCTGCGGCAAGTCGACGCTCATGAGGCTGATCGCTGACCTCGATACGCCCAGTGCTGGCGAACTCACCGTTTTTGGCAAGACCGCCACGCAGGCTCGTCTTGACCAGGATTACGGAATCGCGTTCCAGCAGGCCGGGCTACTGCCGTGGCGCACGGTCGCCGCGAACGTTGCATTACCGCTCGAACTTCATGGTGTGGCATCCGCAGCTCGTCGGTCTCGTGTCGCCGAGTTGCTCGATATGGTCGGCCTCAACGAGTTTGCCGATCGTTTTCCCGATCAGCTCTCTGGCGGCATGCAGCAGCGTGTTGCGATTGCACGGTCACTTGCTGAAGAACCACGGTTACTACTGATGGATGAGCCGTTCGGGGCGCTCGATGAGATGACCCGAGAGAAGATGCAAACCGATCTCGTGCGTATCGCGGCTGATACCGGGGCAGCAGTGGTCTTCGTGACACATTCCATTCCCGAAGCGGTGTTTCTCTCCGACCGTGTCGTTGTCATGTCGCCGCGACCTGGCCGAATCAGTGAGATAGTGCCGATGCGACTCGGCGCTGCTGCCGGTCGTGAGGATCGCACCGACGAGTTGCGTGAAGACACAGCCTTCTTCGAAATGGTGACCGAGGTGCGCGAAGCTCTGCACGGCGGGGCAGCAGACCAGCCCGGTCTCGAAGCGCGATCCGCTCGAGGAGTGGAGTCTCGATGAGCGAAGTCTCGATGAGCACCAGCACGGCCGCGAACTCGGTGGTGGCCCCGGGGGGCGGATCAGGCACGAGCCGAAAGCGGGCGTGGAGCCCTCGAACTGAATCGACGCTGCGCATCGCGGCGCCCATCACTCTGGGCCTGATTGTGCTTGGCGTGTGGCAGCTTCTCGTGACCGTGGGAGGGGTCTCCGACTATCTGCTGCCGAGTCCGGCATCGATCGTCGGGGAACTTGTCGAGTTCTGGCCGGCGGTAGTCTCCGCGACGATGCTCACGGGAACAAATGCTCTGCTTGGCCTTCTCGTCGGTTCGGTGCTCGGAATTGTGCTCTCGGCGATTGCCGCCCGGTGGCACATCGCCGATCAGATGAGTGCCCCGATCATTGCGGCACTCGCTGTCGTGCCCATTGTCGCCCTCGCACCCGTTCTCAACTCGATGTTTGGGGCCGACAGCCAGTTTGGGCGCCAAGCGATTGCGGCAATCGCCTCGTTCGTGCCGGTCTTTCTCAACACCCTGCGGGGGTTCCGGCAGACGAGGCCCGTGCACCGTGATCTCATGAAGGCGTATGCGGCCAACTCCACACAAATGTTGCGCGCGCTCACCCTCCCCACGGCGCGCCCCTTCATTCTCACGGGCATCCGCATCGCATCGTCGCTCGCCGTCATCTCAGCGCTCGTCGCCGAATACTTCGGTGGGCCGCGAGGTGGCCTTGGCAGCCTCATTGCTACCTCTGCCGCCTCAAGCGCGTATGCCCGCGCCTGGGCGTATGTCGCGGCATCCATCGCCCTCGGTCTGCTCTTTTACCTTGCGACGCTTGCGCTCGAACGACTCGTGCTGCGTCGTGTTCCGGTTGGGGGCGCCTGATGACCACACCGCTTTACCCGCAGTATCCACTTGCACCGAGAATCTGGAAGGACTGACATGAAGCACAACACACGCCGCGTACTTGCGGCCGGAGCGTTCGCCGTCTCGGCAGCGCTCCTTCTAGCAGCCTGCTCACCGAGCGATGGCGGAAACGGGGGAGATGGCGGATCCGCTGGCGAACTCACCCCGGTGAAGCTCCAACTCCAATGGCTCCCACAGGGTCAGTTCGCTGGCTACTTCGCTGCAGCCGATCAGGGCTACTTTGAGGAGGAAGGTCTGGACGTCGAGATCATCCCCTCCGGTGGCGATATCGTTCCGCAGGATGCGCTCGCCAACGGTGACGTTGATTACGCCGTCGCGTGGGTTCCTAAGGTGCTCGGCTCAATTGAGCAAGGGGCCAACCTGACGAACATCGCCCAAATCTTCAAGACGTCGGGAACTCTCCAAGTGTCATGGGCCGACTCGGGTATCAACTCTGTTGCCGACTTCGAGGGCAAGAAGATTGGCTCGTGGGGCTTCGGAAACGAATGGGAAATCTTCGCCGCAATGGCCGCTGAGGGCCTCGATTCGTCGACGGTGCAGATCATCACGCAAGACTTCAACATGAACGCCTTCCTGCAGGGTGACATCGATGCCGCTCAGGCGATGACGTACAACGAGTACGCGCAACTGCTCGAGTCAACGGATCCGGAGACGGGCGAGCTTTACCAGCCTTCGGATTTCAACGTCATTAGCTATGAAGACACCGTTGGCGCGATGCTGCAGGATGCAATTTGGGCTGATACTGGGCGCCTCGACAGCGATGAGGCTTACCAAGAAACCACGGTCAAGTTCCTGAAGGCCGTCGTCAAGGGCTGGATTTATTCGGCCGAGAACCCTGAAGAAGCCGCAAACATCACTATCGGCGCCGGCTCCGGGTGGGGCCCAAGCCACGAGCTCTGGATGGTCAACGAGACCAACAAGCTCATCTGGCCAGCACCCAACGGCATCGGAGTGATCGATGAAGCAGCGTGGCAGCGCACTGTTGACGGTGCGATCAGCGCCGTGAACGAAACAGGCGCGAGCCCCATCACCGAAGCACCACCGGCCAGTGCCTGGTCGAATGACTGGATCATGAAGGCACTTGACGAACTCGAAGCTGAGGGCGTCGACACTACGGGTTCGAGCTATTCGCCGATCGACGTCACCCTTCTGGAAGGCGGCAACTAGGCGAACCGAATACCGACTGACGGATGCCGCTTTCGCAACTGCGAGGGCGGCATCCGTTCGTTAACTGGCGTTTTCAGCGTACGCGCGGGTTGGCGATCATTCGCGTTCGTCGGCGCCGCGGGCGAGGCGCTGTGAGACCCACACGGGGATGAACGAGGCGAGGATCACGACGGTCGCGACGACGTTCACCAGGGATGCTTCGTTGGGTCGTGCCATCTGGTTCATGATCCAGAGCGGCAGGGTGTCGACCCCGGGCGGGGCGGTAAAGATGGTGACAACGACCTCATCGAAGCTGAGCGCGAAGGCCAAGATAGCGCCAGCGACGAAAGCGCTGCGGAACTGCGGGAACGTCACGAGGCGGAAGGTTTGCAGCGGCGTCGCGCCGAGGTCGCGGGATGCTTCTTCGATGCTGGGGTTGATGCGGCGTAATCGCGCGAGCACGTTGTTGAAGACCATGACGATGCAGAAGGTGCCGTGGGCGATGATCATCCCGAAGTATCCGACATCAATGCCGATTGGTTCAAGTACCCGGTTGTAGGTGTTGTTGAGAGCAACACCGGTCACGATGCCGGGGAGCGCGATGGGGAGTACGACGAGCAGGTTGACGCTCTGTTTTCCGAAGAAAGTGTAACGCTGCAGGGCGAAGGCGACGAGAGTGCCTAGGATGAGCGCAATCGCGGTCGCCCCGAGTCCGACGATCACCGAGTTGAGCAGTGCTGCGCGGATCGGTTCGCTTACGAAGGCCTTCTCCCACCAAATGGTAGAGAACGAGGTGATCGGCCAACTCGAGATGCGGGCGGCGCTAAACGAGTTGATGACGACGAGAAACAGCGGGATGTACATGAACGCGAGGGCGATCGCGACGATTGTTCCGAGGGTGAATTTGGCCCCGAGGGAGAGTCTCAGCATGGTCGCATCACATCCGTTCTAGAGCGCCGGTGCGTTGCACAACGACAAGGTAAATGACGACGAAAGCGATCGGCACTAGCGAGAACGCGGCGGCGATCGGAGGGTTGAGGTTGATGTTGGAGGCGATGATGCTTCCGATCATCTGGGTTGAGCCGCCCACAAACTTGGCGGCGATATAGTCACCGAGGCTGAGCGAGAACGTGAAGATCGAGCCGGCGATGATGGCTGGCTTGATAAGAGGAAGCACGACGGTGCGAATCGTGAACCCGGCACCCGCGCCGAGGTCGGATGATGCGTCAAACAGGTTTGGTGGCAACTGCCGGATCGCGGTGTACACGGGCACCGCCATGTACGGCAACCACAGGTACGTGAGGGTCAGCACGACGGTGACGAGGCTAAAGCCGGGGCCGCTGATGCCGAGGGGGCCGAGCATCGAGTTGAAGAAGCCTTCTTCAGTGAAGGTGATGCGCATGGCCAAAATTTTGACGAGGTAGCCGGCCCAGAGCGGGAGGGTGATGGCGACGGCCAGAATGGCGCGCAGTTTGGGCGACGCGACCTTAGCCATGAAGATACCCAGTGGAACCGAGATCAGGATGCTGAGCACCGTGACCGCGAGGGCGATACCGAGAGTGCGCAGCGAGGTCGACGCGTATGCGGGGTTCGCGATGATCTGCTCAAAGTTGCGCAGAGTAAAGCCGGGCTTCACCTTCGACGTGAAGGGGTCGGTCACCCAGAACGCCGTCACGAGAAGCATGATGAGCGAGAAAATATAGATCCCGATGAGCCACAGCATGGGCAGCGCCAGCAGTGCCGAGAGTTGCGCGCGGCGATTCATGGTGTTCCGTTCGGTTGGGGGGTGAAGAGGTAGAGGGGCGGGTTGGTGAAGCCCACCCCTCTGGTCAGTTAGCTAGCCTTTGACAGTGAGCCAGGCATCCGTCCACTGCTGGAAGTTCGTGCAAGTGACGTCAGTGCGACCATCGATGCACTGCTCGATGGGGGTGGTCCAGAACCAGACATTGCTGAAGTACTCTTCGTCGGTTGCGTTGAAGTACTCGCAGTGTGCGGCTGCTTCGTCGCTCGTTTCGCAGAAGGCACCGTTGGCGGGAGCCATACCGAAGTTCATGGCGATTGCACCGTTAACTTCAGCTTCGCTCGTGTAGTCAACCCAGGCGTAAGCACAGTTGGGTGACTTCGACTCAGTCGCGATCATCCAGGCGTCTGACCATCCGGTCGAACCCTCTTCAGGAAGAACGCTCTTGAATTTCTCGTCTTCCGTCAGCTTGCGCAGGATCTCCCATGAGGTACCGATTGTGCTGGTTCCACCGGCAAACGACGTGATCTGTGCGGCGGGGTCAGCCCAGTACTCGGAGACGATCTTGTTCTGCTGCTGAAGCAGATTGATCGCAGCATCGAGCTGAGTCTGGTCGAGCGCATACGGGTTGGTGATGCCGAGGTCAGGCTCGTGAGCCATCAGGTACACGGCGGCGTCAGCGATGTAGATCGGTGCATCATAGGCGATGATCTGCCCGGCATAGGGGCTGTCGGCCTCCCACGCCACATCCCAGCTCGTGGGTGCTTCGGTGACAACTTCACTGTTGTACTGAAGGATGTTGGCTCCACGGCCGATCGGAACACCGTAGGACTTGCCGTTGATCGTGTCGTAGATCTGACCTTTCATGCCTTCCACGATGTCGTCACCGAAGTTGGGAACGAGGTCGAGGTTGATGGGCTGAACATCGCCACCCGCAATGAGGCGAAGGCTGGCGTCACCCGAAGCGGAGACGACGTCGTAGTCGCCCGTGCGCATGAGCTGAACCATTTCGTCACTGGTGCCGGCAACACGGCGGTTGACAGTGCATCCGGTCTCGGCGGTGAATTCGTCGGTCCAGGCTGGCTCCACGAAGCCACTCCACGCGACGATGTTGACTTCGCTTTCCATCTCGCCCAGCTCTTCGAGCATGGGAACGTCAGGAACGTCGATCGAGAGGCCGCCGGTGGCGGTGCCGTCAGTCGCGGCCGTACAGCCGGTGAGGGTGAGAGCAGCAACAGCAAGGAATGCTGCGCTGGTCATGATCTTGGATCTCATGGTGTCTCCTTTGTGATTGTTGTATGTGGTGCGTTCTGTGGGTGACTCTGGATGCGGCTGGCCCGGTTGTGCCGGTAGCGCCGGTCGTGCGGGGGTGGTTGGTTAGCCGATGCGAGAGGCGTGGTCTTTTGTCCACTCGACGCGCACCCGATCTCCGCGAGCGAAGGCGGATTCGGCGGAGGGGTGGTGGTCGTTGGCGCGTTCGGCGATGATGCGAACGCCTCCTTCGGTGTCGACGAGGAATCGGGTGGTTGGCCCGGTGTAGACCGTTTCGGAGATCGTGCCGAGTAGCGAGATTGCGCCGGCGCTCGCCGCAGAGTCGGCAGCACGGAGGCGCACGCGCTCGGGCCGCACGCTCGATTGAGCGCCATCGCTTGAGAGTTCAGCGGGGACGAGATTGGAAAGCCCCAAGAACTGGGCGACGAACTCGGTGGCAGGAAACTCGTAGACCTCGCGAGCGGTGCCTACCTGCTCGATTCGCCCCTTGTTGAAGACGGCGACACGGTCGCTGAGGGTTAGCGCTTCTTCTTGGTCGTGGGTGACGAAAATGAAGGTGATTCCAACATCGCGCTGGATCTGTTTGAGCTCAATCTGCATTTCTTCGCGGAGTTGCTTGTCGAGGGCGCCGAGCGGCTCGTCGAGAAGGAGAACTTGGGGGCGCAAGATGAGCGCGCGGGCTAGGGCGATGCGTTGCCGTTGGCCACCGGAAAGCTGGTGGGGAAGGCGGTCAGCCACGGCAGATAGTTGAACTTGCTCGAGGGCGAGGCCAACTTGAGCGGCACGTGTGGTGCGGTCGACTCCGGCAACGCGAAGGCCGTAGCCAACATTCTCGGCGATGGTCAGGTGCGGGAAAAGCGCGTAATCCTGAAAGACGGTGTTCACTTGGCGGGCGTGCGGTGGCACGTCGGTTACGTCGGTGCCCGAGAGGTGGATGCTGCCGCTCGTGACGTTCTCGAAGCCTGCGATCATCCGCAGCACGGTCGTCTTGCCCGAGCCGGACGGACCGAGCATTGAGAGGAACTCCCCTGGCTTGACGTCGAGGTTGAGCGCTTCGACTGCAGTGAAGTCGCCGAACTGTTTGGAGACCTCAGTGAGGCTTACTGCACCGGGCGCGGACAGGGAGTCCGATTCGGACGAGGCTTGCTGGGCGGACGCGTGCACGGTGGACTCCTTGGAACGACATTGATCACTGAGTGGATCTAAACCTATAGAACCAGAGTTCATATTTCAAGCGTGTGTCCAAATCGTCACAAATCAGCAACGGTTCAGTCGAACAGTGCGAGAATTGAGCAATGCACCCGTCCGAATCGACTGACGCGCCGGAACACCGTGCGGCAGTTGACAGCGACGCCGCACGATTCCGCGATGCCACGCGACCGGGCCGCCTCCATGGTTCTCTCTTTCAATCCATCGGTGATGCCGGCCGTGCGGAGCTTGTCGAGCGTCGCCTTGCCGGGGCAATCACTGGGGGACACCTCCGCGCGGGAGAACGACTTCCCTCAGAAAACGACCTCGCGCGCACCTTTGGGGTAGCGCCGACAACCGTGCGCGAATCGCTTCTTGCGCTGCGCAGCCAGGGACTCGTTGTCACTAAGCGCGGACGCAACGGAGGCAGTTTCGTTGCAGACTCCGCCGACCCTGTGGCACACGCACGAACCGCCTTGGCCGAAACTTCTCGCCTCGCGTTGCGCGATTTGGGCGCCCACTATTCGGCCATCACCGCCGCCTGTGTTCGCCTTGCGGCCCGCCGCGCAGCGCCTTCAGAAGCGCAACAAATTCGTTCGCGCCTGGTGCGATTGGATGACACCGACCTTGCCCAATGGCGCAGCACCCTCGACGATGTTCAGGTCGAACTCGTCTCGCTGAGCCAGTCCGCGCGCCTAACTCGCGAGCAGATGCGACTGCAAGCAGAGATCTCTCCGCTCCTTCGGCTCATCGACGCCGAAAGTGACTCCCGCGCAACGCAGCATCAACTGCTCGTGACCGTGGTGGATGCTGTCGAAGCGGGCGATGACCAAGCTGCAGTGAATGCCACGGAACGCATGGTCGACAGTGTGATCAATGCGCTCATTGAACTTCAGTCCAAAAATCGGTGAACTAGCGGTGCATGCCATCCCGTGCGTAGGATGCGACAGATAGAACCACGCAACCAGCAGGCGAGGCACCCATGATTTCGACCGACAGCATCACCCCATGGTGACGGCAACCAGTGCGCAGGCGTCCGGAATCGCGGCGCAAACAACCGCGGCGCGCGCAGCCGAGATTGTCTCCGAGTACCTGAGGGGCCCGATCGAGACTCTGGATGCGACGGCAGCAGAGCTCGGAATGGAACTCGCCTCGTCACCGCACGTCGGCGCACTCTCGGCGCAGCGCCTCGATGCGCTAGTTGAACCGCATGCCCATCGCATCCTTGGGCTCCCCGACCCACAGATTTACGGCGCAGGATTCATCGCCGCAATCGGGCTGCTGACCGACGAACGAAATCACCTGTCATGGTGGCAGGGCGACGACCCCCGCAAGCTCCTGTTGGCCGCACAATCCGTAAACAAAGCACTCATCGATTACAGCGAACTTGAGTGGTTTCGAGTGCCGATGGAGACAGGCCGCGGACACGTTGCCGGGCCCTACGTTGACTACCTCTGCAGTGACGAATACACGATCACCGTCGCCGCTCCCGTGCACATTGGCGGCCGGTTCGTCGGTGTCGCCGGCCTCGATCTGCTGATCGATTCCGTCGAACGCCAACTGTTGCCCTTGCTCTCTGAACTCGGCGATAACGTCACCGTCATCAACAGCGTTGGTCGCGTAGTGGTCTCCACTAATCCGCGTCACGCTACCGGTGATGCTGTGCGCGGTGGGCCACTGGCAGATCTTCCGCGCACGCCGTGTGATGGGCTCGCGCTCGAGATCATCGCCGAATAGTTCCTCTAGCCGGCCCGAATTCACGAATGATGTGCACTTTCGTCGTCGACGAGATGTCGGATGCGAAACGGTTCCCGACTGTTCTTGGTGATCTTCTCGGAGATCACGCCGAGGCGGTTAACGGGCTCTTCGAGCGGTTTGAGCATGCTCGCGCGGTGGATGCTCCGAACCGTTATGAAGCAGCCGGATTCACGGTGCACGGCAGCATCCTGGTTGCCTCTGGACGGCCAGCGGTCACGACAATGTGGAGGGACCCGACTCCGTGCAGGTAGTCGCCGAACTAGATTTACCTGCTGCTCAGCGCATGTGGGCCCAGTATTCGATGAGCCGTCCGGAGTTTGTCGCACTGTGTGCTGAGTACACGGTTGAGCATTTTGGCGACTCCGGGCTGTTGGCTGATGCGCTCTTGCGCGAAGTGACCCACGGTTCCAAGCGCGCCACGTCGGAGCTAGGCGCCGAGTTCATAGCGAGAGGTGAGTCGATTCCTCGGGTTGGATCCCACTGGATTGCCTGCGATAGTGCCGGAACGCCGACGGTGATCTTGCGTACGACCGAGTTGAGGTTGGGGCCTTTCGATTCTGCGGATGAAGCATTTGCTTGGGATGAGGGTGAAGACGATCGGTCGTTGGACAGTTGGCGCACGGAACATCGCAAATATTGGAACGGGGGTGTGCCGCTCGCGGTGCGGTGTGGGATGAAAGCGACGAGATCGTATTCGAACGGTTTAGTGTCGTTTGGCCTCCGGAACACGCCGACCCACGCGATCAGCACGCCGGCTGCGGTAAGTTCCATTTGCGATTTCGTTAATCCGAAGACGTCGACGCGGGTTGTTCCAGTCCTAGGAATGGATCGAGTGCGCGGGTGTATTCATCGACCTGCCCGGTCGGCACGACTGTGGCGCCGTATCCGAAGCTGATGCTGGCCACCGGCCATCCGAACCTTTTCGCCTCATTCACCGCGTCGCCGGTCGGGTCTAGCGCCCCGTCTTGGATCGTGATGAATATCCATTGCACGCCGTCGGTCGCGGTACCTGCCCACCGCCAGCACTGTTCACCGGTGTCGCCGCACCATTCGCGTTCATCGTCGAGCACGAACTTTCCGAGCCCCGCATCCTGCGTGACTTGGCTTGCTGCATCGAGAACCCGCTGCCATTCGCTCGACATTGGGGCTCCGTCTGATGAGAAGTCGCAACAGTTAACCGTGGTGAGAATTGAGTCTCCGCCGTACCCATTGTCGTCCTGGGGGTGCCAGTTATTGTCAGCGAACCAGTCCCGTTCGGGTTCGCCGGAGGTCAGCGCGAACCCGGAAGTGTCAGCAATCACGGTCTGCAATTGCTCGACCAGCTCGCGTGCGCCGGGCTCCAGCTCTGCCTGATCCGGGTACCCGAGTAGGTTCTCTCCGTCGTATCCTTCGTACGCGGGGTAGTTGACCCAGTCCACCGTGACCTCGGTGCCTGTCTCGTCGGTGTTGGTGGTCGTTGGGGAGGGCGTGAAACCGAGGATGCTGCACCCGCTGAGCAGGAGAGCAAAAGCGATCAGGAGCACGGCATAAGTACGCATCGCCAAAGTCTCGCACGGCGGGCGAAGGGTTTGACGGGACCGGGAAGGCAGCGGTCACTGCCGGCTACACCGGCTTCGACCCAGCGTCCCCAAACGGGATCGCAGTCGTTGAGGTCGTTCGCCGTTTGAGGATGCCCGGGGAGCTAGTTCCGCCGGATTGGGGCGACGCCGTTGGTGCGATCGGTCTGGTGCAGATCGCGAATCATGCGCGCGAGCAGCTCCGGCTTCTCCACGATGAGCCCGTGGGTGGCGCGGGGGACGACCGCCAGCTCGGCGTCTGGGAGTGCGTCATACATCTGTACCAAATGATCGAATCTGACCTGATCATCGTCGCCAACCACGATAAGCACCGGCACCGCGAGCGTCTCGAGTTGAGTGGGCGACACATCCGGCTCACCGCGATGGAGTTCTGCGGCCTTGTCGACGACGATTGGCCAGTGCAGTGCGCCGTCTGGCGAGACTTCCGCATAGGCGTCTGACATGAATTGCGGCGGATCACCGTCTAGCACGCCATCGAGCCAGCCGGTGAAATGGTAGGCGGCACCGCCGAACACGAGCGTTCGCGTCAAGTCGGGACGCCGCAAAGCTAAATGGAGGCCGACGATAGCCCCATCGCTCCATCCCACGATGTGAGCGCTGGGGATCTCAAGCTGGTCGAGTACTGCCGCAACGGCGTCCGCCATGCCCGCGAACGACCACGGATCGTCGGTGTCAGCGGAATGACCGTGGCCGGCTCGATCAATGAGTATTTGCCGGTATTCGGGCAACTCATTTTTCAGCGCAGTCATCGCCCGTGAATCAGTGCCACCGGGATGGAGAAACACCAGTGGTTCACCGTCGCCTGAGTCGGAGAGCCAAAGAGGAGTAAAAGACATGTATCGATCCTAAGGTCCTTATGGCTGGCCGGCTCGATTTTTGATCCTGCCCAGACGATATGTGCGCGGCGCTCCGGATGAGCCGTCGAAGGTTCGTCGCCCAGCTGCGTCAAGCTAAGGACATGGAGTCGCAGTAAGGCAAGATCTTGCGTAAGCAGTCGCCAACACTTCCCTCTTCCTGTCGGCGCAACCCGCCTCAACCCGCCTCAACCCGCCTCAACCCCATCAACCCCATCAACGAATTGGAGCACACCATGCGCCAGCCCGTCACCAGCCCCACCGCGGCTGCGGTTGGGCCCTATAGCCACGGCATCGATGCCAGCGGATTGGTGTTTTGTTCGGGGCAGACCCCATAGATCCCGCAACCGGCAAGCTCGTCGACGGCGGCATTGAGCGGCGAACTCAGCAGTGCTTCGACAATCTCTTCGGCGTGCTTGCCGCCGCTGGACTCGGGCCCGACGATGTGGTGAAAGTCAACGTTTTCCTCACTGACATGAATGACTTTGCCGCGATGAACGAGATCTACGCGGCCCAGTTCAGCGAACCGTTTCCGGAGCGCACGACGATCGGGGTCGCGTCACCCCCGCTAGGGTCCAACATCGAAATCAAACTCATCGCACAGCGCCCATGATCTCCAACTCGAACGACTTTCTCCGCACAACTAGCTACTCGCGCACCGAAACCGGAATGGGTCGCGGCTTCAGTATCTTCTCAAGATCGCAGGGCTGGCATTAGCTGGCATATTTCCCAGATGGGCGCATGGGGGACAGATGTCTTCGCTAACGACACTGCGGCGGACATCCACAGTGAGTACCGTGAATACCTCGAAGACCGGATACCGGATGCGGAAGTAACTCGACTCGTCATCGAGTCATTCGCTCATCTTCGACCCAATGACATGGGGGAGCTGCGGGTAGCCCTAGCCGCTGCGCAGACTCAGGTTGGCCGACTGGACCCGGAAGTAAAGACGGCTGCGCTGGCAGCGATTGATCACGGCGCGGGCCTTGAGTTGTGGGCTGATGCGGGTTCGCCGCACTAGCGAAGCGTGTCGCGGTCCTCCAGAAACTGCGCGACCAGCTGACCGGACCGCAGTCGGCGCCCAAGAAACTCCGCCCACCATGGCGTCACGATGAGACGGAGTTGACGGCGGGGGACGTGCTTGCCTACACAGCGACAAATAATCGGATGGCACTGTTTCGTGTTGCTGACACTCAGCGCTCGCGGCTCGGAGATTTTCCATACCTCGAATGGTTGGACCGGCCCGGGCGAAAGGTGCCGCGAGCGTGGCGGCCGGTGCGGCTGAAGCCGATCCGAGAATCAGCAACAGTGTCGATGCCTGAACGTCCCCTCATCTACAACGTCACTCGGTTCCGAAAGAGTGAATTGGGCTGGCGGGCCTTGAGCCTACAAACCGAGAAACACCTCGACCTGGGTTGATCGAGCCGACGGTTGTGCATTATCTACGCCAAGCAACACCGGCACGATCGGTTCCGCCGTTGTGGAAGGGCCGAATGCAGGCGAGCAGGTCAGCGCTGGCGGTCGAGAGGGATGTGGAAATCTTGCGCGAGTTCGTAACGGCCTGCGTTACGCAGACCAGAGACGATCCACGGGCATCACGTGCAAACGGTCCTCAAATGTGTAGGACCGCTCTCCCAGATATAAAGCCACTCCTGCGATGAAAGCCACTCCTGCGATGAAAGCGTCTCCTACTTTGTCACGCAATTTTTGCGCAGAGGAGAGAAGCTTTCACCGGGGACTCGACTTCCTGCTTTGACTTCGAACGCGATGATTGCGCCGTCGTCGCGTTCGATAACAAGGTCGACCTCATCGTGGTCGTGGGTTCGCCAGTGCCCGATCCCTGCGATTCCGTCCATCCACGACGCTTCTCGTTGTAGTTCTCCGACGACGAATGTCTCAAGGAGGTGCCCGAACTCAGTCAGCGATGTGGCGTCGCGGCGGGCCAGTTTCTCAGGGGTGAGGCGTAGCAGTCGTGCTGCCACGCCCGAATCGATGATGTGGAGTTTAGGCGTGGCGGCGATTCGTTCATCGAGCGTGATGTCAGCTGCAGCGCTGGCGATGTTGAGCACTTGGGCTGTTTGGCTGGTAAGCCTCCCCAAAAGGCGAGGCAGCATGGCGGATTGTCTGATGTTGGACAGTTCCCGAGCGTCGCGTTCGAGCGCCATCGGTAACCCGCCGTGGGCAATGCGTTGTATGTACTCGTCGCGGGTCGTCTTCGGCGTGGGCGCTTGTATTGCGGTCGCGGGGGAGGAGAAGAGGGTTGCGACGAGGCTGCTGGTGTGCCCCTCGATCTCTGCCTGTGCCAGAGGATAGATGGTGATCCGGTTCAGCCGCCCGGTCAACGACTGCGCCGTTTGGGGCAACGCACAGTGTCGGGTTGACCCGGCCAAGAGGAAACGGCCCGGACGTGTGCTCTTATTGAGTTGGGCTTTGATCGCATCCAACACTAGAGGTGCTTTCTGGTGTTCGTCCACACACACCGGGGGCGTGCCCGCCATGAATAGCCCCGGGTCCGCCAGGACGGCGTCTCGGGTCGCTAAATCATCCAGATCGATGACCTCCGCATTGTGGGCATCAGCCAAAGATTTCAGCAAGGTGGACTTGCCCACGGAACTGGGGCCTTCCAGCAGAACCACTGGCTCTTCGGTCATCCGTTCGCGAATTACGCTGATGGCCCGGCGTTCTACGGATTTCGAGGCACTTGAGCTGCGGATTCCGAACCAGCCGGGCTGCGGATTTCGAACCAGTCGGGCTGCGGATTTCGAGGGGCACGGCATGCGGAATTCGTCGATGCGCGCGATGCCGCAGATTCCTGTCCGAAGTCGGTGAGTGGCTTCGGGGTTGAATTACTCCCGCACCGACACCGTCACGGTGAACTTGCTGTTGCGTCCGGCCTGGCGGGTGGGGCCGACGGTGCGGTTCAGGTAGTCGCGGTACCCAAGGTGGGTGTTGAAAACTACCCACAGTTCTCCGCCGGGTTTGAGCACGCGGCGTGCGTCAGCCAGCATCCGCAAAGCAACGCCGGCATGCACAGTCGCGCCCGTGTGGAACGGCGGATTGCACACAATCAGATCAGCACTGGCCGTCGGCCGTTCGGTGAGGGCATCTTCGCGCGCGGCCTCAACGCGCGCTCCGACACCGTTCGCGTCGGCTGTTTCGCGGGTCGACGCCACGGCGGCACTGGACTGGTCAACGGCAACCACGCGCAGGTCGGGGCGGACAAGAGCGAGAGAGACGGCGAGCACCCCGGTGCCGCTGCCCAGGTCGACAGCGGTGGCGGCGTCCGGTTTCATCTCCGGTAGGAACGTCAACAGGAAGCGGGTGCCCATGTCGAGGGCGGCGCCGGCGAAAGCACCACCGTGGGCGCTAACCGTCAGTTCATCGACGGGAAGCTCGGGTTCGCGCAGCACCGACATCATCGGGTAGCGAGCCTCGATAGCGCCGCGTCGCGCGCCCAGCGAGGTGAGGGTGCGCGATTTTTGGCGGGCACGACCGGCGTTCACATCATCGAAGGAACGCGCCAGCACCTCGTTCATCGCCAACGTCATGTGCTTGATGCGGCCACCCGAAATAACCACCACGTCAGGCGACGCGAAGCGGGCAATGGCCTGAGCCCACTCATCCAGCTCGGCCAGACTGCGCGGCAACTGCATCAACACCAGGCGGGCGCCCTCGAGCAACTCGGCGCCCAGCGTGTGTGAACTGTAGCGTGGGGCAATATCGCCCGCGTTCTCGGCCAGAGCCAGCTCCGACACCAGGGAATCCTGGAACACGCGGATGCGGCGGCAGTCGTACACGGTAGCCGCGCCCAGAGTGAGCGCCCCATAGTTGTCACCCATCACCACCAGTTCACCCGGTTGGATGTCGGTCAACTGCGGAGCAGCCTCATCAAGAATGAGGCGGTCGCTGGCATCCACCGCAAAAAGGTTAGGAGCTTCCACGTCGGGCCAGCGTCGCAAAGTGGCGAACAGGTGCTCAGACATGGGGGCTCTTTCGGTGGCGCGGCGCCGCAGAAAAGCTGAGCGGCTGAGGCCAATCGTAGCCGAGCACCCCGCAGCAGCCCCCCGCGTTAACCCAGAAAGCGAGCAGCCCCGGCACTAGTGGGGCCACTCGCTCACGGGAATCTAGTTGTAGCCGCGCGTGATGTGCGGCTCGTCAACGCACAGAGGGCATTCCACGATGTGCGCCGACGGGATGCAGTTGCACATTAGCTATTGGGTACGAGCGTGTACTTGGTGGAGAGGTACTCGTGGATACCCTCCGAGCCACCCTCGCGACCGATACCGGACTGCTTGACACCACCGAAGGGGGCGGCTGCGTTGGAGATGACTCCAACGTTGAGGCCCATCATTCCGGTGTCGAGGGCGTCAATCATCCGATTCCCTCGAGCCAAGCTTTCGGTGAACACATAGGAGATCAGACCATATTCGGTGTCGTTGGCAATTTTCACGGCGTCAGCTTCGTCGGTGAACTCAACGATGGAGACGACCGGTCCGAAGATTTCTTCACGGAGGATGTCGCTGTCGGCCGGAACGCTGCTGACAATAGTGGGCTCATAGAAGCTTCCCTCGCCCGCGACGCGCTTGCCGCCGGCGACGAGGGTTGCGCCGCGCTTCACGGCATCCTGAACCAACTCGTCAGCCTTGTCGACTGCCTTGTCATTGATGAGCGGGCCGATGTTGACGCCGTCTTCGGTGCCGCGACCGATCTTCATGTCGGCGACGCGGGCGGCGACCTTTTCGGCGAACTCGGCCGCAACTGAGCTGTGCACAATAAAGCGGTTTGCTGCGGTGCAGGCCTGGCCGATATTGCGGAACTTCGCTGCAATCGCACCGTCAACGGCCTTGTCGAGGTCGGCATCGTCGAAGACAACGAACGGGGCGTTGCCACCGAGTTCCATCGACGTGCGCAGAACGTTTTCGGAAGCCTGCTTGATGAGTGCCTTGCCCACCGGGGTCGAGCCGGTGAACGAGAGCTTGCGCAGGCGCGAGTCGGCGATAATCGGCTCCGACACGGCAGACGAGCTGGAGGTCGTCACAACGTTGAGCACACCGGGGGGAAGGCCAGCCTCCTCGAACAGCTTCGCAAGGAACAGGGTGCTGAGCGGAGTGAGTGCTGCAGGCTTCACGACGACCGTGCAGCCGGCGGCCAGCGCTGGAGCAATCTTGCGGGTTGCCATCGCGAGCGGGAAGTTCCACGGCGTAATCAGGAAGCTGGGCCCCACCGGGCGTTGCGACACAATCATGCGGCCGGTGCCCTCAGGGGTATCGCCGAAGCGACCCGAAATACGCACGGCCTCTTCACTGAACCAGCGCAAGAACTCGCCGCCATAGGTGACCTCGCCGTTGGCCTCCGCGAGCGGCTTGCCCATCTCGAGTGTCATGAGTAGGGCGATGTCATCGCGGTGCTTCTGCACGAGATCGAAGGTGCGACGCAGAATCTCACCACGCTCACGAGCGGGGGTTGCGGCCCACGAATCCTGAGCAGCAACGGCCGCGTCGAGCGCCCGCATTCCGTCATCGGCTGAGGCATCCGAAATGCTGCGGATGACCTTTCCGGTAGCGGGGTCGGTCACGTCAAGCGTCTTGTTGCCTGAAGCTGCGACCCACTGACCGCCAATGAAGAGCTGATTCGGAACTGCTTCGAGAAGCTGGGTTTCGGTGGAGTTAGTCATGCGGGGTGCACCTTTCAGGTTGATGAAAACGGCGACGCTAGTCAATCAGCGCTAGCTGAACTTCGGCTTGGCGCGGCGTGTGGCAATGCTGGGTGGGGAGCGTGAGCTAAGCGTTGGCGAGCGCGTCGCGAACGACGTCGAGGCCGTCAGCGATCAGCTCATCGGAGATCGACAGCGGCGGCAGGAAGCGGATGACGTTTCCGTAGGTTCCACAGGTCAGCAGGATGACGCCGGCGGCGTGCGCTGCAGCCGCAACTTTCGAGGTGAGGGCGGCGTCGGGTTGCTTCGTGGTGGGGTCGACGAGTTCCATGGCGATCATGGCTCCTCGGCCGCGTACGTCTCCGATGCGGGGGTCGCCGGCACGGAGTCCGTTGAGGCGGCCACGGAAGATTGTTCCGATCTCGCGGGCGCGTTCGATTGCGCCACTTTCTTGGAAGGTGCGGATGGTAGCGAGCGCTGCCGCGCAGGCGATGGGGTTTCCGCCGTAGGTTCCTCCGAGGCCACCAACGTGGGCGGCATCCATGACGTCGGCGCGTCCGGTGACGGCTGAGAGGGGGAGTCCGCCGGCGATGCCTTTGGCGGTCACCATGATGTCGGGCACTAGGTTTTCGTGGTTGGAGGCGAAGAGGTCTCCGGTGCGAGCGAATCCGGTCTGAACTTCGTCAGCGATGAAGATCACGTTGTTGGCGGTGGCCCATTCGCTGAGTGCGGGCAGGAATCCGGGGGCAGGTTCGATGAATCCACCTTCACCCTGGATGGGCTCAATGATGATTCCAGCGAGGTTGGCTGCGCCGATCTGCTTTTCGATCAGCAGGATTGCCCGTGCGGCTGCTTCTTCGCCGCTGATTCCGCCATCGCGGAACGGGTACGACATGGGGGCGCGGTAGATCTCGGAGGCGAAGGGTCCGAAGCCACTCTTGTACGGCATCGACTTGGCGGTGAGGCCCATCGTGAGGTTGGTGCGGCCGTGGTAGGCGTGGTCGAAGGCGACGATGGCTTGCTTGCCGGTGAAGTAGCGGGCGATCTTTACGGCGTTCTCGACGGCTTCGGCGCCCGAGTTGAAGAGGGCGGTGCGCTTCTCGTGGTCACCGGGGGTGATCTCGTTGAGCTTCTCGGCAACTTCGATGTAGCTTTCGTAGCCGTTGACCATGAAGCAGGTGTGGGTGAACTGGGCGACCTGCTGGGTGACGGCTTCCACGACGGCGGGGGCCGCGTTGCCGACACCGGTCACAGCGATGCCGGAACCGAAGTCGATGAGAGTGTTGCCGTCAACGTCACGTACGACTCCGCCGCCGGCGGCTTCAACGAACACGGGGAGTGTGATGCCGATTGCGGCTGCGACGGACTGCTTCTTGCGCTCAAGCAGTTCGAGCGAGCGGGGTCCGGGAATTGCCGTGACGAGCTCACGCTTTTGCGTGAGGGTGGGGCCGCCGATCGGGGCCGTGGGGGCAAGGGAAGAAGTAGTCATGGCCACCGATATCCAATCTGTGAAGAATGCGTTTGGATCAACCTAGTCTGCGGATGCTGGCGAGAATAGTGGCAGATTGGCCCGTCTATAAGGTTTTAGTGCCACAATGGCACAAGGAGGTTCGACCATGCCAACATCGCTCTGGGACATCGTCTCAACGCCTCACCTAGCGTTGCACCCGCTCACTCCGCGAACGACGTTCGACTGCTCAGTGAACTGGGTGCACAACTCTGACCTCGACGACCCAACACCCTTTCTTGCCGAGGGCCAACTGCTGCTGACTACCGGCCGCCAATTCGTCGATAACCCCGAGCCAGACTTCGATTGCTACGTTGCCCGACTCACGGCGGCGGGCGTTGCCGCTCTCGGTTTCGGAACCGAAGTCATCACCCACGGTGTTCCCGTCGGGCTCGTCACAGCGTGCGCCGCCGTCGGGCTACCGCTCTTCGAGGTGCCGTACCGAATACCGTTCATCGCCATCAGCCGACTCGTCGCCGATAACGAAGCCGAACAGACCAGAGCGGGATTCGACCGCGCGCTCGCCGCCCAGAACGACATCGCTCGTGCCGCCGTGGGCAAAGGGCGGTTGAGCGCTGCAACGGCCAGAGCCGCCGAACACCTCGACTGCCAAGTCTGGCTCTTCGATGCCGATGGCGAAGTCGTGAGCGACCGCCCCGAAAACAGCGCGTCAGAGTGCCCGGCCGACGTGCGCTCGTCAGTGGATGAACTCTTGGGCCGAGCCCGCCGAGCCCGCGTTGCCGACGACACCCCTGGTGAGCACCGCATTATTCAGACCCTGGGGCCGAGCGGTCAACTGTGCGGGGCGGTGGCGTGGTCGCGCGACACAGAATTCGATTCCCTCGATCGTTCGGTCATGACTGTTCTTGCAGCGCTCGCCGAGGTGTCGCTTGAGCAGACGGAGAACCAGCGCGTCGGGCATCGCGCGATTCTCGAACAACTGTTTCAGCTGCTCAAAGACGGGCGTGTGGATAGCGTTCGTCGCGCCGTGCGGGTCGCCGGTATCGAACTTCCCGACACGCGTTTCGCAGTCGCCGCGCTCGATCTGAACGACACCAGTGCGAGCGTTCGCGACGTACTTGAGCGACGGGCGGCACGCCCCGAAAGCAGATTCTTTGCGGTTGCGGATGGTCGGCACCTGCTTGTGCTCATTGATGCAAGCCAACTGGTTGCCGAGCGCCGCTTCTTCGACATCAACCATCTCACCGTTGGGCTGTCGGCTGAAGTTGGGTGGGACGAACTCACCGTTGCGATCACTCAGGCGGTGCGTTCCCTTGAGGCGGCACCGCCCGGTAGCATCACCGAATTCGCTAAGCTTGTTGGCCAAAGCTTCTTTGGGCTTCTCGCATCGAGTTCTGTTGCCGATATCGCCCATGCGCGCCTCGCGAGTGTCATCGAGTCACACGAGGGATTGGGTCTGCTGCGATTCGCGCAAGTTTGGCTTCGCCACAATGGGCAGTGGGATCCGGCGGCACGCGAATTGGGCATCCACCGACACGGTCTCAAAACCCGCATGCAGCGACTTGCTGAGCTAACAAACCTGAGCCTCGACAGCTTCCAAGGCCGTGCCGAATTGTGGGCAATGTTGGCGGCAATCGACCTCAATGAAAAATCTTGACTTCCAACTCACAGGATTTCGGATGTAGCCTACGAACGAATCTCGGCGGCGTCGCCGGTCATTTTCGAACAGCGAGGAGCCTCTCATGAAGACCTATCAGTTGATCAATCCCTACACCGGCGAAGAGGGCACGGCACACCCCGCCGTTGGCGCCGAAGCGATCGAGCAGATCGTCGCCGCAGCACACTCTGAATATGCGGGCGGAATGAACCGTGATCAGGTAAAAGAGCGTGCCGCAATCGTCACGCGAATTGCCGATCTTCTTGCCGAGCGCTCGGCCGAATTCGGCGAAATTATCGTGCGCGAAATGGGCAAGCCACTGGCTCAAGCCGTGGGAGAAGTTGAATTCTCGGCCGACATTTTCCGGTACTTCGCCGACAACGCTGAAGAGTTCCTCGCCGATGAGCAAATCTCCGCCGGTTCCGGCACCGCCTGGATTCGCAAGAGCCCCATCGGCCCCATCCTGGGAATCATGCCATGGAACTTTCCTATCTACCAGATCGCCCGTTTTGCCGGCCCCAGCATTGTGCTCGGCAACCCCGTTTTGGTGAAGCCAGCCCAGCAGTGCCCAGAGTCATCTGCCGCGCTTGAAGCTCTCATCCATGAGGCCGGTTTGCCGATCGGTGGCTACCAAAACGTGCTCGCCGATAACGACCAAATCGCGAAGATGGTTGAGGACCCCCGCATCCAGGGAGTCTCGCTCACGGGCTCCGAGCGCGCGGGAGGCATTGTTGGCGCGGCCGCCGGTGCGAACCTCAAGAAGAGCGTGCTCGAATTGGGCGGCTCAGACCCGTTCATCCTGATGTCGACAGACGACATGGATGCCACAGTCGAGGCCGCAGTTGCAGCGCGTATCGATAACAACGGTCAGGCCTGCAACGGGGCAAAGCGCTTTGTCGTGATCGACTCGCTTTACGAAGAATTCGCGGAGAAATTCAGCGCCGCAATGGGCGCGATCACCGTGGGCGACCCCATGGACGAGGGCACCGAACTGGGCCCGCTCTGCTCGGTGGACGCTGCGAAGAACTTGGAAGAACAGGTCACTGAAGCGGTCGCCGCTGGCGCAACCCTCCGCGTCGGAACCGGCAAGCGCGACGGCACGAAGTTTGCCCCCGCCGTGTTGGAGAACATCAGCCCCGAGAACCCTGCATACAGCACAGAGTTCTTCGGTCCGGTGGCCCAGTTGCACCGCGTGAGCAGTGAAGAAGAGGCAATCGAGCTGGCCAACGCAACACCGTTTGGGCTTGGCTCGTACGTGTTCACGACGGATGCCGCTCAGGCTGACCGCATCGCTGACGGCATCGACGCCGGCATGGTGTACATCAACGAGGTGGGCGCGGATGCTCCCGAGCTGCCATTCGGTGGAGTCAAGAACTCCGGCACCGGTCGCGAGCTTGGCTCTCACGGTATTGACGAGTTTATGAACCGCAAGCTCGTCAAGCGCCCATAGCGCCTGAGGCTGCACTTTCGAACCACCCCGCGTCTCGTATGAGCGCGGGGTGGTTCTCTGTGAGCGCGCTGTATTTCGCTAGCCATGCGCATACTCCCCGGTATAAACTTGAGTCGACTTAACTCAACTTTTGTGGAGGGTTTGCAATGGCAAACATGCAGGGTGCCCCAAGTACTGACGAAGAGCAAGAGAGTGCTCTCGAGAAGTACGGTGTCAATCTCACGGAGATCGCACGAAGTGGCAAGTTGGACCCGGTAATCGGGCGCGATTCAGAGATCCGCCGCGTTAGCCAAGTATTGACTCGGCGCACCAAGAACAACCCTGTGCTCATCGGCGAACCCGGTGTAGGTAAGACTGCCGTTGTCGAGGGTCTCGCCCAGCGCATCATCGCTGGTGACGTCGCCGATTCGCTCAAGGGCAAGCAACTCATTTCTCTCGACCTTGCTGCTCTGGTTGCCGGCGCAAAGTACCGAGGCGAATTCGAAGAGCGACTCAAAGCAGTGCTCAAGGAGATCAAAGAGTCTGACGGTGAGGTCATCACCTTTATCGACGAACTCCACACCCTCATGGGGGCGGGTGGCGGAGAAGGTTCTGTTGCTGCATCCAACATGCTCAAGCCGATGCTTGCGCGCGGAGAGTTGCGTCTGATAGGTGCAACCACTCTCGACGAATACCGCCAATACATTGAGAAAGATGCCGCTCTCGAACGACGCTTTCAGCAAGTGTTCGTTGGCGAGCCATCGGTCGAAGACACTGTTGCAATCCTGCGCGGCCTGAAAGAGCGCTACGAAGCGCACCACAAGGTCGCGATTGCCGACTCAGCGCTCGTTGCTGCCGCAACCCTCAGCAACCGCTACATCTCCGGGCGCAAACTTCCCGACAAAGCCATTGACCTGATCGATGAAGCTGCCAGCCGCCTCAAGATGGAAATTGACTCCTCGCCCGTCGAGATCGACCAGTTGAAGCGTGCCGTCGACCGGCTACGCATCGAAGAATTGGCTCTCAAAAAGGAGAAAGACGACGCGTCTAAAGCTCGCCTTACGAAACTGCGCGAAGACCTTACTGTGCAAAGCAAGAAGCTCAGTGAACTTGAAGCGCGCTGGAAGATCGAGAAGGCGAGCCTCACCGGTGTTGGTGACCTCAAGACGCGCCTCAACGACGCTCGAATTGAGCTCGACCGGGCCATGCGCGACGGCGCATACCAGAAAGCATCCAAGCTTAACTACGAGACCATCCCCTCAATCGAGGAGGCAATTGCGACGGCAGAGAGTAACGAGCCGACAGGTCCGCGGATGGTCAACGATCAGGTGACGGAAGAAGACATCGCCGCCGTTGTCGCCGCCTGGACTGGCATCCCCGTTGATCGCCTTACCGAGGGCGAAACGGAAAAGTTGCTCCACCTCGAAGCCGAACTGGGCAAGCGTCTCATCGGGCAACGAGAGGCAGTGCAGGCCGTCTCCGAAGCGGTGCGCCGCACGCGAGCCGGGATCTCCGACCCCGACCGTCCGACTGGCTCGTTCCTCTTCCTTGGCCCGACCGGCGTCGGCAAGACCGAGCTTGCTAAGGCGCTCGCGCAGTATCTCTTCAACGACGAAAAAGCGCTCGTTCGGATCGACATGAGTGAGTATGGGGAGAAGTTTTCCGTCTCACGACTCGTGGGCGCCCCTCCCGGATACATTGGATATGAGCAAGGCGGGCAGCTGACGGAAGCGGTGCGACGTCGGCCGTATTCGGTGATCCTGCTCGATGAGGTAGAGAAAGCGCATCCCGAAGTCTTCGATGTTCTCTTGCAGGTGCTCGATGACGGACGCCTCACCGATGGCCAGGGTCGCACGGTCGACTTTCGCAACGTGATCCTAATCTTGACCAGCAATTTGGGCAGCCAGTTCATTACCGAGCAGGCACTGCCTTGGGAGGCGCGCAAAGATGCGGTGCACGATCTTGTGCGCAAATCGTTCAAGCCCGAGTTCATCAACAGGCTCGACGACATCGTCGTGTTCCAGCCGCTGTCGACCGATGACCTCAGTCAAATCGTTGAGCTCGACATCGACCGGCTGAGTAAGCGCCTTACCGACCGCCGCCTCCAGTTGGCAGTGACTCCGGATGCGCGCACGTGGCTTTCCGAACGCGGCTACGACCCGATCTATGGTGCGCGTCCGCTGCGCAGGCTCATGCAGCGCGAGATTGACGACAGGCTCGCGAAAGCGTTGCTTGCTGGTGACATTCGCGATGGAGATACCGTGCTTGTGGCGCTCGCATCAGATGGCGACGCCCTAGTGGTGTCGCGAATGAAGCCCGAAGAAACTGAGGCTTAGGCTACCGAGAAGCTGCCGCCACCCAGAAGCTCCGGCCACCGAGAAACCTAGTGGCCGGAAGCGGCGACCTTCGCGCCACGACTACAGGAACATGGGCCGATCGTCGTCGTTCTCGGTGTCGATCGCGAGGTCGACGACAACAGGAACGTGGTCGCTTGGTCCGTCGCCCTTGCGCTCTTCCCGGTGAATTGATGCACCGGTGATGAGCTCGTCAAACCGTGGCGAGCCCAGAATGAAGTCGATGCGCATGCCCTCGTTGCGCGGAAACCGGAGCCGCTGGTAGTCCCAGTAGGTGTATCCCTCGATGCCGCGACTGCGCAGCGCATCAATGAGACCGGAATCTCCAAACGCCGTAAAAGCGGCGCGCTCGGGTGCGCTCACATGGGTCTTCCCCTCGAACGCCGCAATGTCCCACACGTCGACGTCGAGTGGTGCAATATTGAAGTCACCCATGAGGGCGAGTGGTTGTTCGGGGTTATCGCGCATCCAGTTGCTTGCTTGCGTGGCGAGATTGGCCAGCCACTCCAGCTTGTATGGGTAGTGCGGGTTGTCGAGTTCTCGGCCATTGGGAACGTACAGGCTCCACAAGCGGGCACCCTCGACGGTGACTCCGAGAGCGCGTGCCTCGATGGGAATCGTGCCGTCGTCGAGCGGCTTACCGAAGCCGGGTTGGGTGTCGAAACCGATGCTGACGTCATCCATGGGCAGTCGACTGGCGAATGCGACCCCGTTCCACTGGCTCAGGCCGTGGAGTTCTACCTCGTAGCCCGCGTCGGCGAACGCGTCATGAGGAAACTGCTCGGGCTTGCACTTGATTTCTTGCATTGCCAGAACGTCAATGTCTTCCCGAAGCATCCAATCAACGACGCGACTGACGCGGGTTCGAATTGAATTCACGTTCCATGTAGCAATACGCATATGTCAACGCTAATAGGTCTACCCCCGGATTGGGCAACGCATGGGTATTGTGTACTCGTGACCGACGCCAAGCAGCAGCTCATTGACTTCATTTCCGCCGATGCCGTCTTCCATGGCGACTTCACGTTGACCAGCGGCAAGCAGGCGAGCTACTACGTGGATCTGCGCCGCGTCAGCCTTGACCACCGCGTTGCTCCGCTGATTGGTCAGGTGATGCTTGATCTAATCGCTGACATCCCCGACGTGACCGCTGTTGGTGGGATGACGATGGGCGCTGATCCTGTCGCGGCGGCGATCCTTCACCAGGGTGCCGCCCGTGGCGCCAGCTATGACGCTTTCGTTGTGCGCAAGGAGCCCAAGGACCACGGCCGAGGCCGTCAGGTTGAGGGGCCTGAGCTTGAGGGCAAGCGAGTGATTGTGCTTGAGGATACGTCGACCACGGGCGGATCGCCCCTAGCTGCGATTGAGGCGCTGGAGAAGGTTGGCGCGATCATCGCCGGGGTTGCCGTCGTCGTCGATCGTGACACGGGCGCGAAAGAGCGCATTGAAGCGGCCGGCTACCCATATTTTTCTGCGATCGGGCTTGGTGATCTGGGACTGACCCCGTGACCCCGGGAGACCATTCTTCCGGCTCCGACGACGAGCAACAGCCGCACGAGCCTGCCTTCAGTTGGGGCTTGACGCCGACTGAACCCGAGCCTGAGTTGCCCGAACTCGTGCTGCCAGACAGCGAGCCGCCCGCAACCGAGCCGCCCGTCTCCGAGCCGCCCGCAACCGAGGCGCTCAACGTCGAGGACATGCCGACGGGTCTCATGGACGTCGCGGACATTCCCCAGGGCAGCTCAGATGCCAGCGATGTGCCCACTGCGGCGATCGACGCTGCCGACCTGCCGACTGCGGCAATTACCGCAGCTGACCTGCCCACGGCAGCCATGGACCTACCGACTCGGCGCCAACTCCGGATGCCTGCAGCAGTGGATTCTGATCTTGAGGGCGCAACCGAGATTATTGGTGCACACTCGGTGTCGGCTGCGGGGCCAGAAGATGAATCTGTCGAGCATGATGCCGTTGGTGCGCTCTTCGGCGACGAACAGTTTGTTGAGTACGAAGACCAACCGCGCGGAGCTCTGGTTCCCGCGGCGATCACCCGTCCGCGTGCACCTCAAGCGCCCCGTCCTCCCATTCCGCGCGGGCAGCTTTTCGCGATCTCTATCGCCACCGGACTTGTGGCGGCGCTCGCGCTCACCGCCCTCTTCTTGGCAGGCACACGGATTGGCGATTCGATTACTCCCGCTGCGGTCGCGACGCCGTCACCGACTGATACCGCAAGCGCAGCGCCGACGATTGGTCCGCTCCCCGGGGGAACCTATGCGTGGAACGAGCTCCTCGGTGGAGAATGTCTTGAGCCGTTCGATTCGGCGTGGCAAGACGAGTACACCGTCATCGAGTGTGCGCAACCGCACGCAGCGCAGCTTCTGAAACGAGGCCAGTTCGACGACGCAGTCTCGGCGCCTTTTCCGGAGGTTGACGACCTCGTATCCCGAACGACTTCCTTGTGCTCCACCGATGCGGTCATCAACTACGCGGCGGCCGAGTCTTTTGCTGATCTTGAACTGGTGGCAAGTTTCGCACCGACCGCCCAAAGTTGGGATGCCGGTCAGCGCGACTATTACTGCTTTGCTACCCGAAGCGGCAGCGAAGCACTCACGGAGTCTGTTGCGCAACCTCAAGTAGCTGCTGAAGCCGATGGCGAATAGCCGACGCTTGACCAGTAGAAGCTTGAGCAGCCCGCTCTATTTGTTGAGCAGGTCGGCCACGCTGTCGAGCACCTCGTGGGGACGGAAAGGGTAGCGGTCAATCTCTTTTTGATCGCTGATGCCTGTGAGCACCAGCACGGTGTGGAGTCCTGCCTCGATGCCGGCAACGATGTCGGTGTCCATGCGGTCACCGATCATTCCGGTGGTCTCGCTGTGCGCACCAATCTTGTTCAGCGCAGAACGGAACATCATCGGGTTCGGCTTTCCCACAATATAGGGTTGTCGGCCTGTGGCTTTAGTGATGAGAGCGGCCACGGCTCCCGTTGCGGGCATGGGGCCGTCTGCGCTGGGGCCGGTGGCATCCGGGTTAGTTGCAATAAACCGACTGCCGTTGCCGATCAGGCGAATCGCCTTGGTGATTGCTTCGAACGAGTAATTGCGGGTCTCGCCGATCACGACATAGTCAGGGTCGGTTTCGGTCATGATGAACCCGGCTTCGTGGAGAGCGGTGGTGATGCCGGCCTCCCCGATGACGAAGGCGCTGCCGCCCGGGACCTGTTCCTTCAAGAAATCTGCCGTTGCTAGCGCTGAGGTCCAGATGGCTGATTCTGGAACCTCGAGTCCCGACGCTCTGAGGCGCGCACTCAAGTCGCGCGGGGTGAAAATCGAGTTGTTGGTGAGCACCAGGTAGGGCTTGCCTTCTTCGCGCCACTGCTGCAACAGTTCTGCCGCGCCCGGCACCGGGTTGTTCTCATGAACGAGCACACCATCCATGTCGGTGAGCCAGCATTCGATTTCGCCGCGATTTCTCATGCGCTCATGTTAGCGAATACGGTCTCGTGGGAGAGACGACGGGCGATGATTTCGATCGCGGCCGGGTTCTGCTCGACGAGCACGACGCGCCGATGTAGTGCCTGCGCGACGGCCCCGGTCGTGCCACTGCCGGCGAAGAAGTCGAGCACCCAGTCGCCAGGCTGGCTGGATGCCTGAATGATGCGCCTCAGAATTCCTTCCGGTTTTTGGGTCGCGTAGCCGGTCTTCTCTTTGCCAGTCGGGGAGACGATGGTGTGCCACCAGACGTCCGTTGGCAGCTTGCCTCGCGCCGCCTTTTCGGCAGTGACGAGTCCCGGAGCCATATACGGTTCGCGGTCGACCTCTTCGTTGTTGAAGTAGTAGTTCTTCGGGTTTTTCACGTAAACGAGGATCGTGTCGTGTTTTGAGGGCCACTTCTTGGTGGCACGGGCACCGTAGTCGTAGGCCCAGATGATTTCGTTGAGAAAACTCTCGCGACCGAAAAGTGCGTCTAGGGCAACTTTCGCGTAGTGAACTTCGCGGAAATCAAGGTGTAGGTAGAGGGTGCCGCGGTCATCAAGCAGGCGCCAGGCCTCCTGGAGTCGGGGTTCGAGAAACTCCCAATAGTCGGCGAACCGGTCGTCGTACGAGTAGAGGGCGCCTTTGACGGTCTCGTAAGTGTTTCCCCCAAACCCGACCCGAGTACCATCCGTGGATCGTTTGGTCGCTATGCCCTGACGTGACTGTGTGCGACCCGTGTTGAACGGTGGATCAATGTAGATCAACCTGAAACTCTCGTCAGGGAGGGTACCGATCGCGTGGAGGTTGTCTCCGTGAACGACAAGATCGGGGCCATCAGGACTCCACATTGGCTGCATGCTCTGAGATTAACAGTCGTAGCGCTTGTGCTGCCGCGCCGGCCCGTCTAAGCGATGGGACGAGTGGTTCCACCCGTGCACTGGGGTGTTCCATTAGCACTCTTTCCTGAGGTTCTCGCCCCAGAGTTCGATTTCTTGTCTAGGGTTGAGGGTGACGCGCTCACCCGAAGAGCAATTTTTCAGCAGTGTGGTGACCCACAAAGTTGAAGGGATTTATCCGGGGGAGTGGAAAGTGCGAGACGGTCGTATCGCGGCAGAGCGCTCCCAGCGGGGACCTCGAAATGCTGTGATAAGTGGTATCGCGAGTATCGTCACCTTCGGGTTACTGGTCGCCGGGCTCACCGTGATTCCCGCAGCACCAGCGGAAGCGGCAATTGTTCAGTGGGGTACCAACAGCGGCACTGCTCCCAACTATCAGACCACCGTCAATGGTGACTTCGTCATGGCGGGCAACGGTGTTCTTGAGTGCCTCGGTGCGTTTCAGTCGGGCACTGGATCGTGTGCAGACCTTCATTCGGCTTCGTCGTCAAACGGCAACAACGTCAACGACAACTTCTACCTGCAGAACTCGAACACCGTCGGCGGTTTCACTACTAACTCAAGTTCAGCCAACATAACGATCCCTTCCGGCTCGACCGTAACGAAAGCCTTCCTCAGTTGGAGTGCAAATACGGGTGCGTTCACCGGCCAATCGGCTGCGTATTGCGCCTCACCCGGTGGCAACCGAGGAACCGCCACTATGCCTCCGGGGTCGGCGACGGGTTATCGAACTCAGGCGGTACAACTGAAAGTCGGTTCATCCCCGGTCTCTTCCTTCGCTCCTGCAAGCATCCTCGAAGACCCCGCGGGGACATCTACGAGCCTCTATTACAGTGCAGGTTCGGACGTAACATCGGCGTTCTCCGGGGCTACGGCAGGTTCACCCCTTACGGTTTCTGCGGGAAACATTTGGACACCGCAGGGAGCGGGCTGCTTCGCAGGCTGGTCGTTGACGGTGATCTACGATTTTGGGAAGTTCATTCCGTCCAACTCCGATTCGTACCCAAAGCGGATTATCTTCTATGAGGGTCATGTCAGAGAAGGCGCGAGCGACGCTCCCCTAACGGTCGCGTTTACGGGCTTTAAGTCGGTAAGTTCCGGCGCACGCGCGGGCTACACACTCTTTGAGGGCGACCGCAATATTGCGGGTGACATCGCGGAGTACTCCCGCGGCGGCGGCGGCTACTCCCAACTACGCAATAGCGCGAACTCCTTCAGTAACATCGGAATCGGTCGGGGCGAGGGCTCTATTCGCTACACGAACACCTCAGATTTCTCGACCTTTACCAATCAAAGCGTTGATGTCGCAACCACCGAGCTGCCCAACGTTCAGCAAGGTGATACCTCCGTCAACATGCGGATGAGCACGAGCGGCGATTCGTATCTACTGCGCAATGTGATCCTTTCGGTTCCCAGTGCCGGAATCAACGTGCAAAAAACTTTCGATGGCGCCCTTGACGTTCAATCGCGCACCGCGGCCGAAGCCGGTACTTTCACGATCAAAGTTACCAACTCTGGCGTGGGAACACTTCAAAACATCGTGGTAACTGACGATCAAACCAACTGTGCGCGCACGCTCTCCGGAGTCACTCTGGCACCTCTTGAGTCGTACACCTATACGTGCGTGGCCAATGGACTGACTACCGCGTCATACGACACCACGGCTGATGCAACCGCGTCGACCGTGGTGGGCGCCAATTCGGCGAACGGCAGCGACTCAACCCGAGTGCTGCTGTCTTCCGTTGAACTCACAAAAACCAGCGCACTGGCTGGTGGTGCCACTGGTCGTGGGGGCGACACGCTCAACTACACTTTTACGGTTCGCAACAACGGCGACTCACCCCTAACCGCGGTGGCTGTTACGGACCCACTGCCCGGACTCTCGGCGATCACCTATACGTGGCCGACAGGGACGGCGGGGGCACTCGCGCCCGGAGCAACCGCGACCGGGCGCGCTACCTACACGCTGACGCAGGCGGATGTGGACGCGGGGTCAATTGCAAATATCGCGACGGCGACAGGCACCGACGCGGATGGTGGCGTAAAGCCGCGCTCCACTTCGAGCCGCACGACACCGATTCCGGTCAGCGCAGCGTTCGAAACCACCAAAACGGCCACCTATGCGGGTGCGGGCGTTGGCAATGTTGGCGACACCGTCAACTACACCTTCGCGGTCAAGAACTCCGGAAACGTTACTCTGACATCCGTCGCGATTACCGATCCGCTCCCGGGCCTTTCGGTGCTCGCCGTCACTTGGCCGGGAACGCCGGGAACCCTCACGCCAGGTCAGACGGCGATGGCGACGGCGACGTATACCGTTACTCAGGCAAATGTGGACGCAGGAAACATCGTCAACCAAGCCTCGGTTTCAGGGCGCACCCCCAAGAATGTTGCGGTGACGGGCGTCAGCAACGCAGCAACCCTCGCGACCACGCCTGCGGCCCCGGCTATCACCACCACGAAGTCTGGAACGGTCCCCGCTCCGAAGGGAGTTGGCGATACGGTCACCTATGCACTCAGCGCCAAGAACACCGGAAACGTCACTCTCGCTGGCGTCTCGATTTCTGATCCGCTCCCCGGCCTCTCTGCGCTGAACTACACATGGCCGTCAACCGCAGGCGTTCTGGCGCCTGGACAGACGGTGACCGCGACCGCGACGTACACAGTCACTCAGGCAGATGTTGATTTAAGCCGCGTGCGTAACACCGCATCCAGCTCAGGAACTTCCCCCAAGGGAATCATTGTTACGGCAGCTTCTCCTCGCGTAGACGTTCCCCTTCAGCCGCGAACGCCCGCGGTCTCTCTGACGAAGTCCGGTGCACTCGCTGGAGGTTCTGCTGCTGGCGACACGATCAACTATTCGTTCGTTCTCAGCAACTCCGGAAACGTCACTCTCACGAACGCGGGGATCACTGACCCCCTCCCTGGCCTATCGGTAATCTCGTACGGCGCGTGGCCAAACGGCAGTACTGGTTTGCTCAACCCTGGTCAATCGGTGAGCGCGACTGCCACATACACCGTGAAGCAGTCCGATGTGGATGCGGGAGCAGTGGTCAACAGCGCGACCGCGAAAGCCACGCCGCCGTCAGGCGCCGATGTCACCCGGACCACTCCAGCGACCGTTCCGATCACTGCTGACGCGAAATTAGTAGTCACAAAATCGGGCGCCATCACCACGGGCAGCGGAGCCGTGGGAAGCACCGTAACCTATACCTTCAGCGTCAAGAACAACGGAAATGTCACCCTCAGTCAGGTCGCGCTGGCCGACCCATTGTCCGGGATCAGCCCGATCTCAGTGACCTGGCCCGGAGCATCCGGAGTTCTGGCTCCAAGCCAGACCGCGTCAGCAACGGCGACGTACACGATTAAGCAGTCAGATGTCGATGCTGGCTCCGTAAAGAACACGGCCAGCGCGACTGCAAGAACACCAACCGGCGGCACAATAACGCAGCTTTCTCCCCAGGTTGTGGTGCCGACCATCACGGCCGTTCGTGGTGTCGAGACGACCAAGTCAGCGACGATTGCGGGTTCTGGCACCGGAGCTGTCGGCGATGTCATCAACTACTCGTTCCGTGCGCAAAACACCGGAAACGTGAGCCTAAGTGGGGTTACCATAACCGATCCGCTTACTGGACTTTCGGCTCTCGTGTACACATGGCCCGGCGCGACCGGCGTTCTCTCTCCCGGACAATCGGTCACAGCGCAAGCGACATACACGATCAAGCAATCTGATGTGGATGCTGGCACGGTCAATAACATCGCGACTGGTTCAGGAAAGCACGCCGGTATCACCGCAACCGACCCCTCCGATCAGGTCACCGTGCCGACCGTCGCCGCTAGCCCGGGAATCACCACCCTCAAGTCTGGTGCTCTTGCTGCTGGCGCAACCGGCCGTGCGGGCGACACCGTCAACTTCTCGGTGAAGCTCACGAACTCCGGAAACGTCACCCTGACCTCCGTAGCCGCGACTGACTCTCTGTCCGATCTTTCAGCGCTTGCTTACGGAACGTGGCCGTCTGGGGTAGCCGGCACGCTGAAACCTGGTGAATCGGTTACCGCTGCCGCTAGCTACGTGCTCAAGCAGTCCGACGTGGATGCCGGGTCAGTCTCCAACACCGCCACGGGCGCGGGCACCCCACCCGTCGGACCCGCAGTGACGAGCACGAGTCCCGCAACAGTGCCCATCACTTCCGGCCCCGCGCTGACAGTGTCAAAGTCGGGAGCGGTTACCACAGGAAATGGCTCAGTCGGCGACACAATCACCTTCACTTTCATCGTCCGTAACACGGGAAATGTCACCGTCTCAGGCGTCGCAATTGCCGATTCTCTTGTCGACCTTTCGGCAGTGAACTTTGGTGCCTGGCCGAGCGGCACCTCGGGCCAGCTCGCACCCAACACTCAGGTCTCCGCGACAGCCACCTACGCGATCAAGCAGGCTGACGTTAACGCTGGCTCCGTGAAGAACACGGCTACGGCATCCGGAACCACGCCCGCTGCCGGTTCCGTCTCGGCAACGTCGCCCCAGGCAGTCGTGCCGACAGTGGCATCGTCTCCCGCGATTGCCACCACCAAGTCCGCGAGCGTCAGCGGAACGGGCGCAGTCGGCGACACCATCACCTATACCTTCACGGCGAGAAACACCGGAAACGTCACGCTCACCGGCGTGGCGATCACCGATCCCCTGGCGGGGCTCTCACCGTTGGCTTATGGAGTCTGGCCGAATGCTCCATCCGGCACCCTCCAGCCCAACTCGCAGATCGCCGCAACCTCGACCTACGTGATAAAGCAGTCTGATGTCGATGCCGGCTCGGTAAAAAACACCGCAACCTCGACGGGCTCTTTCGGTGCCACAACGGTGAATAACCCGTCGCCGCAGGTAACGACACCGACGGTCGCCGCCACACGCACGATCTCGCTTACGAAATCTGGTGCTCTGGCTGCGGGAGCCACCGGCGTTGCCGGTGACGTGGTCACCTATAACTTCGTTGTTCGAAACACCGGCAACGTGACGTTGACGGGTGTGACGCTGACCGACCCGCTCCCCGGACTTTCGACTGTCGCCTTTGGTGCTTGGCCAGGTGCCGCCGGCACGTTGGCGCCGAACACACAGGTAGCGGCAAGCGCGACATACACCCTGAAGCAGTCGGATGTCGACGCCGGTTCAGTTGCCAACAGCGCGACAACTCGCGGTACTCCGCCAACCGGTGCGGCAGTTGTCGCTACCGCTCCCGCGACCGTGGTCGTCGCCCCTAATGGTGCAATCGCGGTGACCAAGACGGGTGCGGTCACCTCGGGCAGCGGCGGAGTTGGCAGCACGATTACGTTTGCGTTCGCAATCACCAACCCGGGAAACGTGACCCTCACCGGTGTCGCGCTCGCTGATTCCCTCGCCGGTCTTTCGGCCCCCGTTTTTACCTGGCCCACTGGCACCGCTGGCCGAATCGCACCGGGTCAGGCGGCGACAGCATCGGCAACGTATACGGTGAAGCAGGCCGATGTTGACTCCGGCAGCGTTTCGAACACGGCAACGGTGTCAGGAAGGTCACCGGCGAACGCAACGGTGACGTCGATTCCGTCTGCTGCGGTTGTTCCGACCGCACCGGCTGCCCCTCAGCTGACAACCACGAAGTCAGCAAATGTTACTTCTGGTGCCAAGGTTGGCGACACGGTCACCTACTCGATCACGATCTCAAACTCTGGCAATCAAACCCTCACGGGCGTCAGCCTGACGGACTCGCTTATTGGACTGTCGACTCCGGCTGTGACGTGGCCCGGTGTAGCAGGTCGTTTGGCTCCGGGGCAATCTGCCACCGCGCTTGCCAACTACACCATCAAACAGGCGGATGTTGATGCTGGTTCGATCACCAACCGTGCCACCTCGGATGGACTAGCTCCCGGATCGGTCGCGGTCAGCGATGATTCCATCGACGTAGTGACGACTACGGTGGTTGCGGCTCCCGCGCTTTCGCTCGCGAAAACGGGTGCGCTGCCCTCAGGGTCAAACGCGCGCGCGGATGAAGTCGTCACCTACAGCTTTGTGCTGCGCAATACGGGCAACGTCACGGTTTCAGGCGCGGCGATAACTGATCCGCTGTCCGGCCTTTCCGCTATCAGCTTTGGCACGTGGCCCGGTGGCGCCGCCGGAACGCTCGCTCCGGGCGCGCAGGTGACCGCAACTGCGACGTACACGGTGAAGCAGCAGGATGTCGACTCCGGGTCGATCATGAATACCGCGAGCGCAACCGGAACCGGCGCGAACGGGACCGGCGTTTCAGCGACTGACGCCGCCACCGTCCCTCTGGTGACGAGCGCAAAGCTCACCGTGACAAAGTCCGGCGCAGTCACGGCAGGCACTGGGCGCGTTGGTGACACGATCACTTTCTCGTTCGTCGTGCGCAACACGGGAAACGTGACGTTGACGTCCACAGCAATCTCCGACTCTTTGGCCGATCTCTCCGCGGTCACTTTCGGTGCTTGGCCGGGTGGAGTCGCGGGAACCCTTGCCCCGAACGCCCAAGTGACGGCCACGGCGACATACACGATTAAGCAGTCAGATGTGAACGTGGGCTCAGTGAGCAACACCGCCACAGCATCCGGAACCCCGCCCTCAGGGCCGGTGGCAACCGCAACGTCGACGCCGGCGGTAGTGCCGACGGTAGGTGCGGCACCGTCTTTGGAGACGCTCAAGAGCGCTACCGTTTCGGGAACGGGAAGAGTCGGCGACACCATCACTTACACGCTCACCGCGCGCAACACCGGTAACGTCACGCTGACGGCAGTCACCCTCACCGACCCGCTTCCTGGGCTCTCACCACCGAGCCTGACATGGTCAGGCGGTGTCTCGGGCCAACTGAACCCCGGCGGAACAGTGACCGGAACCGCCACGTACACAATTACCCAGGCGGATGTCGATGCCGGTTCGGTGAAGAACATTGCGACCGCGTCTGGCACGCCACCCACGGGTGCCGTCGTCACGGCTCCATCCTCGCAACTCGTCACCCCGACAGCAGCGGCCACACCAAGCATTGGCGTCACGAAGTCGGGCGCTCTCGCCGGTGGTGCACAGGGCGTCGCGGGTGACATTGTCACGTGGAGCATCACCCTCAGTAACTCCGGAAACGTTACGCTCACCTCGGTTAATGTCTCCGACTCGCTCCCGGGTATTTCCGCTGTCACCTATGGAACGTGGCCGTCGAGTGCTGGCACCCTTGCTCCCGGCCAGAGCGTTACCGCCACAGCAACGTCCACGCTGACGCAGACAGATGTTGATTCCGGCGCGGTTTCGAACACGGCCACTGCCCGGGGTACACCTTCTCGGGGCTCGCCGGCATCCGCGACGGCGCCGGCAACGCTGACACTCGCTTCGAACGCGAGCGTGACTCTCGACAAGACTGCAGCCATAGTTTCACCGGGAACCGGTGTGGTCGGCGACACCGTCCGCTACACCTTCACTGCCCAGAACACGGGAAACGTCACTCTGACGGGTGTGACGATCGTCGACACGCACGTGGGGCTCAGTGCTCTCACTTACGCGGGCTGGCCGAGCGGGACTGCCGGCCGCCTCGCACCAGGGCAAAGCATCACTGCGACCGCTGACTACGTCATCCTCCAGTCTGACCAAAACGCAGGCACCGTCACCAACACGGCCTCGGTATCGGGCAAGCCGCCGGTCGGCGCCAACGCGACTGCGTCGTCTCCGACGGTCTCGGTGAATACCGCGACTCGGGCGCCGGGTATTATCACTACGAAGTCGGCGAGCGTTGCCGGCACCGGTGCCGTTGGCGACATCATCACCTATTCGATAACCGTGGCCAATATCGGCAACGTGACTCTGACTTCAGTTTCGGCTAGTGATCCGCTTGTGGGTCTCAGTTCGCTCACCTACGGCGCCTGGCCCGGTGGGGTTACGGGAACGCTGCCACCGTCGACGCAGGTTGTCGCAACGGCGAGATACACCATTAAGCAGGCGGATGTCGACGCAGGTTTCGTCAACAACACAGCTACGGCCCAAGGAACGGCGCCGGCGGCGGGCGTAATCGCTGACGCCTCGGACCCGATTCAGACTCCCACCGTCGCCACTAATTCGACGCTTACCTTCTCAAAGGCTGGGGCTCTCCAGCCCGGTTCGCTCGGAGTCGCTGGCGACACCATCACCTATACCTTTACCGCGAGAAATGCTGGCAATGTGACGCTGACGAGCGTGGGTGTCACCGACACGCTGCCCGATCTCGGAACCATTACCTACACCTGGCCGGGAGTTGCAGGAACGCTCACCCCGGGACAGACCGTTACGGCGACCGCCAACTACGTTGTGAAACAGGCGGATGTTGATGCTGGGTCCGTCGTGAATGCGGCGACTGCTCAAGCCAGCCCGCCGTCGGGCGCTGCTTTTGCGAAGAATGATTCGTCGACCGTGTCGATCGCCGCTGCCCCACGGATTAACGTGGAAAAGACGGCAGCCGTCGGCGGTAGCGGGCTTGAAGGCGATGTCATCACGTTCACAATGACGATCCGCAATACCGGAAATCAAACACTCACCGCAGTGACGCTGATCGACAGCCTCGCCGATCTCAGCGTGCCCAACATTTCGTGGCCAGGCGCAGACAATGTTCTCGCGCCAGGTCAGACCGCGATTGCCACCGCGACGTATGAGATTCAACTGGCAGATATTAACGTCGGAAGCGTCACCAACGAGGCGTTCGTTTCCGCGCAACCTCCGGGCGGAGCAGCATCAGTATCTGGCGAGTCTGGCGAAGTTGTCGTTGCTACCGGTGCGCAGCGGCCCGAACTGAGAACTACTAAAACTGCGAGTGTTATTCCGAGTCCTGCAGCGGTCGGCACAACAATCACCTACTCGTTCATCGTTGAGAACACGGGCAATGTCACTCTGGAGAATATTGTTCTCGATGACCCGCTTTTAGGTGCTTCGACCCCCGTGCTGTCAACAACAGTCCTTGACCCGGGTGAGATCGCGACTGCCACGGCAGATTACGTAATCACCCAGATCGATGTCGATGCGGGTTCTGTGCTCAATACCGCGAAATCGCAGGGGGCAACGCTGTCGGCGGTTCCCGTCGAGAGTGCCCTTGTGTCGGTAACGACCGCTACCGACATTGCTCGACCGGGAATCACGGTGACGAAGAGCGGAACGTCAGCGAGCCACGCCGGAGACACCGTTGACTGGACGTTCACGGTCACCAACACGGGAAACGTTACCGTCAGTGGCGTCGCGCTCGTTGACGCGCTCGCGGGAGTCGTTCCCGCATTCGACCCATGGCCGAGCGGTATAGCGGGGCAGTTGAACCCCGGTGAGTCCGTGATCGCGCGGGCCAGCTCTGTCGTTACCCAGGCGGATGTTGACGCCGGTGCGGTCATTAACTCTGTTGACGCATCCGGCACTCCATCGCGGGGCGCTGTAGCCCGCGCGACGACATCGGCGACGGTTCCGCTCGTGGCGGCTCCCGCCATCAGTATTACGAAGGCAGAGAATGCGGTGCCGACTGGCCGTGCTGTTGGCGACACTGTTGGCTTCACTTTTACTGTGACGAACAGCGGAAATGTCACGCTCAGCGACGTGAGTATTGATGACCCGTTGGCCGGGGTCTCGGCGATCAGCTATGACGACTGGGCTGGCAACGCCGCCGGAACATTAGGCCCGAACGATGTGCTTACTGCGACCGCGAGCTACGTTCTCACGCAGGAAGATGTTAACCGGGGGTATGTAGACAATGCCTCATCAGTGGCCGCGTCGACTCCGCGCGGTGCTTTGCTCGATCAGGATTCTGCGACGGTCCGGGTGACTACCGCGGCCGCGAACCCGGTGCTCACGACCACTAAAGCGGCGATTCTCTCCGGCAGTGGCAACGTCGGTGACACGGTGAACTACACGATCACCGTCACTAATGATGGAAACGTCACGGTGAAGAATGTCGCGATCGCTGACACTTTGGCGGGGCTCAGCGCAATCGCGTACGGGTCTTGGCCGTCGCCCGACCGCGCGCTGGCTCCCGGAGAGTTCATTGCCGCCACGGCAAGTTACACCATCACTCAAGCCGATGTTGATTTCGGCTCTGTGAGCAACACGGCAACCGGTTTCGGCGAGTCCGCCGGAGACGACTCCACCGTCAGCGATGATTCACCTTCCGCGGTTACGTCATTGGTCGCACAGAGTGCCAGCATTGTGGTTACCAAATCTGGCGAGCTTGCGCCGGGTGCTACGGGGCGTGCTGGCGACGATATTGTGTACTCGTTCACCGTGACAAACACCGGGAATGTTTCGCTCATGGCAGTAGAGCTCACCGACTCTCTGCCGGGGATCACCTCACTCGCCTACACCTGGGCTCCCGGCTCGGTCGCGGGCGAGCTAGCTCCCGGTGCAGTCGTCACCGCGCAAGCGAGTTACACACTCACGCAGACCGATGTGGATTCGGGCGCCGTGATGAATACCGTTACGGGAACAGCGCAGCCCCCCGGTGGTGCTGCAGAGATTGATGGCACGGCCGTCTCGACTGTTGTTGTTGAACCTCTTGCGAGCCTGAGTGCGGTTAAGACGGGAACGTTGCGCCCCGGTGCCATCGGGGCGGTTGGCGACATCATCGACTATGCCGTGACGGTCACGAACACCGGAAACGTCACGGTTCACAATGGCCAGCTCCTTGACCCACTGCCCGGTATTAGCGATCCCGTCATTGACTGGCCGACTCCTGCACAACCCGGACTTCTGAAAGTCGGCGAGTCTGTTACGGGAACGGCGGACTACGCGCTCACTCAGGCCGATATCGATCTGGGATACATCGAAAACACGGCAGAGGTTGGCGCGCTGACGCCCAATAACCAACCCGTAACCGCACCCACCAACACGGTAGTAATTTCGACGGTACGGCCCGCCCCACTGCTCGGCGTCAACAAATCGGCCAGCGTTGATGCTGCGGGCAACGGTGTCGGAGAACGTGGTGAAGAAATCGTTTACACGTTCGTCATTACGAACCTGGGAAATGTCACGATCTCCGATATCGTGCTCAGTGACCCACTGCCGGGACTGAGCACACCCATCGTTGATTGGGATGTTGCGAACACGACGCGGTCGCTCGCTCCGGGTGAAAGCGTTACCGCGACCGCGTCGTACACGATTTCGCAGGACGACGTGAACGCGGGTCAGGTGGCAAACACGGCTTCTGCGAGCGGAACCGGCGCTCAGGGTGCTGCCGTCACGGGAAACTCTCCGAAGGTCATCACAAAAACCGTTGACCCAACGTCGTCCGTGGCTGTCACCAAGAGTGGTTCACTGGCGACGGGGGCGACCGGGGTTGCTGGCGATACCGTCGAGTACAGCTTCACGGTCACGAATGATGGCAACGTCTCACTGACATCCGTGGACCTCATTGATCAACTACCGGGGCTCACCGCGGTCACCTTCGGCACCTGGCCGAGTGGCACGCCCGGTCTCCTCAATCCGACCGATGTGGTGACAGCGACTGCGACGTACGCCCTCGCTCAGAGTGACATTGACGCTGGATCGCTCGTCAACACCGTCAATGCTTCGGCGCTTCCGCCCACGGGTTCGGCGGTACTCGAGCCAGCTTCGGCGACCCTTGCACTAACCCCGGCCCCGGATCTGACCGTGGTGAAGACTGGCAAGCTGGGTGGCCAGCCGGGCGAGGCCGGCGATGTGATCGACTACACGTTCAGCATCACTAACTCCGGCAACGTCACGTTCACCGGTGTGGTCTTGCTCGATTCGCTCCCGGGCGTAAGCGCTCCAGCGATCGTGTGGCCCGGTGTCGATCGGGTGCTTGCCCCTGGCGAAAGTGCGAGTGCCACAGCTACCTACACGGTCACGCAAGCCGATGTGGACGCCGGTGAAGTCAGCAACACTGCTGAGGCAATTGGTGTGACGCCCGCGGGAACCGAATACTTTGAGTACTCTGCTGCAGCGGTGACCCCCACCGAAACACGCGAATCATCGATCACGATCGACAAAGCAGGCACTACTCCGGATGGCGCCCGCTTGGGTGATCTCGTGAGCTACGTCTTCACCGTGCGCAACGCGGGCAACACGACCGTTACCGGTGTGACGATCGCCGACCCGCTCGTTGGACTTTCCACTCTGGCTTACTCGTGGCCTGGCGCCTCCGGGGAGCTTGCTCCCAACGGGGTTGCGACGGCGACCGCTACCTATGAGCTAACACAGGATGATGTTGACCTTGGGTATGTGCGCAACAGCGCGGACGTTGTGGCGACGTCACCAACGGGCGCGGTGAGCGCTTCGGTCGGTCCGATCGATGTTGCAACAGAAGCTGCGAGTGGTTCCGTCACTGTGACAAAGAACGGCGAGCTTGCGCCGGGAGCTGCTGGATTCGAAGGCGACACGGTCAACTACTCCTTCACCGTGCGCAATAGCGGAAACGTAACGCTCAGCGATGTCACTCTCACAGATCCGCTGCTTAACTTAAGCGCACTCACCTACACCTGGCCCACGGCGACAGATGGCGAACTTGCGCCTGGCCAAAGCGCCACCGCGGTTGCCTCGTACGTGCTCACCCAAGCGGACGTTGACGCTGGTGGCGTCGACAACACCGTCACTGCGGATGCCAACATGCCCGCGGGGGGCACCGTTCGCGACACCGCGAGCGAGACGGTAATCGTCGCCGCCGCTCCGGTGCTCTCCCCGGTGAAGTCAGGCATCAACCTTGATGGTGGTGTTGGCGAAGTCGGCGACACCATCCAATACACGTTGACTGTGACAAACAACGGAAACGTCACCCTTTATGACGGCCGCTTGCTCGACCCTCTGCCTGGTCTCTCCGTACCCGTCATCACGTGGCCAGACCCGGCAAAGCCCGGTGAGGTGCCCGTAGGTGAAGCGGTCGTAGGCGTTGCGACGTATCAGCTGACTCAAGAAGATGTTGATCGCGGCTTCATCTCGAATATCGCTGATATGTCTGCAGAAACTCCGGACCGGGTGTTGGTGGTTGAGACCTCGAACGAAGTCATCGTCCCGACTGTTTTGGCGGCACCGAGTATCACGGTTACCAAGGTGGGCACTCCTCGCGCATCTGCAGAGGTTGGCGACACGATTGATTATGAGTTCCAGATTCTCAACTCGGGCAACGTCACGCTAGATACGGTGACGCTCAGCGACCCGCTTCCTGACCTGTCAGGGCTGGCCATCGTGTGGCCGACGCCCGCGAGCCCGAATGTGCTCGCACCCGGCGAAGTTGCGACGGCGAGCGCCACCTACGTCGTCACTCAGGCCGACGTGGATGCCGGTTCGATCATCAATATCGCCAGTGCGGAAGGTTCCGACCCCGACGACACCGCGGTTACTGATGATTCTGAGCCCAATACGGTGCCGACGGAGTCGATTCGTGCGACGGTCGAGCTGACTAAGAGCGGTGTACTCGCCGACCCGGCACGTGCTGACGAGGGCGACATTGTGAACTGGTCGTACGAATTGGCCAACACGAGCAATGTGACTCTCACCGCAGTTGAGATAGTGGATGCCCTTCCCGCGATCTCGGGAATCACCTACGGGTGGCCCGGTGCGCCCGGTATTCTCGAGCCGGGCCAGTCGGTCACTGCCACAGCAACGTCAGTTCTGACTCAGCCTCGGATCGACTCGGGTTCGGTAGCGAGCGAAGCGACCGGGTCGGGCACGCCACCGCGCGGTGGCGACGTGAGCGACACGGCATCCGCCGCAGTCGTACTTGCTCAGCAACCGGCGATGGCAGTGACGAAGTCTGGAGCCCTCAACGGGGTGGGTAACACCGGTGACACGATCGACTACAGCTTTGGTATCACCAACACTGGAAACGTCACGCTCACGCTCATCGATTTGGTTGACGCGTTTGCGGGGGTGAGCGCGCCCGCCTTCAGCTGGCCGGGAACGCCCGGAACCTTGCAACCTGGTCAGACAGTGACGGCGACGGCGGACTACACAATTACTCAGACGGACGTCGACCGAGGATCGGTGTCGAACATCGCAACCGCCAGCGGAAAGCCACCGCTGAGCGACACCATCTCGGTGAGCACCGCAGTGACAGAAACGGCGGTGGCATCGGCGAATCCAGCTCTCCTGTTGACTAAATCATCGACTACGGGCGCGAGCGCTAGCGTTGGCGACATCGTCACCTACAGTTTCGAGTTGCTCAACGATGGCAACGTCACGATCGACCAGATTAGCTTTGCCGATCCGCTGGTTGGGCTGAGTGCACTCGTTGTCGACTGGCCGGGCGCTAACGGTGTGTTGGCGGCGGGTGAGACGGCCACGGCAACCGCTACCTACGCCATCACTCAGGCTGACGTAGACCTTGGCCGAGTAGATAATGCCGCGACAGCGAACGGCACCTCTCCCGCGGATGCCGCTGTCGTCAGCAATACGGCGACGGAGTCCACCCTGACTGATACGGCAGAACCATCAATAGTTGTCGCCAAATCGGGTGCGATCGAGCCGGGCGCCACAGGCTTCGCTGGCGACACCATCAACTTCAATTTCACGCTGAGCAACAGCGGAAATCAGACGCTGACCGACGTCGAGTTGGTCGACGGGCTCGCCGGCGTTTCCGCGCTCACTTATTCATGGCCAACGGCAGCTGCGGGAACACTTGCCCCAGGAGAGATCGTCTCCGCGACCGCACGTTACGTGCTCACTCAGAACGACATCGATTCGGGCTCTGTTATAAACACGGTCCGCGGTGACGCAACGCCGTCCTCAGGTACCGAGATCAGCGAGCCCTCAGTCGCGACCGTTCCGATAATCGCTGCAGGCTCACTCGAAGCTCTCAAACTTGGCGAATTGCGCGCTGGCGGAATCGGTAAGGTGGGCGACTGGGTCGACTACCGTCTGGAAATTGCAAACACCGGCAACGTGACTCTGCATGATGGCGAGCTGCGCGACCCCCTGCCGGGGCTGAGCATTCCCGTCATCACGTGGCCAAATCCGACTCAGCCGGGAACCGTTCGCCCGGGCGAAACTGTTGTTGGCGAAGCATCCGTTCAGTTGACACAGGCGGATATCGACCTTGGCTATATTTCCAATATCGCGGATGTCGGTGCCACTGATCCTCAGGGCGTTGACGTTGCCGCTCGCTCTAACGAAGTTATTGTCGAAACCGTCCAGCCGCAGTCGAGTATGACCTTGGCGAAGTCGGGTCAGGTAACGGTGTCGGGCGAAGACGGCCTGGGCGGCACAGTGGGCTTCGAATTCTTGGTGCGCAACACCGGGAACGTCACTATCGGATCGATCTCGGTGACGGATCCGCTGCCAGGGATGACGACTCCCGTTGTCAACTGGCCGACCGCGACCGAAACTCTCGCACCGAACGAGACGGTAACTGCCACAGCAAGTTACGTCATCCGTCAGTCGGATGTCGACCGCGGTTTCGTCGAAAACACCGCTAACGCTTCATCGGTTCCGGTGCGCGGCGCGGCGATCTCGACGACGTCGAATATCGCGGTCGTGCCAACAGAAGAGCCCTCGGTGCTGGTCGACATCACCAACTCTGGTGCCGTGACCGATCCGGGCCCGGCTACCGCTGGCGACACTGTCACGTGGAACTACACATTCACCAATAGCGGCAACGTCACACTCAGTGGCGTCACGTTGAGCGACTTTATCGGTTCATTACCGGTCGCTGATTACACCTGGCCGGGGACGGTAGGCGAACTTGCGCCGGGGCAATCGGTTACTGCAGTTCGTGTGCAGGCTCTCACTCAGGCGGACATTGATTCGGGTGCGGTGCAGAGCATCGTCACGGGTGAAGGAACACCTACAGTCGGTGCAGCTGCTACCGCGAGCGCACCGGCAACGGTGACTCTCGCGGACGCGGGCTTGCTCGAAGTACGCAAGTCCAGTGAGCTAGCCGTGGCTGGCGAAAATGGTCCCGGTGACACCGTGAACTACACAATCGAAGTACAGAACATCGGAAACGTGACTCTGCGCTCGGTCACGATCAGCGACAGCATCCCCAATGTCTCTATCGATTCCATCGCGTGGCCCGCAGCGAGCGGTGTGCTTGCTCCGGGACAGACGGCAACAGCGAGTGCGACCTACGCTCTCGAGCAGGATGACGTGGATCGGGGCTATGTCGACAACACCGCTTCAGCCCGTGGCGAGACCCCGAACAGCTCCGCGGTGACCGCCAGCTCTACCGTCGACCGGCTGATGACCGAAGCGGCCAATCCCAGCATCACGGCGCAAAAGTCGGGAGTGCTCACGTCGGGCACTGGCGGCGTCGGTTCTGAGATCGTCTATAGCTTCATTGTGACGAACACCGGCAATGTGACGCTGCGCCTCGTTGAGGTGCTCGATCCCCTTATCGCAGTAGTGCCATCCGACCTCACGTTCCCCTCGGCAACCGGAATTCTCGGACCGGGACAGCAGGCGGTTGGCTCTGTCATTTACACACTCACTCAGGCCGATATTGACAACGGCAAGGTGATCAACACCGCGACTGCCGTCGGAACCGCTCCCAACGGTGTCGAGGTCACCGGCGTATCGAACACTGTCGAGAACCCCACAGAACCCGCAGCACCATCGATCCTGACGACGCAGAGTGCGGCGCTCGCGACCGCAGCGACCGGTCTCCTCGGTGACACCATCGACTACAATTTCACCCTCACAAACAACGGAAACGTCACTCTCACCGGTGTTGTGCTGTCCAACACGATTGCAGGGCTCACCGGCTTCACGTACACGTGGCCAGACGTCGCGAACCCCGGCACTCTGGCTCCTGGCGAAAGCCTCACAGTCACGGCGACCCGGACCGTCAGCCAGGCGGATGTCGACGCCGGCGAGGTCAGAAATGTTGCGACCGGTACCGGCAGTTCCCCCAGCGCAACCGCCGTCTCAGATGACTCGGCAGTCACCGTCGTGCCATTGATCGCGGCGGACTCCACACTGTCGATCACGAAGGCGGGCACCGTACGCGGCGGTGGCGCGGCAACGGTCGGTTCGTGGATCGACTACACCTTCACCGTGAATAACACGGGAGAGACGACCATCGGCGAGGTTACTATCGCCGACCCGAAGGTGGGAACCACGACGATCAGTTACGGAGCATGGCCGGCGGCGATCGGCGTTCTTGCGCCGGGCGAGCAAGTCGCGGCGACGGCGAGTTACCAGGTAACCCAGACAGAGTTTGATGCTGGTTCGGCGACGAATACGGCGGGCGTCACGGGGTTTGACCCGAGAGGCGATGCGATCGATGTGAGCTCGAACACGGTCGTGACTCCGACCGCACTCGGTAGTCCCGATATCGCGATTACTAAGACGCAGGTGCTGGCCTCCGGTGCCCCTAGCCGCGCGGGAGACACCGTCGAGTTTGCGTTCGAGGTGACGAACGAGGGAGACGTGACGCTCAGTGGCGTGACGATTGCCGATAACCAAACCAATCTCAGTACCATCACGATCACGATTATCTGGCCGGGTGCGGCTGGCGTACTCGCTCCTGGACAGTCTGCAACCGCGACCGCAACGTACGTGCTGACTCAGAACGATGTCGACTCCGGTTTCATCGGTTCGACGGCATCCGCTTCGGGCACGCCTGCAGTCGGGGCTGCCGTCGTCGACACTGCGTTGGGCTCCACCGCTATCGCTGAAGACCCTTCGATGACTATTGCGAAGACGAGCTCGCTGGCGACCTATGCCCAGCAGGGCGCAACCGTCAACTACCGCATTGAGGTTCGCAATACCGGAAACGTGACACTCACCGCAGTGTCGGTCAGCGATATGAAGCCGGGGCTGTCGGCACTCAGTTACACGTGGCCGGGTACGCCGGGGCAGCTGACGCCGGGGCAGTCCGTGGTGGCAACGGCAACCTACGTTATTACTCAGGCAGATGTGGATGTCGAAGAGACCACCAATGAGGCAACCGTAAACGCCGAAGCACCATCGGGCGCGATCGCGCCGGTCAGTGACACCAATGTGTTGGCTATCCCGAATGTGGCCAACATCGATCTCCGACTCTCTGCGGCCTTCGCTGCCGGGCAGAAGGGTTTCCCCGGCGATGTAGTTATCTTCACCTATGTCGCGACGAACACGGGCACGCTGCCTCTGACAAACGTCACCATGAGCGATCTGCGAAGTGGCTTGTCAGCGCTCCGCTATGGCGCCTGGCCGGGCGCGACGGGTGCGCTCGCACCTGGCGAATCGATCACCGCAACGGCGAACTATGTCATCCAGGAACGTGATGCCGGAACGATGCTGTACGAGACCGCAACCGTCACGAGCACAGAGCTCGACTCTGGCGATCCTGTATTCGCAACAGCACAAACAAGTTTGCAGCTACCTACCAAGGCACTCTCTTACACTGGATCAGATCCACGGGGAACGCTCGCAACCGGGCTGGGCACACTGCTCGCCGGCCTCGCCCTGATCCTGCTCGCACGCAGAAGACAACGACAGGAAAATTCATGAAGCTCCGCACACGACTGACCGCCACCGCCGTCCCTTTCGCGATCCTGGCCCTCACTCTTGCTGGCTGCACTAACAACGGCACTGAGCGGCAGCCTGATCCGGTCGAAAGTTCCGCTTCGGCAGAGCAGACGCCCGGCATCACAGACATCACGGATGCTCCCGGCACCGGTGAGAATCTGCAAGGTGCGCTCGCAGACTCCACAGTTGACGAGTGCAAGCGTGCCGGCGATGAGTGGACAGTCTCGGGCAGCGTCACCAACTCCACCGATGCCAACGTCACCTACCGCATCTACATCTCGCTGCTGAATGGTGCCAACGACACTCGTGCACTCACTCAAGTGGATGTCGAAGCAACCGAGCCTGGAGCAAGCGCCGACTGGAGCACCACAATCCCGGTCGCCGAAGACGGACTCAGCTGTGTGCTGCGCGTGGAACGGTACGAGGGCTAGGCGCTTCGTCAGCTAGCGGGCACGAGCGTTAGCGGGCACGAGCGCTAGGTGGTGCGAGTGCTCGGCCCACGACGAGTATCGTGGAACGGTGACTGAACCGAACCCCAGCGTCGAGCTGTCGACCAACGGGGTGGGGCCGTGGCAGGGCGAAATGCCCACCGATCCCCACTTTGATCCTGCGCTGCTCGAACGTGGCGATAGCCGCAACGTTATCGACCGGTATCGCTACTGGACGATGGAAGCCATCGTTGCCGATCTCGACGTGACGCGGCATCCATTCCATGTTGCTATTGAGAACTGGCAGCACGACATGAACATCGGCTCCATCGTGCGCAGCGCCAACGCGTTCGGTGCCGACACCGTGCACATCATTGGGCGTCGGCGGTGGAACAAACGCGGCGCCATGGTCACTGACCGCTACCAGCACGTGCTTCATCATCCGGATGTTGCGGCCTTCGTCGAGTGGACCGCCGCCAACGACCTGCCCATCATCGCAATCGACAATGTGCCCGGTAGTGTCATCATCGAGACCTTCGATATGCCCCAGCGGTGCGTGCTGCTGTTCGGTCAAGAGGGGCCCGGACTGTCGCCCGAAGCCATCGAAGCGGCGGCGGATGTTGTGGAAATCAGCCAGTTCGGTTCGACACGGTCGATCAATGCTTCAGCCGCGGCCGCCGTTGCGATGCACAACTGGATTACCCAGCACGTCCGCTTCTCGACATAGCCGCGGCGAGCGTTTCTGCTCTCACGGAGATCTTCTCGTAGACCGCGCCGGCCAACACTTCGCCGGGTAGGCCGTGCCGGGCGTTAGGCTGAAGGTTACGTTCGATGAGGAGCATTTCTGTGTCTACGCCTGCCCATGTCACTATTGTTGGCGCCGGAATTGTCGGGCTGTGCACGGCCTGGTTTCTGCAAGAACGCGGCGTTGAGGTCACGGTTCTCGATCGCACCGGGGTTGCTGCCGGAGCCTCGTTAGGTAACGCCGGGTGGGTCGCACCAGCACTGACGCTTCCCCTGCCTGAGCCCTCAATCTTCCGTTATGGTCTCAAGGCTGTTGTTGACCCGGCCTCACCCGTGTACGTTCCGATCGCAGCAAACTCCGCACTGCTGCGCTTCCTCGCAGGCTTCGCCCGGCATTCGACGCCGAAAATGTGGCGCAGAAACATGGTCACCTTTGCGGAGATCAACAAGTGGAGTCTCGAATCGTTTGACCGCATGGAAGATGGTGGGGTCGCTGCGGCCCTCCGCCACGCTGATCCTTTCCTTGCTGCATTTGTGAACGAGCACGACCGACAGGCGATCACCCACGAGTTTGATGAGGTCGCCGCCGGTGGTCGCCATGTGAGCTTTGAGAAGATCACCGGTGACGAACTGCGTGAGTTCGAGCCGAGCCTCTCGAAACTCGTGACCCACGGACTGCGCGTCGATGGCCAACGTTTCATCAACCCGCCCGCATTCATGGACGTGCTTGCGGCATCCGTTCGGGCGCGGGGCGCTCGCATTGTTGAGGGTGCGAACGTGACGGGCATCCGGGATCTTGGTTCCGCTGGTGTCGCCGTTGACGTCGCGGGGCAGGATGCCGTGCTCAGTAGCGAAGTCGTCATTGCCACCGGAACCTGGCTTGGCGGTCTCGCCCGCCAGTTCGGTGTTCGCCAAGTTGTGCAAGCCGGTCGAGGCTACAGCTTCAGTGTGAAGCCGCCGGTGATCCCGACCCACCCGATCTACCTGCCAGCGCAGCGCGTAGCCTGCACCCCTCTCGGCGATCGGCTGCGAGTGGGAGGCATGATGGAATTCCGTCACGCCGATGCTCCAGCAGACTCTCGCCGTATCAAGACCATCATCAACGCCGCGAGCCCCATGTTCGACGGTGTCGACTGGGAGTCGCGCGAAGAAGAGTGGGTCGGCTCACGCCCCTGCACGCCAGACGGTCTGCCGCTGGTTGGCGGCACCCGTTCGCCGCGAGTGCACGTTGCTGGCGGTCACGGCATGTGGGGCGTCACCCTAGGCCCGTTGACGGGGCGGATGCTCGCTGACTCCATTACGGGCGGCGACAAGCATCCCCTCCTCACCGCCTTCGATCCGCTGCGGTAGCAATGACTGACGTGCGAGGTTAGCGCTCGCCGTCGGGGCGCGCTTCGGGCTGCGCGTTGGCCTCCCGCACGCGGTCGACTAGTTCGCGCCACGGGCCAACTAGCTCTTGCTCGGGGATGACGACTTCGTGCGGATCGCAGTGGATCTCGTAGGTGTACCGATCCGGCATCGTGTTTGTCGTTACCCGCTTGTCCCAGGGTAGCGCGGCAATGAGGAGGTACCACTGTTCGGGATCGGGTTGTTCGTCGACGATGACATCCCATTCGATGCGTCGACCGAGTAGGCCTCCGCTGCGCCACACCTGAACCTTCACACGTGCATGCTATCCCGCGCCTTCGGTTATTTGACAGTGCTTATTCGGCGGTCGTGATGCCGACCAGAGTCCAGCCGCCGACGACAGCTTCGTGCTCAGGGGAGCTGAACCCGTATCGTGCCACAGCTGTCTCGACTGTTGCTGCCGCGAATTCGGCAAAGTTGCTGCGGGGCGTAAGGGAGTTGCCGGTGAGGGTGTCGTACCAGATCTGCCCCGCGCGTTCCCACGCATTGCCGCCAAGGGTACTGGCGACGCTCCAGAACGCCCGATTGGGAATGCCTGAGTTCAGGTGCACGCCGCCGTTATCGTCGAGAGTTTCGATGTAGCCATCTAGATGGTCGGGCTGGGGGTCTTTTCCGAGCACGTCGTCGTCATAAGCGGTTCCGGGTGCTCTCAGCGAGCGCAGCGCGTTTCCTTCGACCTGTTCGGTGAAGATGCCTTCCCCGACAAGCCACGATGCAGCTGCAGCGTTCTGGCCGCGAGCATACTGCTCGACTAATGATCCGAACACATCGGAAAGGTGTTCGTTGAGTGCGCCGCTCTGGCCTTGGTAGATCAGGCCCGCCGTGTATTCGGTCACGCCGTGGGTGAGTTCGTGGCCGATCACGCTGAGCGAGCGCGTAAATCCACCGAAGATCTCGCCGTCTCCGTCTCCGAACACCATGCGTGTGCCATCCCAGAACGCGTTGTCGTAGCGATTTCCGTAGTGCACGGTGGCGTCAAGTGGGGCAGAGCGATCGTTGATCGAATCGCGCGCGAACACTTCCCAGAAGAGGGCAAACGTGCTGCCCAGACCCTCATAGGCCTCGGAGACGGATGCATCGTCGGTCTCCGGTTCACCTTCGGTGCGCACCAACGTTCCGGGCAATGCTTCAGCACCGTGGGCGTCGTAGATGGAACGACTGATTTGCCCGCGCACGCTCGGCTCACCGGGGCGCAGCGACCTGTGGGGCAACACGTTGTGACTGCGGCCATGGTCGAGGTGATCGTGGGCGACATCGGTCAGCGACCGCCGTGCGGCGTGTGCGGCCCGTTCGAAGCGGGGATCCTCCAGCGTCGCGATCCGCGCCAGAAGGAACGGGGGCACGATCAAGCAGAGGGGTTGCGGAAGCGCAAGAGGCGAAACGTGGTGCTCAGTAATCCGGAACATGCTCCATGCTGACACGGGCCGACGACACCGACAACACCGACTAAGCCATTTACGGGGTCGGCCTGCACAGGGGTGAGCGGACCCCGGCCCAGAGGCCGAAGTCCGCTCACTAGCTTGTTGCTTCTTGAGTTAGCTACCTGCGGACGAACATTGCGGCATCCTCGGGAGAGTTCTCTCGCGCGGCGAAATCCGGGTCATCGTCGAACGACTTCATACGGGCGACGTAGAAGATGATCAACGCGTAGACGGCCTTCGCCAGTATGTCGGCTATCGAGTATCCGATCTGTTTGCCCACCCAGGCATCCGCCCCACTGATGTCGAGCATCGGGAGGATGTAGGCGATGGGGTAAACGCCCCAGCTGAGCAGCAGGAGGAAGCGCAACTGGCTGAGGGTGCGGCGCACCGAGACTGGCTGCTTATTGAGTGACTTACCCAGCTGCACGAAGAGCACGTACAGGATGTACGCGAAGGGAATCGTGGACAGCAGACCGAAGATTCCGCGTACGGTGTTGTCGCCGCTGATCTCGCCGGGGTATCCGAGGATGATCATGAGCGCGGCAGCGGGCAGCAGACGAATGATCAGTCCGGTCTGCACCTTGCGAGCGAGAGCGAGTACGGCGATGAGTTCCAGCAGCAGAAGGGGCACTGTCAGAAGCCAGTCAACGTAGCGGTATCCCTCGTTGAACGATGCGCCGACAGCTTGCGTGTATACGCCCGCGCCACCGACAGAGTCCGACACGAAGGCCTCTTTGAATGAGTCGAAGATTCGGAAGTAGTGGTACGCCGCAATTGCGCACACAACAATCGCTACCGTGATTGCCTGCCGGTAGCGAGGCAAGATTCGCGGCAAAGCGATTGTCAGGAACACAGCGGTGAAGAGCTGCGAAGCGATGACGAGCGAAAGGAAGTTGTAGACGGTGTCGTACTGCCCCTGGGTAAGGGTGTCAGGAATCATTAGAGCCTCCGGTAGAGAGTGGATGTTGACTCCTTAGAGAATACATCAATTACTAAGTAAGTTACTAGAAAAGTTTTCTATTCTTCTTGAGGTTTCTGCAATAAACTCGCAGATTATGACTAGCGCCACTGAAAAACATGCCCTCGAAGGGTTCCCCGTTGCGGCAATCCGTTTCGTGCGCGCTCTTGAGCGGAACCGTGAGAACATCGCCATCAGCAATGGACTAACCCCTAGCGAGCTTCGTGCGCTCTTTTGGATCGCCGAGCATGCCAGCGTGACACCCAAAGCATTGGCCGAACACATGGAGATGACGACGGGCGCGATTACTGCGATCACCACTCGGCTTTCTGACCGTGGGTTTTTGCAGCGAATCGCGCATCCGAGTGATCGCCGGAGCATCTTTCTTGAACTCACCCAGAGTGGTCACACAATGATGCGCAGTATCCACTCGGACTTCACTCGAATGGTCTCAGAATCCACGTCGAGCCTCACCAAGGAAGAACTGATCGCCTTCGAGTCGGCGCTCACACGAGTCGCTGACGAAGTGGCAAGCCGAACGGGCCGCTAGGTCCTTGAAGTAGACTGAGGTGTAATCCCCCCACTTCTTCGAAGGGATCCACCATGCCAGCAATCGTCATCATCGGCGCCCAATGGGGCGACGAGGGCAAAGGAAAAGCAACCGACCTCCTCGGCAGTCGCATCGACTACGTCGTGAAGTTCAATGGCGGAAACAACGCCGGCCACACCGTCGTCGTCGGCAATGAGAAGTATGCGCTGCACCTTCTGCCCTCCGGCATTCTCACCGAAGGCGTTACCCCGATCATCTCCAACGGTGTCGTCGTTGATATCGAGGTTCTCTTTGAAGAACTCGACGCGCTTATCGCCCGCGGCGTTGACGTCTCGAAGCTGCTGGTCAGCGCCAACGCGCACGTCATCACCAACTACCACCGCACCCTCGACAAGGTGACCGAACGCTTCCTCGGCAAGCGTCAGATCGGCACCACTGGGCGCGGAATTGGTCCGGCGTATGCCGACAAAATCAACCGTGTAGGCATCCGCATCCAAGACATTTTTGATGAGAACATTCTTCGCCAAAAGGTTGAAGGTGCTCTTGACCAGAAGAATCACTTGCTCGTGAAGGTCTACAACCGTCGGGCGATCGAAGTTGACGAGATCGTCACCGAACTGCTCAGCTACGCCGACCGCCTGCGCCCCATGGTCGCCGACACCGGCCTGTTGCTCAACCAGGCACTCGACCGCGGCGAAGTCGTGCTCTTCGAGGGTGGCCAAGCCACGATGCTGGATGTCGACCACGGAACGTATCCATTCGTCACGTCATCCAATTCCACTTCGGGTGGCGCTGCGACCGGTTCGGGTGTCGCCCCCAGTCGCCTCGAGCGCGTCATCGGAATCGTGAAGGCGTACACGACTCGTGTTGGCGCTGGCCCGTTCCCCACTGAGCTCGAAGACGAGTCGGGCGAATTCTTGCGCCAGAATGGTTTTGAGTTTGGGACAACCACGGGGCGCCCGCGTCGCTGCGGCTGGTACGACGCCCCCATTGCCCGTTACTCGGCGCGCGTTAACGGGGTCACCGACTTCGTGCTCACCAAGCTCGATGTGCTCACCGGACTGAAGACGATTCCCGTGTGTGTCGCCTACGACGTTGATGGCGTTCGCCACGATGAGATGCCGGTTTCGCAGTCAGACTTTCACCACGCGGTGCCCATCTACGAAGCGTTCCCCGGTTGGGAAGAAGACATCACCGGTGCCCGCACCTTTGACGACCTGCCGAAGAATGCGCAAGACTATGTGCTCGCTATCGAAAAGATGAGTGGCGCCCGCATGTCAGCCATCGGTGTTGGACCGGGCCGCGACGAGATCATCGTTCGGCACGACCTCATCGGCTAAGAAGCTCTAGAGGCCAATCGGCAAGTGCTGGACTGAACGTCCGAATTCCGCGTGTGCGCGAGACGCCTGGGGTGCGAAGATTTGGGAGTGACCGTAACGCGCCCTCTACCCCGCATCTTGCAGGGAACTCATATCTCCGTTGAACCCATGACCGAGGCACATCTGGCGGCGCTGTGGCCGGCCCTCGCTGTGCCCGAGGTGTTTGCCGGCGGTTACGGTGGCGGCCCTGCCGGTCTGCCCGCTACCGAAGAGGCGTTTGTCGAATGGATGCGCGGCACCTACCTTGGGCACCCCGACCGCTTCCCCTTTGCTGTGCGCCTCAACGGTGGTTCCGGCAACGGTCGACTCGTTGGTGCGAGCACTCTGGGTGACCTCGACGAGACCAATGCCAACCTTCAACTGGGGTGGACTGCTTACGATCCGAAGGTGTGGGGCAGCGCGGTGAACCCCGAAACCAAGCTCCTGCTCCTCGAGTTTGCCTTCGACAGCGGCTACAACCGAGTGACCATTCAGGCGGATGCCATCAATGACCGGTCGCGCGCGGCAATCCTCAAGCTGGGTGCCACGTTTGAGGGAATCCAGCGCAAGCACCGCATCCGCGCTGATGGCTCGTGGCGAGACACCGCCGTGTACTCGATCCTCGACACCGAGTGGCCTGCCGTAAAGGCCGGACTGTTGGCACGGCTCGAGCAGGAGCCACGCGCGTGAGCGCCACCGTAGCCCCGCCGGGCCGGGAAGAGAAGCATGACCACGCATCCACGCTGGGCACAAGCCTGCGATTCGCTGCCGCTGGCCTCGTCTGGGGGTCCAGTTTTCTCTTCATCAAGGTGGCATTGGATGGCGTTAGCTTTGGGCAGGTCGCCTGGAGCAGGGCTGTGCTTGGCGCCCTAGCGCTTGTCGTCGTGTTTGCCATCAGTCGCCGTAAACTCCCCCGCAAGCCGATTGTGTGGGCGCATTTCACGGTGTTGGCGTTGCTGTTTGCGGTGTTCCCGTACCTGCTGTTTGCGTGGGCTGAGCAGTATGTGAGCTCGGGGCTGGCGAGCATCTACAACGCAACGACACCCATCATGACGGCGATCTTCGCAACCCTCGTATTTCGGGTAGAGAAGCTGTCGCGCTCGCAGATCGCGGGTGTCACCGTGGGCATTTTCGGCGTGCTCGTGATTATTGCGCCGTGGCAAGCGGGCGACATCAGTGGCACTCTCCTCGGACAGCTCGCGTGCCTCGGTGCCGCCCTCTGCTATGGGGCAGCAATGAGCTACCAGCGTCGCTTCGTTGCACCATACAAGATTGCTGGTGTGACGTCAGCAACGATGAACATCGGTATTGCTGCGGTCGTGTACCTCCTGCTCACTCCACTCATCGCTGTTGGTCCCGTTAACCTGACCCTGCCCGTGGTTGCGAGCTTGCTCGCACTTGGCGTGCTCGGCACCGGTATGGCCTACGTCTGGAATTATCGGGTGCTCGCCGAGTGGGGACCAACCCGCACCTCCACCGTCACCTACATCACCCCGGTGATTGGCGTCATCCTGGGCATCGCTGTTCTCAAAGAAACACTGTCGTGGCACGAACCTGTGGGCGCTGCACTGGTGATTCTGGGCGTGCTGTTGACGCAGGGCAGGCTCCGATGGCTAACGGGCAAGGCTCGCACGCTCTAAAGTCGATGTATGGCAGCAGGAGATCAGGCCCCAGAAACCAGCGGCACCGGTGACACCGGCGCCGCAAACACCGGTCCCGACGGTCCGGGCACCGAGGTTGACCCCGAGGTTCGCGAACAACTTCTGGGCGCCCGACGCAGCATCGACAACATTGATGCTGCGCTCATCCACTTGCTTGCGGAGCGTTTCAAGTACACCCAGCAGGTTGGTCAGCTCAAAGCCGCCAAGGGTCTGCCCGCATCTGACCCCAGCCGTGAGCGCACCCAGATCGCCCGTTTGCGGTCACTGGCCGAAGAGTCGCACCTCGACCCCGCCTTCGCCGAGAAGTGGTTCAACTTTGTGGTCGCCGAAGTGATTCACCACCACGAGCAGCTCGCCTCCGGTGGCGAACCTGATTCCGAGGCTGGCGACAACTAGCGTGCTCGGATGCCGTGCTGATCGAGCACGTCTAGGAACGTGGTCGATTCGGGGCGCACCCGGTGGTTGTCGGTGTGTTCCGCCCAAAGCACCTTTCCAGTGCGGTCGGTGATGATCACGGTCGGAACAACAGTGTCGCCGTTGGTGCCTGTGCTGAACATGACAGGCGTGCCGCCGGACTGCACAATGTCGAGCATGGTAGCAGCCGCGCCATCCGCATCGATGTAATAGGTCAGCGGGATGTCGAAGCGTTTAGCCAGTGCCACAGTGCCTTCCGGCTTTTGGGGGCTGATGATCGCCACGGCGACACCGCGTTTATCGAGTTCGCGATACTGTGCGGCGATCTGGCTGACCTGGGCCATGCAAAATGGGCACCAGTTGCCGCGTATGAACATGATGACGTGCGGTTGGTGAGTGAGCACACTGCTGTCAACGAGAGCGCCATCCAGTGTGGTGAGGGGGAACAGCGGCAGGGGCGCATCGACGCGCACGGGCCGCGCTGTCACGTGCTGCACCGAGTACCAGTAGTTGTAGCCGAGAATCACGGCGAGCCCCAGGGCGGCAACGAGAACGGCGAACGGCCCCGCGATAAACGACAGCCCCACACCAACCGCCGCAACTGAGAGCTGAACCCACGGATGCCGACGCTGCACAACAACGAGTCGCGTCATCAGCAACGCCAAATAGAGGGCATACACACCCCACGGCAGGGCAGCAGCGAGCCACCACGGCTGCGACTCGACCATCGCCCGAACCACGACGAGCGCGATCATCAAGAGGGCTAGCGTTGCCGTGGCTTCGCCGTACACCGCTTTGATGATTCGCATATTAGGCGCCGAATGCCTCCGCGAGCGTTCCGCGGTGAGCCGTTTCTAGCTCCTCGAGTGTGAGGGTGAACAGGTCTTGAACTTCGAGGGCGGGAGCCGCAGCATCCGTAACTCCGATGCGGACCGCCGGGTAGTTGCGACCCTCGCAGAGCCCGCGGAACTTCACATCATCTTCGCGGGGGATCGAGACGATCATGCGACCGGTCGATTCGCTGAAGAGCGCCGTTGCGGCGTCGATGCCGTCACGTTCGAGCAACTCGCCGAGCCACACGCGCGCACCGACGCCGAATCGCATGACCGACTCGGCTAGTGTCTGTGCGAGACCGCCATCGGCGAGGTCGTGCGCGCTGGCGATGATGTTTTGCTCGTTGCCGGCTCTGATGAGGTCTGCGAGGCGACGCTCGGCAGCGAGGTCAACCTTGGGGGGCAGGCCACCGAGGTGGTCGTGGATGGTTCCCGCCCAAGCCGAACCATCAAGCTCAAGCGAAGTTGTGCCGAGCAGGTAGATGTTGTTGCCTTCGTCTTGCCAGCCGCTGGGAATGCGCTCAGCAACGTCACGGATCAGCCCAAGCACCGCGACCACAGGAGTCGGGTGGATGGGCACATCGCCGGTCTGGTTGTAGAACGAGACGTTTCCGCCGGTGACAGGAATCTCCATCTCGAGGCAGCCATCGGCGAGTCCTTCGACGGCGCGGCTGAACTGCCACATCACTTCGGGGTTCTCGGGGCTACCGAAGTTGAGGCAATCGCTGACGGCGACAGGGTTCGCGCCGGTAGCGGCAACGTTGCGGAAAGCTTCAGCGAGAGCGACCTGTGCTCCGGCATAGGGGTCGAGCTGACAGAACCGGCCATTGGCGTCGGTCGCGACAGAGAAGCCGAGGCCACTTTCTTCGTCGATGCGCACCATGCCGGCGTCATCCGGGAAGCTGAGAGCGGTGTTGCCGAGCACGTAGCGGTCGTACTGGTTGGTGATCCAGCTCTTGTCGGCCAGGTTGGGGCTCGCCAGCAGCTGCAGCATTTGTTCGCGAAGTTCGAAACCCTCCTTCGGGCGGGCAAGTGTGGAGGCGCTGTCGGCCTGAAGCTTGTCGATCCACTTCGGGTAGACCACGGGGCGGTCATACACCGGTCCATCGATGGCGACCGTGCGCGGCTCGACGTTCACGATTTCTTCGCCGTGCCAGTTGATGATGAGGCGACCGGTGTCGGTGACGTCACCGAGCACACTGGTTTCGACATCCCACTTCTCAACAACCTTGAGAAAGCCTTCGATTTTTTCGGGCTTCACGATGGCCATCATGCGCTCTTGGCTCTCAGACATCAGAATTTCTTCTGCTGTGAGGGTGGGGTCGCGCAGCAGTACCTTGTCGAGTTCGATGAACATGCCGCCGTCGCCGTTAGACGCGAGCTCACTCGTGGCGCAGCTAATGCCGGCAGCACCTAAGTCTTGGATGCCCTCAACAAGGTCACCCTGGAAGAGTTCGAGGCAGCACTCAATGAGCACTTTCTCGGCAAAGGGGTCGCCGACCTGAACGGCGGGGCGCTTCGTGGGGCCACCTTCGCTGAACGAATCCGAGGCGAGGATGGATGCTCCGCCGATGCCATCGCCACCGGTGCGGGCACCGAACAGCACAACTTTGTTGCCCACGCCGCGCGCGTTAGCCAGGTGCAGGTCTTCGTGGCGCAGCACTCCAACGGCTAGGGCGTTGACGAGTGGGTTCGCCTGGTAGACGGAGTCGAAGTAGGTTTCGCCACCGATGTTGGGAAGGCCGAGGCAGTTGCCGTAAAAGCTGATGCCCGAAACCACGCCCTTCGCGACGCGCGCGGTGTCGGGGTGGTCGATGGCGCCAAAACGGAGGGCGTCCATGACGGCAACAGGGCGGGCACCCATCGAGATGATGTCGCGAACGATGCCGCCAACACCGGTTGCGGCGCCCTGGAAGGGTTCGATGTAGCTGGGGTGGTTGTGGCTTTCGATCTTGAAGGTCACGGCCCAGCCGTCACCGACATCCACAACTCCGGCATTTTCGCCTATGCCGACCATGAGGTTTTTCTTCATGGCGGGGCTGACCTTCTTGCCGAACTGGCGAAGGTAGTTCTTCGAGGACTTGTAGGAGCAGTGCTCGCTCCACATCACCGAATACATGGCCAACTCGCCGCTGGTGGGGCGACGGCCCAGAATTTCGCGAATCCTGGCGTATTCGTCATCCTTGAGCCCGAGAGCGCCATAGGGCTGCTCTTTCTCGGGGGTGGCAGCCGCGTTCGACACGGTATCGGGAACTATGGTCTGCGCAGGCGAGGTCACGAGGTTTTTGCTCCTGGATTTGGGGAGTGCCGGAAGCTCTAATCCTACCGGCGGCCCCGATCCTTCGTGGCCGCTAGCCTCGTGCCCCTGAACCTGATGTTCACTGAGAGTTGTCTTGAGTTATTCAAAACAAGGAGTACAGTGAGGGTGATGGAAACAGTGACGGATGAGGCGTTCGTTGAGACCCTGCGCGGTGCCGGTCTCAAAGTCACTGAGCCCCGAGTCGCAGTGTTGAGAGCGCTCGTTGAGTGCCCCCATTCTGATGCGGATCGTATCTTCCGATCGGTTCTGCCGACACTGCCAGGCACCTCCCTGCAAGCCGTCTACGGAGTACTGGCCGCGCTAACGACGGCGGGGCTGCTGCGCAAGATTGCACCGGCAGGGTCCTCCGCCCTCTATGAACTTCGCACCGGCGACAACCACCACCATGTCGTGTGCACTGAATGTAGTGCCGTGCGCGACGTGGATTGTGTCGTGGGTGAAGCCCCATGCCTCACACCATCGCAGGCCGGCGGTTTTTCCGTGCACACTGCCGAAGTCAACTTCTGGGGAGTATGCCCCGACTGCCAAGCACAAACCCTCACATCCAGCTAAACCCCCACATCCACCCAAACAAAGGAGACATCGTGACTGAACCCACGACAACCCAAGCCGGAGCACCCATTGCGAGCGACGAACATTCGCTCACCACGGGCCCCGATGGCGTAACCGCACTGCACGACCGTTTCTTGGTCGAAAAGCTTGCGTCGTTCAACCGTGAGCGTGTGCCGGAGCGCAACCCGCACGCTAAGGGTGGTGGAGCGTTCGGTGAATTCGTCGTCACCGAAGACGTTTCGCAGTTCACGAAGGCCGCCGTCTTCCAAAAGGGTGCCAAGAGCGAAACAATTCTGCGTTTCTCCTCCGTTGCTGGTGAGCAGGGCTCGCCCGACACGTGGCGCGACGTTCGTGGTTTCTCGCTGCGGTTCTACACCACCGAGGGCAACTACGACATCGTCGGAAACAACACCCCCATCTTCTTCATTCGTGACGCCATGAAGTTCCCCGACTTCATCCACTCGCAGAAGCGCCTCGGCGACTCTGGCCTGCGCAATGCAGACATGCAGTGGGACTTCTGGACCCTCTCACCCGAGAGCGCCCACCAAGTCACGTACCTCATGGGTGACCGCGGGCTCTCCAAGTCGTGGCGCCACATCAACGGCTACGGATCGCACACCTACCAGTGGATCAACGCCGGAGGCGAGCGCTTCTGGGTGCAGTACCACTTCAAGTCCCGCCAGGGCGTTGAGCTGATGGAAGCTGCGGATGCCGAACGCATCGCCGGTGAAGATGCCGACTACTACCGTCGCGACCTCTTCGATTCCATCGCCGCCGGCGACTTCCCCAGCTGGGATGTCTCGGTGCAGATCATGCCCTACGAAGACGCCAAGAGCTACCGCTTCAACCCCTTCGACCTGACCAAAACTTGGTCGCACGATGATTACCCCCTGATTCCGGTTGGCCACTTCACGCTCAACCGCAACCCGGAAAGCTTCTTCGCGCAGATCGAGCAGGCCGCATTCTCGCCGTCGAACATGGTTCCCGGCACCGACATCAGCCCAGACAAAATGCTGATGGCGCGTGTGTTCTCCTACCCGGATGCCCAGCGCAACCGCATCGGAAGCAACTACAACCAGCTGCCGGTCAACCAGCCGCACGCCTCCGAAGCGCGCAACTACCAGCACGAAGGCGCCATGAACTACAAGATCGGTGACGCAGCAGCACGCACATACGCACCGAACTCGTACGGCGGACCCGCAGCTCAGCCCGAGCTTGCTGGCGAAGGTGGATGGGCCAGCGACGGCGAACTGCTCCGTGCCGCAGCAACCCTGCACTCTGAAGACGACGACTTCGGCCAGGCAGGAACCCTCTACCGCGACGTCTTCAGCGCAGAGTCAAAGGCTCGCTTCATCGAAACGCTCACCGGCCAGGGCCGCGGAATCACCATTCCCGAAATCCTCGAGCGTTTCTACTGGTACTGGGGCAGTGTGGATGCCGAACTCGGCGCCACTCTCCGCAGGACTGTTCCCGGCGACGGGGACACCCCCAACGAAGAGGCCGACCCCGTCGGTGTAGGCCCCGCAGAGTAGAGCTTGTCTCGCTCAGTAGAACCTGTCTCGCTCAGTAGCGCACAGTGACGCCGGATGCCCGGCCCCGAGTGGTGGGGCCGGGCATCCGTTCGTTAGCACTTAGACCGAGAGGTGCAATGCGCCATCGATCACGGCAGCCGTGCCGCCAATGTAGGCGATGATGATGACCCCGATCCGCGCCGCACGATGACTGATGTGCCGATTGAGCACCTCACCGAGTGCTAGCCCCGCGAGCAGTGCGCCAACGATGATGATCCAGCTCGCCGCATCCAACTGTGGTAGCTGCCCCTCAGAGAAGATAATTTTTGTGGTGAGCGAGACAGTTCCGACCACCACAAAATACGGCTGCAGGGTTGCGGCAAAGTGTGCCTGCGACCAGCACGTGAGCACCGCATAGACGCTGAGGGCTGGTCCGCCAACACCGGCGGCAGTGTTCATGAATCCGGATGCCGCTCCGGCAATGATTGCTGCCGGCCGTGCAGCCACAATGTGGTCTGCGCGGGTAATGAGCAGGGTCGCAGTGAGCGAAACAAGAACTAGTACGCCAACGCCGAGTTGCAGGATGGGGCCGGGCAGCCGAGCGGCAAGCAACGAGCCCGGCACGATGGCAACAATGGCCGGAATGACTAGCCACGCGAAAGTGCGCCACTCGATGAGCCGCCAGACCCGCGGGATGATGAGCAGCGCCGAAATGACTCCGCAGAGGTTGACGACGAGTACGCCGTCGAAGGGGCCGAGGAGAATAACTATCAGCGGCGACGCCACGAGCGCGAAGCCCATCCCCGTTATTCGTTGCGATAGTGCTCCAATGAGGACGGATATCGCAACGAGAGCAAGCACTGGCCAAGCCTAGAGCGTGGGCGGTGGAGCTAGAGCGCTTTGGAGTAGCAGACGCTCAAATCTTCGCCGGTGTAGGCGCCGAAGTTGTCAATGCGGTTGTAACCTTCGCGCTCATAGAAACGCATCGCATCCGGCTGGGCTGTTCCTGTTTCGAGCACAAGCTCGGCTGCGGACTGTGCTCGTGCCCACTCTTCGAGTCCTCTCAGCACGGCGATAGCGATGCCGGTGCCACGCTGAGCCGGAGTGACGTACATGCGTTTTATTTCAAAGCCGCCATTGTCGAGCTCGCGGAGTCCACCACAACCGGCAGGAATCCCGTCGACATACGCAATAAGAAACACCACGACGGAGTCAGAATTGGGTTTTACCCCTGGCTCGCTGTCTTCGGTTTTGTAGCGCGCGGTTAGTTCCGCGCGCTGCGCCGACCGCAACATCACCGAATCGGCGTGCTCGAAGGGAACGCTGCGCAACTCAAGTTCGTAGGTGTATTCCACGACAGCAGCATATCTGCAAGTCCCCGATAAAGGGTCGAGAGCTCGAGAAGTGAACGCGCCAGTTCAGAGCCAGCGGTGGTCGGAAGTTGCTGCGCGTGCTGCGTCCGCGAGCTTGGCAAACCGCTCGCGCTCGACATAGTCATAGTTTTCTGCAGCAACGGATGCCTCCAGCCGCTCGATCTGTTGAAGCACGGCCTCGGTCTGCTCGGGTCGTTGCGCACGATACCCCACCTCTTGCAGCAGTCGGAAAAGTCGCTCAACAACTCCGGGGTCGCTCGCACCGTAGCGCCGCGGCTGAGTCATGGCAACGTCGAGCAGATCCGTGAAGCTATGTGGGTTGATGATGACACGCACACGGTCATTGTCATCGGTGAGCCCCGTTGACTGAATGGGCAGTTCGGCGATAGATCCGAGGATCGCCGAGAGGTGGCCGAGCGTATGCACGGCCGTAGTTGGATCATTGACGCCGGGTGAGAGAGCTTTGGCGGCGATGTCGACGAGCTGGCGGATGCCGAAGCCAATGTCTTGGCCTGCCGTGCGTTCGAATGCCAAATCAATCGCCTGGGAGAGGGCAGGGTTGATGTTCTCGCGTGCCTCGTCGTCCACATGTTCCAGCGGATCCCGCGGCCACCACCGGATTACGGGAGTCTTGCTGACAACGTGATTGCCAATGGTCTCCACTTCGCTGACGACAAGATCGTAATCGATCGCTACTGCGAGAAGGCGCGAGCGATCAATGGAGCGAATGAACCCCGAACGTGTTGCCAGGCTGAGTTCAATGCGGCTGGCAGGCGGCCAATCCGGAAGCTTAATGTACCCCTCCGCCATCGTCGATTTCACAGATGTGATGGTGCTGCTAGTTTCAACAAAAATTTGCCGAATTGTGATCTCAATCCGTAGCTGTCTCGCGAGATGGGCCAAGAACAGTACGAGCATGACAACACTTGCCAGAGTCAACAACGAAGCAAGAGTTACCGCGAAGCGTGGAACGATCGGGTCAACGCTGACCGAGCCATCCTCAATGGTGCGCAGCACCGTCAGTGCATAGGCAAAAGTGCCAACGAAGACGGCGAGTGTCCACTGCACCGTGCGGTTTTTGAGGAAGGTGCGCAACACACGCGGTGAGGCCTGACTGCTTGCCAGCTGCAGTGCCACCACCGTCAGTGAAAACGTCAGCGAAGTTGCCGTGATGAGTGAGCCCGCAACGGCGGAGAGTACAGCTCGGGCGCTATCCGGCCCCCCCGCAAAGAGCACACTTTTGAACACTGGAGACAGTGAAGAGTCGACAGCGCGATCAATGAACGGCAGTACTATCCCGAGAACAACGGCGATGATGATGAACAGAGTCGGTAGCGGCCAGAGTTCGGCGGAGGCCGCTTCGCGCGTGGTCGCGAACCATAGTCGCACGGAACTCCGTCGCGCACTCTGTGTTCTTGCTTCGCCCATGGCGCCCCTCTCGGATTCCCCCAGTTAATCACGACACGCGACGCCATGGGGAGTGCCCGTAGGCTATAGCAACGCCAACGGAAGGAAATCACTCGAGTGTTCGAATGGAAATCGTGGCTGGGGCTCGCTGTCGCCGTCGTGATCGCGCTTATTGCCGTTGTGATCGTAGTAGGAGTGATCGCGCTTATTGTGCGTGTGATCGCCCACCTTAGGCCGGGGGTGTACGCAACCCTAGCGCCAGTTCGTCAACGCCTGCGCGTGCTGATCGCGCTCTTAGCCGTGTGGATTGCGGTCAAGGCAACAATCCCGATTGTCGATCCGAATATCCTCGACATTATCGACAACGTCTTCCTTGTCGTCGTCATCGCGATCAGCGGTTGGCTGCTGGTATCCGTCATGAACCTGCTACTCGGCCGCGCGCTCACTCGCTACCCCATCGATGTGCCCGATAACCGCGTTGCGCGCCGAGTGCGCACCCAAGTGCAAGTGCTGCGCCGCGTGCTCACCGCCGTCATCGTAATCGTCACGATTGGGGCCATCCTCTTGACGCTCCCCGGAGCTCAAACCCTCGGCGCCAGCGTCCTTGCCTCGGCCGGCCTCATTAGCGTTGTCGCCGGTATCGCGGCACAGTCTGCTCTTGCCAACGTGTTTGCGGGCATGCAGCTCGCTTTTAGTGACGCCATCCGAGTCGACGATGTTGTCGTCGCCGACGGCGAATGGGGTCGCATCGAAGAAATCACGCTCACCTACATTGTGGTGAGCATCTGGGATCAGCGCCGACTAGTGCTGCCCTCCACCTACTTCACCACCACACCATTCCAGAACTGGACCCGCAACGCCACCGAGCTACTCGGCGAGGTCAACTTTGACCTCGACTGGCGCGTCAGCATCGACCAGATGCGAACGCAACTGAAGAAGATTGTTGCCGACACAGAGCTGTGGGATGGCCGCACCGCCAACATCCAAGTCGTTGACACTACCGGTGGTTTCGTTCGTGTTCGCGTGCTCGTGAGTGCCGCAGACTCCGGCGCCCAGTGGGACCTTCGCACCCACGTACGGGAAGAGATGGTCGACTGGCTGCAAGCTAAGAACCCCGCCGCCCTGCCACGCCAGCGCGTGCTCATGGTCGAAAACGAGGCACGCGCACGCAGTAAGGGCTCAACAGAGGCTCAAGACCGCGGACTGTTCAGCGGCAGCGCAGAAGCCGACGCGCGCCGTCAAGAGTTCACTGGAGCAATCCCCCTGCAAGATAACATTCCTGAAAACGCGCCAGACCGCGCGCCGGATAGCCTCTCCGAAAGGGACTAACGAACTATGCCAACGCCCGACAGCGCTGTTGCGACGCCACCCCTGAGCTCGCGCAGCTGGGGGCTCATCCCCGCAGCGCTGCTGAGCGGGTCTGCGGTGCTCCTGTTCTCACTGCGGCTTCCCCTGCTCGGCTATGTGGTGGTAGCGGCAGCGCTCGCCGCAGCGTGGATAACCGACCGCCAAAGACTCACCGAAGGTCTGGCGAAAGACCTGCTGCTCATCGCCTCGGGAATGGTGATCGTCTCCACAATTTCGGTTGCGGCCGACATCAGTTGGGGCAACTTCTTTCTTCTCGGCTTTGTGTTGGCGACAGCGGTCGCGGTGCCCTACGCACTTTCCCGGTTTGTCTTCAAAGACCGGCTCATTCGGTTTCCGTGGCGAGGCGGCTGGCCGTGGAATCGAGTGCAGTGGGGCTATCTCGCACTCGTGCTCTTCCTCGGGTGGCTCATTCTGCCGTTCTACTTCATCACCAGCGGCGTGTACGAGAACTGGCCAATTGTGACAACTCCCGATGAGATCGGGCGACTGTTTGTCGGGGTCAACGCAGTTGGCACGTGGGATGAACTGTTCTTCATCCTCACCGTGTTTGTGCTCTTCCGACGGCACTTTCCGGTCTGGCAGGCGAACCTGCTGCAAATGGTGATCTTTGTGTCGTTCCTGTGGGAACTCGGCTACCAATCCTGGGGTCCGCTGCTCACGATCCCGTTCGCCCTGCTGCAAGGGTGGATTTACTCGAGCACCAAGTCGCTCGTCTACGTGCTGACCGTGCACCTATTGTTCGATGCCGTGGTGTTCCTCGTGATCGTGCATGCACGAAACCCGGGAGTTATCCCGATCTTCTTGGTGTAGCCGCTAGCTATTTGCTGCCACCGGGCGGGCCGATGATCAGCAGCACAACAAAGAGCAGCACGACAGCCGCAGCGATCAACGCGAGAAGAATATACGGGTGCTTCAAGAACCACCGCATAGCGCGATCGACCCAACCTGCATCGCGAGGATGATCGCTAGCTTCCGTGCGCCATTCGCCGGCGAGACGACCCGAGCGTGCAAGCCACAACTCCACCGGAATGGTCGCGTAAGGAATGATTGCGCTACCAATGGTGAGAACCGCGGTGCCGACGTTCCACCGCTGGTTCACCGTCAACAACACGGCGGTGGCACCGTAGGTGAGGAAGACAAACCCGTGGATGCCGCCACCGATCGACACCGCGACATCCAGCCCGATCGTGGCACGCAAAATGAGTCCCGTAATCAGTAAGGTCCAGGTGACAGCCTCAGCGAATGCGAGAACGCGGAAAAGTGACTTGGGGGTTGCGAACATCAGGCGTTAGCCATCAACGAGTTAATCGCACTCGTAAAGAACGTGAGACCGTCAGTGCCCGATCGCATCGCGACGCGAGTGTCCGGGCCAAAACCAGGCTCGGTAGCGTGCTCGGGATGTGGCATCAACCCAACAACGTTGCCCCGCGCATTCGAGATGCCGGCAATGTCATTCGCTGAACCGTTGGGGTTGACCTCGAGATAGCGGAACACAACCTGACCTTCACCCTCAAGACGATCGAGGGTGTTCTGATCGGCGATGTAGCCACCCTCACCGTTCTTCACCGGAATGATGATCTCTTCGTCTTCTCTAAAGCCATTGCTCCAGGCGGTGTCGATGTTTTCAACACGCAACTTCTGGTCGCGGCACACAAAGTCACCGTGATCGTTGCGCACGAGACCACCGGGCAGCAGGTGAGACTCCACCAAAATCTGAAAACCGTTGCAGATGCCGAGCACGGGCATTCCGCCGTTCGCTGCAGCAATGACCTCGCTCATGATGGGCGAGTGTGCGGCAATAGCACCAGCGCGCAGGTAGTCGCCGTAGCTGAAACCACCAGGCAATACGATTGCGTCGACATTCTTGAGATCGTGGTCGCCGTGCCACAGGGCTACCGGCACTGCGCCCCCGAGTTTGACCGCACGCTGAGCGTCGCGATCGTCAAGCGAACCCGGAAAAGTGATGACTCCGACGCGCACTATGCGCCCTGAGCGTCGTCGGCGCCGCGAGCCTCACCGACGTAAATCACATCTTCGATCACCGTGTTGGCGAGAAGATCGTTCGCGATCTCACGAGCCTCCGCCAGCAAATCAGCGGTAATTGGGCCATCAACGGTGAGCTCAAAACGCTTACCGATGCGCACCGAAGTGAACTCACTCTTATCGAGACGGACGAGGGCACCGGCGACAGCCTTGCCCTGAGGATCGAGGATTTCAGCCTTAGGCATTACCTCGACAACGATTGTTGGCACTGAATCACTCCAGGATTTCGCGCGGGTGGATGGTGTCAGTCTAGCGGAGCGTGCAGCAGACTGTAGTCATGGACATCGACCGCGCAGTGCAATCCCGCATCGTCAGAACCCTCGTTGCAGGGCAAGTGCTTGCCGGGCTCGGGCTGGGAGCAACGGTTGCGGTCGGAGCGATTCTGGCCGCCGATCTCGGTGGTGAAGCACTTTCGGGTGCGGCAGCAACATCCAGCACACTCGGTGCTGCTCTGGTGTCGATCCCTTTGGCTCGACTGGCGCAACGCTGGGGGCGTCGACCAGCACTCGCGCTCGGTGCCGGTGTCGCTGCGGGTGGCTCCCTCATCACGGTGCTGGCGATTGGGGCCGCATTTTTCCCGCTCCTCATTCTTGGTTTTGCGATGCTCGGTGTTGGCACAGCGGTAGGCCTGCAGGCTCGATTTGCAGCGACGGATGTTGCGGCTCCCGAACACCGTGGGCGTGACCTGTCGCTCGTGGTCTGGTCGACAACGATCGGTGCCGTAGCTGGCCCCAACCTCATCGGGCCTGGTGAAGCGGTCGCGCAGTGGTTATCGCTGCCCACCAACACGGGCTCGTTTGTCTTTGCGATCGCGGCACAGCTCGCCGCAATGGTTCTCTACCTCGTAGAGCTTCGGCCCGATCCTCTTGTTCTCGCCGGCAACAAGCCTGTGGAGCAGGCAGTCGCTGCGGATGCCGGAATAGTCCGCGGCCGTGGACCGCTGGTCTTCGCGATCGCTGCAATTGCGATCAGCCATGCGGTAATGGTCTCGATCATGGCAATGACTCCTGTGCACTTGAGCCATCAAGGGGCCAGTCTCACCGTCATCGGCTTCACGATAAGCCTGCACATTGCCGGAATGTACGCCCTGTCGCCCGTCTTTGGGTGGGCCAGTGACCGTTTTGGTCGCATCCCGACCATTCTCGTCGGTCAAGCATTGTTTGCGGCATCGGTGCTGGTGGTCGCACTCGGTCAACTGAGCAATGCGGCGGTCACGGTCGGTTTGGTGCTGTTGGGTCTCGGCTGGAGCGCCTCGACTGTTGCCGGCTCAGCCCTCGTGGCGGATCTCTCCACCGGCGCAATGCGCCTACGTATTCAGGGCCGAAGTGACACCATCATGAGCCTCGCTGGGGCATTTGGTGGAGGCTTCGCCGGGCCCATTCTGATTGTCGTCGGCTATGCAGGGCTCGCGTGGGGTGCAGGCCTGCTGGTGCTCGTTGTTGCCGCTGCGGCACTGGTGGTGTGGCGGATCACCCCCACCACACCCACCACACCAGCCGCACCGCTAGACGCTACTTCTGAAGTACAGCCTGCAGGTCAAGCGCCAGCGTGATGTTTTCTCCGAGGAGAACGCCACCGGTCTCAAGTGCGGCGTTGTAGTTGACGCCAAAGTCGATGCGGTTGATGACGGTGCTGGCGCTCGCCGCAGCCACCGTTTGACCGTAGGGGTTGGTGGCGATGCCGCCGAATTCGCCCGTGAGGGTGACAGGCTTGGTCACGCCGCGGAGGGTGAGGTCGCCGTCAATCGTGAGGTCGTCGCCATCGATGGCGACCGCGGTCGACGTGAACGTTGCGGTGGGGAACTCCTCAACGTTGAAGAAGTCGTTGGTGCGAAGGTGGCCGTCGCGATCAGCCTGGTTGGTGTTGATCGTGGCCATATCGATGGAGGCATTGACCGAGTTTTCGGCATGGTCATCGGAGGTAACGATGGCGCCAGAGAAGCCGTCGAACGTTCCGTGGACCTTGCTGATCATGAGGTGCTTTACCGTGAATGAGACGGTCGAGTGGGTGGCATCGATGTCCCAGGTGCCGGCGATGAAGTTGGTGTGGGTGTCAAGAGAAGTGGTCATGCCTTCGTGAAACGGCACGCACGCCACGGTTATTCCTTGCATGCGCAAGTTCGCGACATCGCGCCAATCCTGACGGATCACACCGACCTCAAAATCCGACCCGCTATTGGTCAGTGACAGTCGGTAGGCTCGCACTATGGACACCTCTGGGCTCGACGAATTTCTTGAGCAGAACGAATTTTCAGGCACTGTCTTGATCAAGCGCGGCAATGCCACGATCTTTGACGCGGTAATGGGTAAGGCGAGCCACCGTTGGGATGTGCTCAATACTGCGGATACCCGGTTTGATTCGAGCTCCATCACCAAACTCTTCACAAGTGTTGCTGTGCTTCAACAGGTGTCGAAGGGTGAACTCGACCTCGAGACATCCATTCATCACTATGTTGATCTCGCTGATTCTGAGATCGACCCGGCCGTGACCCTGCTTCATGTGCTCACCCATACGAGCGGCATTGCTGACGATGTGGATGAGGAAGAGGGCGAAAGCTACACGGAACTGTGGTCAGAGTTCCCGACCTACACGATCATGGAACCAGCAGATCAGCTGCCGACGTTCATTAACAAGGAATCCATCGCTGCCCCCGGTGTCGAATGCGTATACAGCAACGCTGGTTACGTTCTTGCGGGTCTTGCGCTGGAGAGGGTCACCGAAGAGAAGTACCGTCAGTACGTTTTCGACGAGGTTTTTACACCGGCAGGCATGATCGATTCCGGTTTCTACGACCGGCGGGATGCCGCGCCGCGCGTTGCTGAAGGCTGGGACTTCATTGATGGTCGCTGGGTTTCGAACATCTACAGCGCCCCGCCCATTGGTCTGCCCGACGGCGGAGCCCACGTCACCGCAGCCGACCTCGTGCGCTTTATCCAAGCTCTTCGCAACGGTGAACTGCTCAATGCTGAGTACACGGAAGAGTTCCTCACCCCACAGGTGCAGTACGACGAAGAGACTTGGTATGGCTTCGGGCTCGAGTTTGATATGAACGAAGACGGCAGCGTTCGCAGCTACTTTGCTGATGGCGTCGGGCCTGGAGCATCCGGGATCGTGCGTCACTACCTCGAAGCCGATCTCGACGTCGTGGTGCTCTCCAATTCAGAAGAGTGCGCCTGGCCGATCATCCGCGAGATTGATGAACTGCTCGGCGGCTAGGGCCCTATCCAGAAATGACGTCCGTTCATGGAAAACACAATGAAGACTCCCACCACGCTCGGTGCTAGCGGTGTGCCCAACGGTGGTGTGTCGTATTGGTATACGAGCACCGAATTGCCGAAATATCGGGCACCCCTGCCCGGCGATCGAGATGCGGACATTTGCATTGTCGGGGCGGGTCTCACCGGGCTGTGGGCCGCCTACTATCTCAAGCGGGCGCAACCAGATCTTCGTATTGTGATGCTCGAGCGCGAATTCGCCGGTTTCGGCGCGTCCGGTCGAAATGGCGGTTGGCTTTCAGCGGAACTTGCCGGATCTCGTGCGCTCTATGCGAAAACGCATGGTCATCAGGGTGTCGTCGATTTGTTGACCGCGATGCGAGGGGCAGTCGACGAGGTCATCGCTGTCGCCGAGGCTGAAGGTATCGAAGCCGACATCGTCAAGGACGGGCTCCTCCACGTGGCGCGAAATCGAGCTCAAGTCGAGCGCCTGCAGGAGACCATCGAGTATGAGAAATCGTGGGGCGCAACGGAAGAGGACCTAGTATCTCTCACGTTATCCGACCTCGACAGTCGGATCGTTGTTGATGGCGCGAAGGCAGGGCTTTTCAGCCCCCATTGCGCTCGAGTGCAGCCGGCGAAACTCGTTCAAGGGCTTGCCGCTGCAGTGGAGCGGCTGGGGGTCGTGATCTACGAGCAGACCACGGTAGAAGCGATCGAGCCTAGGTTGGCGCGTACAGACCGTGGGGTGGTCAAAGCCCCCATTGTGTTGCGGTGCCTTGAGGGCTTCACGGCTGGCATCAAGGGTCAGAGGCGTGGCTGGCTGCCGATGAATTCCTCGATGATCGTCACTGATCCGTTGCCGGACTCTGTGATGACGCAACTCGGCTGGTCTGGTGCGGAAGTGCTTGGCGATGCTGCGCACGCCTACATGTATGCTCAGCGAACAGCGGACAACCGCATCGCGCTCGGTGGTCGCGGAATTCCCTATCGTTTCGGGTCGCGGACAGATGTGGATGGCGAAACCCAGGACTGGACGATCACCGCCCTCACCGCTCTGCTGCACGACATGTTTCCTGCGGCAGCTGACGTTCCTATCGCACAGGCCTGGTGCGGCGTTCTCGGAGTCCCGCGCGATTGGTGTGCGACGGTCGACCTCGATGAACAAACCGGCCTGGGAACCGCTGGTGGCTACGTCGGCAGCGGACTCACAACCACCAACCTTGCCGGCCGTACCCTCGCAGATCTCGTGCTGCGCCGTGACACCGATCTCACTCACCTGCCGTGGGTGGGACGCCGTGTTCGCCCCTGGGAGCCAGAACCTCTGCGGTGGCTCGGCGTGCAGGCAATGTACATGCTCTATCGAGAAGCCGACCGTCGCGAAAACGCACTCGACCTTCAGCATACGAGCAAGATTGCCCGCTTTGCCAACACAGTCGCCGGCCGCTGAGACTAGAGGGCCGGGCCCAGCTGCGCGTCGGTTGTCGGCTGCGTCCCTGGGTCGCCCTTTAGTTCCACGAAGATCACATGTGTGGGTGACGTGCCGATGTTCTCACCGCTGTGACGCTGCGCGGGTAGCCAGACGGCGGCTCCGGCAGCAAGTTCCACGTCACGATGCCCACCGCCCGCATGGAGGCGCCGACGAAAATCGCTGAGGGTGTACATGACGCTATCGGGGTGCTCGTGCGGCGTTGTCTTGTCTCCGGCCGCATCAATATACTCCAGCACTCGCACGCGCTCATTCTCGAAAATAACCGAGTAGTGCTGCGGATTAGTTGTTACCGGATCGTCGTCCATGAGCAACAGTGTGCGCTCTGAACTGCTCGTAGGCAAGCGTGATTTTTTCCCACGGTCGTACTATTTCGCGGCTGTGGTAACCCGAATCTGGTTGGCCCACGGGTCACCGAAACTGAGAGCGTTGCCATCGTGACGCAGTTGGATGCCGTGGTGCCTCATCCGTTCGCCCAACTCTGCGAGGTCGTCGGCGCTCGGCACCGCAATGTCGACTTGGGCGAGACCGAGTGCTGGCAGCCGAGGGCCCGCGCCGCTCGCGTTCCAGGTGTTCATCGCCATGTGGTGGTGGTAGCCGCCAGCACTGACGAAAACGGCGCTGCCGGGGATTTCGGTGGTCGCTTCGAAGCCGAGTTGATTGACGTAGAAGTCGCGGGCGGTCGCAACATCGCCGACCTGGAGGTGGACGTGACCGACGCGCGCGCTACCAATCAGGGGCTGCTCGACCGCAGCTTCCGTGAGGTTCGTTTGGAGGAAGGTGTTGGGATCGAGGTGGAGGGTGGCCATTTCGACGGAACCGTGGGTCCAGCTCCATTCGGTGCGGTCGCGATCCCAGTAGAGTTCAACACCATTGCCTTCGGGGTCGGTGAAGTAGAACGCTGTGCTGACGAGGTGATCGGCGCTGCCCGTGAAGGTGCGCGGGTAAGAACCACGGTGTCTGAAGACTCGCTCAGCACGCTGAGGGCTACGGCATCCCGGTAGTACGCGGTCAACGCGTCAAGGTTCGCGACGCTGAGTGTCACCGCACCCATCGCGGTGTCGGCAGCGAGCAGCTCGGTCATGACCGGTACAACCCTGCCACTCGCAACGGTATTCCGCGACAGCTAGGCTACGGCTGCGGTGAGTCCCTTGCTCTCGGCAAGCGCTCGCAGGCCGGAAGCCAGGCGCGCGACACCTTCCCGGAAGACCTCGTCGCTGCCATTCGAGCCGTACATCACGCGAACGTAGCCTTCACCGACGTCACCAAACCAGGTTCCTGGAGAGACCCCCAGCTGTTGGGTAGTCACGAGGTGCTTGACGACTTCGAGTGATGTTCCGAGTTTGGAGGTGTTGACCCAGTGGTAGAAACCTCCCTCGGGCATCGAGACACCGACGCCGGGGATGCCGGTGAGTGCGTCGAAAATTGCGTGGCGGCGCTGGTCATAAATCTTGAACCACTCCTCGGTGTAGGCCGGGTTCTCGTAGGCAGCCGCAACCCCATACTGGGCGAAAGTATTAGTGGGGCCAACGTAGTTGAAGGTCGCAATCTTGAGCATTGGCATGATCTCGGCCGGCGCCACCAGGTAGCCAACACGAAAGCCCGTGAGCCCTAAGTCTTTAGACGTGCCGAATACCGTCAGGGTGCGCTCACGCATGCCGGGCAGAGTGGCGAAGTTCACGAACTCGGCTCCGTCGTACACCTGACGCTCGAAGTCTTGGTCAACGATCACGCCGAGATCGAACTCTTCAGCAAGCGCCGCGAGTTCCAACAGGTTCTCGCGCGTGTACACCGTGGTGGTGGGGTTGTTGGGGTTCGTGATGACGATGGCGCGGGTGCGCTCCGTGATGCGCGAGCGGAATTCATCCATCCGCAGCTTAAAACCGTCTTCTTCGTACGTTGGCACCTGCACGCACACCGCACCCATCTGGTGGATATCATTGATGTTCTCCGCAAAACCGGGACTCGTCACCAGCACCTCATCACCCTGACCGGGGCGGATACAGATGCGAATCGAGAGGAAGAGAGTAAACGCGGAGCTGGGGCCAACCATCAACTCAGTTTCGGGGTCGATCTCCATCCCGTTGAAGTCGCGCAGCTTGTTAACCAGTGCCGCCTTCAGGCGAGGCTCGGCGTAACCGTTGTCGAGAGAGTAGTGAGTTTTGCCGTCATCGAGGGCCTGCTTCGTGGCGTCGATGACGTGGTCTGGCAGGCACTTGTCGGGAGCGAAAGGGTCTGCTCCCATCATCATGATCCGACGTTTGGGGTCGAGCCCCGCATAGAGGGAAAAGTCTGGTGCTGCGAGGTCTCGCCACGAATCATCGATGCGCACAGGGTTACTTTCTGTTGGTGTGGTTAGTCGTCAATGCCGAGGATGTGACTGAGTGGTGATGTGTCGTCGACGCGGCCGAGACTGATCATCGCTTCCACTCGCTGAAGGCCCGGAACGGCGCCCAGTTTTTCGAGCAGCAGCGTCTGCAGTTCAGCGTGATCCTTGAGTCGGAAGCGCGCCATCATGTCGTAGGTGCCACTCAGAATGAGAATCTCTGTCAGCGACGAAATCGACTGCAATGCCTCAATCACGGTGAGCATTTTGGCATCAGACGTGATCTTTATCGGAATGACTACGAGCATCGGTCGGCCCATGGCAGACCAGTCCATCTCAATGCTGCGGCGGCGAATGACTCCCGTGCGTTCAAGTCGGGCGACGCGCTCTCCAACACTCGGAGCTGACATCCCCACAAGAGCGCCAAGGCTGCGTAGTGAAATGCTGGAATCCTCGTGCAAGTGGCGGATCAGTTGCAGATCGATGCTGTCAAGTTCGACCTTCGGAATGCTCGGCACAAGCAGATCAATGATCGTCGTGGCGTCATTCTCCACCGTCGAATCAGTCATTGTTCGCGAACCCATTCGCTTCAAGGTTGTTGAGCAAGTCAAAAGTGAACTGGATATGGGTGAGGTAGTCCTCGAGGTAACCGTGTTCGTTGTAGCCGTGCATGTTTCCCTCCGGTCGCAATGTTCCGGTGGGTGAGATCAGGGGTGCACCCAGATGCTCAAGGAAGAATGCTCCGGGCCCGGAACCAGTCATCACATCGTAGATGACAGGCTCTGCCTCGAAGGCTTTGGTTGCGGCCTCAAGTACTGACACGGCGAACGGAGTGTCAACGGGAGAAAATGCGGGCAGCATCGTGCGGATCAGCTCAACCTCAATGTCGGGCGCAGTGCTGCCCAAGAAAGACTTCACCGACTCGAAGCACGCGTGAGGGTCCATTCCCGGAACCAGTCCGAAGCGCACCCGCGCTGTTCCCCCAGCAGGGATGCTTTGGCGAACACTGGGATCAAGATCGAAACCCGCGAGGCTCATGGAGGGTGCGAAGATGAAGCGTTCCTTCAACTCCTCCTCAGAAAGATCCTTCAGGGGACTGATTCCGGGAAGACTAATGGCGTCACCCGGTAGCGACAATTCTTGCGTACGGGCTTTCGCTGCCGCATCGGGGCGCAACGCGGAGTCGGTAAATCCGGGAACCGCGATCAGCCCTTCTTCATCGACGAGTGACGTGATCGCCCGCATCAACTCCAGCGGTGCAGAGCGCAGAATCTGCGAATACGAGGGGTGCTGATTGGAGGCCAAAATATTCAGGCTGAGGCTGATCTCCATGCCACCGCGGCATCCGAAGCCCACGGCCGGGCGGCCGTCATCTTCTCGCAGGTAGCTTTCCCACAGCACGGCATCCGAACTGAGGCGTTCGGCGTTCTCGGCCAACACAGTTTCGAGGCCAGGGCTACCGATCTCTTCACACGGGTCGGCGAGGTAGATCATGCTGTAGGGCAGTCCGTCTGGGTGATCTTCCATGAATAGTTCGAGCGCCCGCAGACGGCTCGTCACGTCGGCCTTGTCGTCACAGGCGCCGCGGGCCCACATAGCGCCGTCGCGGATCTCTGACTCAAAGGGGCCGGACACCCACTGGTCGAGGTCGCCAGCAGGCTGCACGTCGTAGTGGTTGTAGAGCATCAGCGTTTTGTCGCTTGCTCCGGGGAAGTAGGCGACGACGACCGGACCGTATTCGGGAATCTCGATGCGTTCGACGCGCTTGCTGAGCCGGCGGAGTTTCTGCTCCAACCAGTCAGCGGCAGCCTCGATTGCAACACGATCGCCCGCCACGGAGGGGAAGCGACAGAATTCCTGCCATTCGCTGATGCTCTGCTCGCGAGCAGCATCAATACGGGGGTCGCGCACGATTAGACTCCTCGCGAGATCGCGACGGGGGTGAGCTCGTACGGGTAGTCGGTGATGAGTTCGGCACCGGTTTCAGTGACGAGCACAATGTCTTCGAGTCGTACGCCGCCGAAGCCTTGGCGGTAGCAGCCGGGTTCGATCGCGATGACGTCACCAGCAACAAGCACGGCGTCGTTCTGGCCAAGACCGGGAGCTTCGTGAACTTCGAGGCCGATGCCGTGGCCGAGGCTGTGGAAGTAGCCCTCGGTGAGCACTTCGCCCGGCTTCTTGGTGAGTTGCGTGGGGTAGCCGGCGTTGCTGATCGGCTCGCACGAGATGCGGTGAAGTTCGGCAACCGGAAGGCCCGGGCGAATCGCGGCGAGCGTGTTGTCGAATGCTTCCTTGACGATGCGCCAGTAGGTGGCCAACTCTTCGTTGACTTCACCCTTGACGAAGGTGCGTGTCATGTCTGAGTTGCCGCCTGACTCGGTGTCGCGCGGGCAGATGTCAACGGTGACGGGTTCACCCTCGAAGATCTGGCCCGAACCAGCGTGGTGACCAATGCAGGTCTGCTCGCCGTGAGCCACGATCAGGCCGGCATCTTCGCAGCCGTTACGCAGGAAGGCGGCGCGGATGCCCGTCTTCAGGTCTTCGCAGGTGAGTGGTTTGCCGTCGATGAGTAGTCCACCATCGGCGCCGATCTCGGCGGCTTCCATTTGTGTGGCAACGTGAGCAACGCCAGCTTCAGCAGCGATCTGTGCGCGGCGCATCCCGGCAAGTTCAGCGGGTGACTTTATGCGGCGACGCATTTCGAAGACATTGTTGTCGACGGTGAGTTCGATTCCGTTGGCGCGAAGGTGGTCGGCGACGCCCAGCGGAAAAGTGGCGGGAACGATGGCGCTGCTCACGCCAGTGCGGCGGCAGGCTTCTACCAGAGTGTTGAGTTCGGCGAGCTCGGGGCTTTGGCCCGCGGCACGGAAGTCGTCGAAGAAGAGAGCTTCAAGGGGGAACACGGTCATGTTCTCCACTTCAGACATCCGTGCGGCCTCAAGTGACTTGATTGCGGTGTAACGCTTACCGTCGACCTCGATGTAGAGGAATGGGTCGTGAACCTCGTGGGTGATTACATGTCGCATGTCTGCTGACATCGTGCTCGAAAACATGAGGATTGGCGCGCTCGTCATCGTCTCAACTTCTTTCTTTGCTTGGTCGGGCTGAGTGCCGTCACGGCGAAACTGTACGGCATCCACTCACCGGCAATGATAGGCCATGCTCCGATTATGTAAATTGTTTGTAAGGCAACAGGTCTAGATAACCTAACAACGGGGTAACATTATCGCACTTTGCTTTAGGCGTCAGATTGTGAGGTCTAAAGTGATTCCAACGCCCGGCGCTGCTAGATGCATGCACTGAGGGCGCTTATTGCACAGGAGGAAGCATGAAGACAGCACGTTTCGGGATCGGCGTTGTAGCGCTGGTCTCTGTTGTCTCGCTCACTCTCGCTGGCTGCGCAAGCAGCGATGGCGGAGGCTCGGGCGACACCAACAAGATCATCACCACCAACGGAAGCGAGCCGCTTGGCCCGCTGATCACCGTCGGCACCACCGAGACCGGCGGCGGAAAGATCCTGACGTCCATCTACGCGGGTCTGGTTTCGTATGAGGCAGACGGAAGCATCCGCAACGACGTCGCGAAGTCGATTGAGTCGTCGGATGGCCAAAACTGGACTGTCACGCTCAACGACGGGTGGACGTTCACCAATGGTGAAGCGGTAACCGCTAGCTCGTTCGTAGATGCGTGGAATTATGGCGCGAAGTTCAGCAATGCACAGGCTTCGTCGTACTTCTTCGACGACATCGAGGGCTTCAGCTACGAAGCTGACTCAGAATTGACCGGACTCAGCGTCGTCGATGACCTTACGTTCGATGTCACTCTTGTTGCTCCCGAAGCTGACTGGCCACTGCGCCTCGGTTACACCGCGTTCATGCCCTTGCCCTCGGCCGCTTTTGATGACCTTGAGGCTTTCGGAGAGAACCCCATCGGTAACGGTCCCTACATGATGGATGGTGCAGGCGCGTGGCAGCACGACGAGCAGATCGCTCTTGTGACGAACCCCGACTATGACGGTGTGCGCAAGCCCGCCAACGGTGGAGTCACTTTCAAGTTCTACACCTCACAGGATGCTGCCTATGCAGACGTTCTTGGTGGAAACCTTGACGTTCTCGATGCAGTTCCTGACAGCGCATTCGAGCTGTTCCAGGATGAGTTCGGCGACCGCGCCCTCAACCAACCAGCAGCAATTTTCCAGGCGTTCAACATTCCTTACTACCTTGACCACTTCAGTGGCGAAGAAGGAAAGCTGCGTCGCGCTGCTATCTCGATGTCGATTAACCGTGAGGAGATCACTGACGTGATCTTCCAAGGAACTCGCACGCCGGCCACCGACTTCACGTCTCCCGTGATCGATGGCTACTCCAGCTCGCTTGAGGGTGCCGACGTCTTGACGTTCAACCCTGAGGAAGCTCAGAAGCTGTGGGCCGAAGCAGACGCCATCGCACCGTTCGGTGACGCCACATTCGACCTCGCATACAACGCAGATGGTGGACATCAGGGGTGGGTTGATGCTGTCGCGAACAGCATCAAGAACACCCTCGGCATCAACGCCATCGGCAAGTCGTACCCCGACTTCAAGTCATCGCTCGAAGACCGCGTAGCGGGCACCCTCACCGGTGCAACTCGCGCCGGTTGGCAGGCTGACTACCCGTCGCTGTACAACTTCCTTGCACCCCTCTACCAGACCGGTGCTGGTTCGAACTATGAGGGCTACAGCAGCTCAGAGTTCGACGGAATCCTGAAGGAGGGTGCAGCTGCTCAGACTGTTGAAGACGCAACCGCGCTCTACCAGCAGGCACAGGAAGTCTTGTTGAAGGATCTGCCTAGCATTCCGTTGTGGTATTCCAACGCAACCGGTGTTTACGCAGACACCGTGAGCAACGTCGAGTTCGGTTGGGATTCAGTTCCGCTGTACTACCAGGTCACCAAGGGCTAATCGCTTAGACGTGAACTAACACCGCGGATGCCCGGGTCGTCCAATCGGCCCGGGCATTTGGGTGTCTGGGGGTGCGACTGGCTTGACCTAGAGTGCGCTCCAACTCTTAGGGTTAGCGCCACGGTCTCCCGCGAAGAAGTGACTGCCCGCCAGCAACCACTCGAATCGAACTTCGGATACCGAAGCACCGCGGCCGAAGTGATCGCCGGAATCGATCTCGCCGGTAAGACCGCAGTCGTGGCGTGTTCGAGGTGGCCGGGGAGATCGCGATGCCGATAGAGTTCCGCGGCGTCTCTGGCGAACAGTTTCCTGTCAGCTCCCTGCCTCATCAATTGCGTCGAGCCACTCGGCCCAGTAAAACTTCCACTCCTCGACGTCACCGAACGTGGGCAATTGTGAATGTTGGATGACGACCTGAGTGCGGCCTCCACTACGGTCTTCGAGCCGGATAATGGCGGAGCCTGGCCCAACCGTCACTCTGATTGCCTTCGCCGTCAGCTTCGACTTGAGCTCAGTAGCAACACCGGGAAACAGTTGAGCTCGATCATCGTCGTCTAGAAGGAGGCGACGAAGCATGTCGCTCTCAACGGTGACGGTCCCCGACTTATTGGCAGTGAACGTGCCATCGGACATCTGATTCGGGAGACGAAGTCCCGTGATCCGTTCATACCCAACTGTTACTGCCTGAGCCCACCAGCCGCTAACGCCAAGGTCGTCGCCGACATGCTGGGCGATAGCGGCGTGGCCGTCTGCTCGCCCCGCGAATTGCTCGATCAGATCGCACCAGTCTTCCCAACCCTTGTCGGTGCCCGCACGGATCGCCTCATCCGACAACTCGGGCGCGGCAGCCCAAGAACGGGTTGTAGTGGAGGGCGGGGACTGCGCGGTCAATACCCGCCGAGCCTCGGCGTAACGTTCACCGGTGGTCGTCATCCGCGCACGGATTCGACGCTTGAACGACTCTTGCTTGGTCATGGTGTTTCTCCTTCGAGTGCCGCTGCGGGGAGGCGAAACAGCAACCCACGCTTACTGTCGCCCGACCAGGACACCAAAGAAGTTCAATCTGACTAACTGCCGGGCATTCATGATCCCCTTTGCCCTCCCGTGCCGGATCGTGGGGTCCGGAAGAAGGTTCGGCGTGACAGCACGCACAACACATGATACCGGAAGGGTCAGAATGACGCGCAGCCCCAGTCAAGGCACGACTTTCGCCGGCTGAACTACGCCGTCAGCCGCTCAATCAGCTCGCGATACCGGGCAGCAGTCTGCTCCACGATCTCCGCGGGCAGCTCGGGCGGCGTTCCCTGCTTGTCCCAGTGGGCCGAAAGCCAGTTCCGCACGATCTGCTTATCGAAACTTGCGAGACGACCGGGGCCACCGGCGGCATAGAGTTCGGCATCCCAGTAGCGACTTGAGTCGCTCGTGAGCACTTCGTCGGCCAGAACGAGAGCACCGGTCTCCGGGTCAGCGCCGAATTCGAACTTGGTGTCGGCGAGAATCACGCCGCGAGTCTCCGCGATGGCGGAGGCCCGTGCAAAAATGTCGAGCGAAGCATCCCGAAGCGCCACAGCAACCTCTTCGCCGACGAGTTCAACGGTGCGCTCAAAGCTGATGTTTTCGTCGTGCTCACCCAGTGGGGCTTTCCAGGCGGGAGTGTAAATCGGCTCCGGAAGGCGATCGCCATCAGTCAGCCCAGCAGGCAGCGCAATGCCGCACACGCTCTGAGACTCCTGATACTCCAGCCATCCGCTGCCCGAGAGGTAGCCGCGCATAACGCACTCCACGGGGTACATATCGAGACGCTTCACAACCATCGAACGATCGGCCAACGCTGCCGGGGCCTCGACGGCGACATTCGAACCCGCATCAGCATCCGCCAAATGGTTCGGAACATCAGGCAACTGGGCGAACCACCATGTGCTCAGCTGAGTCAGCAGTGCACCCTTGCCCGGGATGCCCGGCTCCAGCACATGGTCAAACGCACTGACCCGATCACTGGCAACCATGAGCACAAGCTGTGGCTCGTCGGCGCGTACATACAGGTCACGGACTTTGCCGGAATACGACTTCGTCCAGGCGCTCGCGGAACCGTGCACAGTGTCACTCAAGGCATCACTCACGGCATCACTCACTGGGCGACGCGCAGGGCGATGTCGCTGCGGAAGTGGCTGCCCTCAAGGTGGATGTGCCCGAGTGCTTCGTAGGCACGGGCGCGAGCGACGGCAAACGATTCGCCAGTCGCGACAACGCTGAGCACGCGACCGCCGGTGGCGACAAACTCGTCACCCTTTTTGGCGGTGGCCGCATGGGCGATAGTGATTCCGGGAACAGCGAGCGCCGCATCCAAACCAGTAATCGGGCGACCAATTTTGGGGTTTTCGGGGTACCCCTCGCTGGCAAGCACGACCGTCACAGCGACGTCATCAGTAAAGTCAGGCGTGGCGTGGTCGGGGAGACCGCCGGTCGATGCGGCATACAGCAGCGAGCTCAGCGGAGTAACGAGGCGCGGCAACACAACCTGCGTCTCGGGGTCACCGAAGCGAGCGTTGAACTCGATCACACGGATGCCCTCCCGAGTGACAATGAGCCCGCAGTAGAGCAACCCGATGAAGGGTGTTTGCTCGCTCGCAAGCTGACGGATCGTGGGCAACGCAATGGTGTCGATCACTTCGTCGACGAAATTCTCGGGCAGCCAGTTCAGCGGCGAGTATGCGCCCATTCCGCCGGTGTTGGGGCCGTTGTCGCCGTCGTACGCACGCTTGTAATCCTGCGCCGGTGACAGGGGCACAACATTGTGACCGTCGCTGAGCAAGAAAAGGGAAACCTCTTCGCCCGCAAGATACTCCTCGATGAGAATACTGCCGTGGCCGAGCCAGTAAGTCGCGTGGTCGACAGCCGCGTTGCGATCGCCGGTGACAAGAACGCCCTTGCCTGCCGCGAGACCATCGGCCTTAACAACGTAGGGTGACCCGAATTCGTCGAGAGCCTCAAGTGCTTCGTCGAGCGAACCAGCGCGGTGGGCGCGACCCGTGGGCACGTTGGCGACATCCATGATGCGCTTCGCGAAAGTCTTGCTGCCCTCAAGCGCAGCAGCAGCTTTGCCGGGGCCGAACACCGCGATTCCGCGGCGTCGAAGGTCGTCAGCAACTCCGGCAACGAGGGGAGCTTCGGGCCCAATGATGACGAGCTCGATGTCGTTGTCGAGGGCGTACTCGGTGACGACGCTGCCCCGAGTCGGGTCGAGCGCCACCGTCTCAACCACAGACGCAATACCCGCATTGCCGGGCGCGGCCGTGATTTCGTGGGCCTCTTCTTCACTCAGAAGAGACGTAACAATCGCGTGCTCGCGAGCACCGGAACCAAGAACAAGAATTCGCACGACCCCAGCCTAACCAAGCGCTCAGTGTTACTTGCTAGCGTTAAGCCATGGCACAGCTGAAGATTGCCGCAATTGCTGGCGAAGCAAGCATTCGAATGGTCCAAGACGGTAGAGCCGATCGCGATGCGACTGCCACCGCCGTGCGCTATCTCTTGCAGGTTCTGGGCAGAGACGCCGAAGGCAACTCCGTAGAAGTGCGAGTTCCACCCCATGGAGCCGTGCAGGCAATTGAGGGCCCCAACCACACTCGTGGCACACCACCCAATGTTGTTGAAATGGATGCCGAAACCTGGATCGCACTGGCGACCGGAACGCGCCAATGGGCCGAAGCTCTCGACTCTGGCGATATCAGTGCGTCGGGTTCGCGCGCCGACCTCAGTGAATACTTACCGCTGGCGTGGGAGAGAATAGCTCCGTGAGCACAACGCCAGAAGACCAGTCCGCGGCATCCGAACCGCAGCAGCCCGAGCACGCCGTCGAGCAGCAGCCTGAGGTGGCCGAGATTCGCGAGCCCGCACTGACAAGCTCGGTGGAATCTGGCAACGTAAGGATTCGTCGCGCACCCAAGTTTGCGCCCTTCCTGATCATTGGCGGCGGCGTCGGCGCCATCGTGACCTTCATTCTCACGATGGCGTTCCCCGTCGACCCTGTAGTGGGTTTCGGTGCGCTCTTCGGGTATTTCAGCCTGTTTGGTATCCCCGCGGGTGTCGCTCTGGGCGCGCTCGTCGTGCTCATCCTCGACCGGGTATCGATTGCTCGCTCACGCGCAGCAACCGTCGAACACGAAACGGTTGAACCAGAATCGTATGAGGGCACGCTCGAATAGCAGCCGCCTAGCTCAGTTGGGTTTTTTCGAGCCAATCGAGGTACGCGGGCGTGATGTTGCCTGAAATGTAGTCGCCAGTGAAGCAACTCATTTCGAGCGACGTCACCTGCGAGCCTTCGATGATCGCGGCTTGCATGTCTTCAACCTCTTGATAGATGAGTGCATCGGCACCCAACTCCATCGCGATCTCAGGAATCTTGCGGCCATGACCGACAAGTTCTGCGCGGGTCGGCATGTTGATGCCATAGACGTGAGGGAAACGTACGGGTGGTGCTGCCGACGTGAAGGTTACCTTGTTTGCTCCGGCTTCACGGGCCATCTGCACAATCTCTTTTGAGGTGGTGCCGCGCACAATCGAGTCGTCGACGATCAGGATGTTCTTGCCCTTGAACTCGCTGCCCATCGCGTTGAGCTTCTGCTTGACGCTTTTCTTGCGTTCGGCCTGACCGGGCATGATGAAGGTGCGCCCGACGTAACGGTTCTTGTAGAAACCTTCGCGGTATTCGACACCCAGTTTCTGGGCGACCTGCATTGCTGCGGGTCGTGCGGAATCTGGAATCGGCATAACAACGTCGATATCACCCATGGGTGTGTACTTGGCGATGGTGTCGGCCAGCTTGTTGCCCAGACGCAGGCGAGCCTCGTAAACCGAGATGCCGTTCATGATCGAGTCGGGGCGAGCGAGATAGACGTATTCGAACGAGCACGGAATCAGCACGGGTGCTTTCGCGCACTGCTTCGAGAACATCTCACCGTCGGGCGTAATGAAGATTGCTTCGCCGGGGGCGACATCCCGAACCAGTTCGTAACCGGCGCTTTCGAGAACGAGAGATTCGGATGCCACAATCCATTCGTTGCCCACGAGACCAGTCTGGCGTCGGCCCAAAACGAGGGGGCGGATGCCGTAGGGGTCACGGAAGGCGAGCAAGCCGTGGCCAGCGATCAGAGCAATCGCGGCATAGGAACCCTCAACACGGTCGTGTACGCGGGAGATGGCGGTGAAGACCTGCTCGGGGTCAAGATCAAGGCCCGATACTTGCTCTTGAAGTTCGTTGGCCAGCACGTTCACGAGAAGTTCGGTGTCACTCGTGGTGTTGAGGTGACGGCGGTCAATGCGGAATAGTTCATCGGTGAGCTGCTGCGTGTTCGTGAGGTTGCCGTTGTGAACGAGGATGATGCCGTAGGGCGCGTTCACATAGAACGGCTGCGCTTCATTCTCATTGAAAGCATTGCCCTTCGTGGCGTAACGAACATGCCCGAGGCCCGACGTTCCGACGAGGTTACGCATATCGCGAGTGCGGTACGCCTCTCGCACTTGACCGTTTGCTTTCTGCAAGTGCAGGGTGCTGCCGTCGGCAGTGGCGATTCCCGTGGAGTCTTGACCGCGGTGCTGCAGGAGCAGCAGTGCGTCGTAGACCTGCTGGTTGACGGGTTGAGACGAGACGATACCGACAATGCCGCACATGCTTTCGCGTGGCTCCCTGAGGTCGAAGAGACCGTACCCGGTGTGAGTACGATCTAGTTTCTCATACCCCAGCTGTAGTGCCGCCTGCAGGCAACCGCAGACCGGTACGCTTGAGCCGTGACCGAGAACTCTTCCTCCAGTTATGCCGCAGCCGGCGTCGATACCGCAGCCGGCGATCTTGCCGTCGAACTGATGAAGTCGGCTGTCAGCGCCACTCACGGTCCGAACGTTCTTGGGGGCGTCGGCGGCTTTGCCGGACTCTTCGATGTCTCGTTTCTGAAGTCATACACCCGCCCCCTGCTGGCAACGTCGACGGATGGTGTGGGCACCAAGGTCGCGATCGCTCAGGCACTCGACAAGCACGACACCATCGGCCAAGACCTCGTGGGCATGGTCGTTGATGACATTGTCGTTGTGGGCGCTAAGCCCCTCTTCATGACCGACTACATTGCGTGCGGCAAGGTTGTGCCCGCCCGAATCGCCGACATCGTTGCGGGAATCGCTCGTGGATGCGCCGCTACCGGCACAGCTCTCGTTGGCGGAGAAACCGCAGAACACCCCGGCCTTCTTGGCCCCGACGACTACGACGTTGCCGGTGCTGCTACCGGTGTTGTTGAGGCGGATGCCCAGCTCGGCCCCCACCTCGTCACCGAGGGCGACGTCGTGATCGCGATGGAATCGTCGGGCATCCATTCCAATGGTTTCTCACTCGTACGCCACATCTTGGTCAACAACAAGATCGGCTACACCGACCGCCTTGACGACCTCGGCGGAATCGTCGGTGAAGTGCTCCTCGAGCCCACTCGCCTCTACACGACTCCACTGCTCAACCTCCTTAGTGCACAACCCGGTGCGGTTCACGCCCTCAGCCATGTCACCGGCGGCGGAATTGCTGCCAACCTCGCCCGCGTGCTGCCCCTCGGCTCATGGGTAGAAGTTGAGCGATCGACCTGGTCGCCGCCGAGCGTCTTCCGTGTGCTCTCAGATTTGGCTGGTTCCACCCTCGAAAGTGCCGAAGGAACCTGGAACTTGGGCATCGGAATGATCGCGATTGTGGCGGCCGACTCTGCTGACGCAACAATTGCTGCGCTGACCGTCGACGGCATCCCCTCCTGGGAAGTCGGCCGAGTTTCGATGTCTGTGCAAGACCTCTCTGGATTCGAACAGGGTGCCAAGGGGGTGAATGGTGGTGCCGTGCGCTTGAATGGGCGCTATGGCAACTAAGCAACCCGACACTGCCGAGACTGGCCCCGCGCCAGCAAAGACCGTGCGCCCTGAACCACTTGAGGCACACGACGGCTCGCCCGCCGCAGCACTCTGGAGTCTTAACTCGCGGTGGCGTCACATCAATCACGGCTCGTTCGGGGCAGTGCCCGTCTTTGCCCAGCTCCGCCGCATGGCCTACCTGCAAGAAGCTGAGAGCGCCCCTCAACGCTGGTTCATGTCGGCACCAGCCCGCGTCGCGCAGGCCCGAGCCGACCTTGCCGATTTCATTGGTGTGGATGCCGACCAGTTCGGTTTCGTCCCCAACGCCAGTGCCGGAATGACGGCGTCGATTCGCGCACTCGGTTTAGGGGCTGGTGACGAGATAATCATCACCGACCACGCGTACGGCGCCGTCGCTTTCTCCGCGCGACGTGAAGCCCGCCAGCGCGGTGCCAAGGTGCGCACGGTGCGCATCGAACTTGACGCAACTGCGGATGAGATCCTCACCGTGTTTGGCAAAGCCCTGGCCAAAAAACCGGCCGGCCTCGTCATTGACGCCTCAAGTTCTCCGACCGCGCGCGAGTTTCCGGCGGCGGCGCTCGCCGAACTCGCCCAGCAGCACGGAGTGCCCCTGCTCGTGGATGCCGCCCACGCCCCCGGCGTGCAGCACCGACCTGCAGAAGGTGTTGCTGCATCCGCGTGGGTGGGCAACATACACAAGTTCGCGTGCGGCTTCCGCGGCACAGCAGTGTTGGTGGCGGAGAAGAAATTCGCGAAGAATCTCTACCCGGTTATCGACTCGTGGGGAATGGATGAACCGTTCCCCGGCCGCTTCGACCACCAGGGCACGATCGACTACACGCCCTACCTAGCGAGCGTCGATTCCATCAGGGGGCTCGATGAGCGCATTGGCTGGGACTCCATTCGTTCGTACATTGGGTCGCTGCTCGACTATGCCACCCCGATCGTTGCCGACGCGCTCGATACCGCTTCGGGCGAGGAGTCACGAGTGGATGTCGGCATGCCGGCTCCCGGTATGCGTCTGCTGAGGTTGCCCGGCACGCTGGGTGCCACCGGCCCCGATGCGCAAATCGTGCGTCAACGAATCAGTGACGAACTGGGATTCGAAACTCAAGTGACGAATTGGCGCGACACCGGCTACCTCCGGCTCGCCGCGCACGCCTACAACAGCCCAGACGACTACGAGCGCTTCGCCGAAGATGTTGTGCCGACGCTCGTGAGTTGGGCGCGCGAAGGCTAGCCGCGCAGCTTCATGCGCTGCTCTGATGCACGCTCTCGGGCGAGAAAAAGGCGAGCGCCCGGCCCCAGTTGGGGGTTAGGTGCTCGTCGTTTCTGTCAGATTTCTATGCTGATAAATCTCTGTACTAATAAATTTCTGTACTGATAAATCTCTGTGCTTAGTGAAGACGGCTGTTAGGCGCTGCGAGTTTCCTCGTCGTCTTCGGCTTCGTACTCATCGCTGGAGGTATCTCCTGCGGAGTATTCTGGCCACTTTTCGCTATCTTCGGAGACAGGAGCGGTGCTATCTGACCCACTCAATTCTCGAGCAAGCGCGCCATAGTTCGTGTCTGGGCTGAAGTACTTCAAATCCCGTGCGACTTTGGTGTGCTTTGCCTTCTGACGGCCGCGTCCCATGCGAGACCCCCTCATGCTTCTGTCCCGGTGCACCGACGGTGGTCAGCGAACGAGCGAACAGGGATGGATGAAAACTAAACCACAGTTTAGCACGAGGGTTACCTATCTCTTTGTGGGCCATGCACAGGGTGGCCTAGGGCGGGTAACGTTAGCCCGTGACATCCACTACCGACACCGACACCTCTGTTGTCGTCATTGGTGCTGGGCAAGCGGGCCTCTCTGTTGCCTACTACTTGCGCCGACTCGGGCTTGATCCTGGCAACGACTTTGTTGTGCTCGACCGGGGCCCCGATGCGGGCGGTGCGTGGCAGTTCCGTTGGGAAGCTTTGCGCATCGGATCAGCCCACCGCATCAACGATCTGCCGGGACTCGACGAGTTGGGTTTGAGTTTTGACACCGCCGACAAACACATGCCGGCAAAAAAAGTGGTCTCGGACTACTACCGCGAATACGAGAAGCACTACAACTTCCATGTCGTTCGCAACGCTGACGTAATTTCTGTGGAAAACGACGGCGACCACCTCAATGTCATCTTCACTCTCGATGGTGAAGAAACCAAAACTGTCAGCACCACAACGGTCGTCAACGCGACTGGCACCTGGGGCGCACCATTTATCCCCTGGTACCCGGGGCTCAAATCATTCGAGGGTCGGCACCTCCATACGAGCGAATACAAGAGCGCGCGCGAATTCACCGACCAGAGTGTTGTTGTGGTCGGGGGCGGAACCTCAGCGATTGGCTTCTTGCTCGAACTCGAAAACTTGGCAAAGAATCTCACTTGGGTAAGCCGACGCCCCATAGATTTTCTCGAAGATGGTGGACTCAACCTTGAGGCGCGCAAAGAAGCAGTACAGATCCAAGATGAGGCGGCACGCGCGGGTCGAGCGCTTCCCAGTATTGTCAGTGGCACCGGCGTGCCCCGCACCAGACGGATTCAAGCCGGTATCGAAAGGGGCGTGCTCACTCCACGCCCAATGTTCTCCAGCATTGAGCCCGATGGGGTGCGCTGGAAAGACGGTGCCTTCCAGCAGGCGGATGTCATCATCTGGTCAACAGGATTCCGCCCAGAACTTCGCCACCTTGCCCCGTTGAAGCTGCGCGAGAAAGAGGGCGGTGTTTCGGTGGGGCAGGGAGTCGCGTGGAAAGATCCCCGAGTGTTCTTTGCCGGCTATGGACCCCAGGCATCCACAATCGGTGCAAACCGAGCGGGGCGGATGATCGCCCGACAGGTCATCGCGACCCTCAGCAAGATTCAGGCGATGAAGCACTAGCGGCCGCACTCACCGCGGTGTTCGGGCTCGGTGCTGGCGTTAGCTTCTCGGTTCCGGTGCTTGACACCCAGAGTCGAGCAGTTAAGTCGCGAGAGCAATCAACCAGAAGTAGGTTGCTGCCGCAGCACCAATACCCACGATCAGGTTGGCTGCGACGTTGAGCAGCGCTACGCGAACTCGCTTGAGCGTCGCGAGTTGAATCGTCTCGACGCTGAGGGTGCTGAAGGTGGTGAGTCCGCCACAAAGCCCGGTGAGCAGTATGACTTCGAGGTTCGGGTCGATGGTTCCGATGTGCGCCAGCCCGGCAAGCATGCCGCCGAGCGCTGACCCGATTGCGTTGACAACGAGCACGGCCCACGGGAATTGCGTTGTGGAGGCAAAAGCGCGTGTGGTCAGGTATCGCAGGATTGAGCCGGCCGCACCAGCGATAAGGATTGCTGCGACTACTCCGCCGGTCATTCGGTCATCATTTCTTCTTGCACCGTGTCGCTGTCGAGTTCGGCGGCGCCCAACCGGCGAGCACGGCGCGAACCCAGCCACAGCCCAAAGGCTGCGGCGGCAAGCCCCAGCACCATCGTTGCGGCCAAGTAGATGACGGCGAGCACCCACTGGTCAACCCCGGTCAGGTGCACGACGGCGATGGCTAGTGCCGAGAATGTGGTGAACGAGCCGAGCAATCCTGCGCCGAGGCCGGCACGCACCCAGGAGGGTGATCGCTCCCACAGTTCGGCAACGATGAGCGCGAGCATGAAGCTTCCCAGAATGTTGGCGAGGAGGGTCGAGACAGGAAATAGGCCGTCGCCGGTTGCGAACGCAAGATCGAGGGCGAAGCGCAATCCCGTGCCGAGTGCGCCGCCAACGGCAACAGCAGCAAGGTCCCGAATCATTGCGTGCCCTTTCGGTGGTTCGTGGCGGTTGGCCCGCACTGTCACCTTATGACAAGACGACCCCCTGTCGCGGAGTATTGCGGCCTTAGACTTGGCCCATGCCCCGCACCAGGTCACGCCGCCGCCTGTGGCCGTGGATCGTACTGGTTGTTGTTGTGGTTCTTCTCGTGCCGGTTGCCATCATCGTGGTTCCGATTCTCACGCATGAGAGTGCCGGGCAGTCGAACCAGCAACAAACTGAGGAAGAGTGGCCGCTCTCGGTGTCGGCGGCGGGTGACGACGGGCGAACGCGAACGCTCAGCGTTGCGGGCGAAAACGGCGAACCGATCGAAACCGACGCTCTCGTTCGTGGTGAACGTGTTGTCGTGAGTGGCACCGGGTATGACGGCTCGCAGGGCGTCTACGTTGCCGTGTGTGTCATCCCCGAGACTGCCGCTGACAAGCCTGGCCCGTGTATTGGCGGCGTTCCCAGTCAACAACAGGAAGACGTCACCGCCGGCACTGTGCAGTGGGCTCCGAGCAATTGGATCAATGCCGACTGGGCGTGGCGGCTGTTTGGCGCTCGCAGCTATGACGACGCGTCCGCGGGTGCTTTCACGGCGTACCTCGAGCTGGGCGACCCGCTGGGCGAAGATGCTGACTGCATCACGAATGCGTGCGGAATCTATACCCGTAACGACCACACCGCCCTCAACGATCGTGTGCAGGATGTCTACGTGCCAGTGCAGTTCAGCGAATAGAGAGAGATCGGCCATGTCGCACCCCGTCATCCATGTTGCCCAAGAAGTTCAGGACGCTGTCCGCGACAACCGACCCGTCGTCGCACTCGAGTCCACCATTTTTACCCACGGACTTCCTCGCCCTCGCAACCTTGAGGTCGCACTTGAGGCAGAGGCTGGTCTTCGGGCTCAGGGCGTCACACCCGCCACCATTGGTGTGTTCAACGGCGTTCCGACCGTGGGCCTCAGCACCGAGCAGATTACGACGCTTTCCCACACGGATGACATCGCCAAGGTCAGCCTCCGCGACCTGCCCGTTGTGTGCGCACTACGCAAGCACGGCGGCACGACGGTCGCGGCGACTGCTTTTCTTGCCCACCACGCTGGCATCAGGGTTTTTTCTACCGGCGGCCTCGGCGGCGTGCACCACGGTGCGGCCGAAACCTTCGACGAGTCAGCGGATCTGACCACCCTGGCCCAAATTCCGATTCTCGTGATCAGCGCTGGCGTTAAGTCCATTCTCGATATTCCGGCCACCCTTGAGCGTTTCGAGACCCTGAACATCCCGGTCATTGGCTACGGCACCACCCACTACCCGGGCTTCTACGTCACTGACTCAGGCTTCACCATTGGTTACTCCGTTGACACTCCCGACGAGGTCGCCGCGATCGTCAAGGCTCGTGATGACCTTGGCCTTCCGCAGTCGGTACTGCTCGCGAACCCGGTCGCTTCCGACAAGCAGCTTCCGCCGGAACAGCTCGACGACATCCTCACGCGTGCTTGGGCCGAAGCTGAGAAGCAGGGCATCAGCGGAAATGCGTCAACTCCGTTTCTGTTGGACTTCATCCAGCGCGACACAAACGGCCTCAGTTTGGACGTCAACGTTGAGGTCTACCGCGGCAACGTCGCCCTCGGTGGTCTCGTCGCCGCGGCGCTGACCCGCTGACGGCGAGACACCGTCATGCTGGGAATAGTCGGAGATCTTGTCGAGGACGTAATCGTCTGGTTGGCTGAGCCTCTCAGACAGGGGACAGACACGGAAGTCGAAATCTTCCACACCCGGGGAGGCAGCGCAGCGAATGTGGCTAGCTTCGCCGCTCGACTCGGCCCCACCCGGTTCATCGGATGTGTAGGGAACGATCATCTCGGTGACTCGCTGGTGCACGATCTGGAGGCGGACGGCGTCGACGTTCGCGTGCAGCGCAAGCATGTCACCGGAACCATCGTCATCCTGATTGACCAGACGGGCGAACGGAGCATGCTGCCCAACCGGGGAGCGGCAAAGCTGCTCGATGAGGTTCCCGACGAATGGTTGGACGGGCTTGAGCTTCTTCATGTGCCGGCATACTCCTTCAGCGGAGATCCGGTGGGGAGCACCACGATCGATGTGATCCGCCGCGCCAAAGAGAAGGGTATTTTGGTTTCCATCGACGCCTCATCCATCGGCATGCTCGCCCAGTATGGGGTCGAACGTTTTCTCGAGCTGATGGCGGCGCTGCGCCCGGATTTCCTTATCGGAAATGAGAGCGAAATGGCGTTCCTCGGGGTCACCGTCGACGGCCAACCCGGCCCTCACGCGAGCCAGCTACCCAACACCGTCATGGTAACCAAAGCAGGCGCCGACCCGACCGTCGTGCACCGGCCGGGGGAAGAACGGTTAGTGGTTCCCGTGCCGCCCGTTCCAGAGGTGCGTGATCTCACAGGCGCCGGTGACGCATTCGCCGCAGGATTTCTCAGCACGTTCCTCACGACTCATGACCTGCGGCACGCGTGCGTCGGCGGTCATGCATCAGCCGCCCTAGTGCTGTGCTCACCCGGGGCATCCGCTGGGCAGGTCGACTGAGCCGCATCACGCGAGATCGCCGCTGGAACCATGAGCCACGGAATTGTGAAGTGCACGATGGGGCCGATCAGCAGGGCGAAGGCGAGAGTGCCCCAGCCAAGGTTTCCGCCAAGAACGGCACCGATGGTAAGCACGACAAGTTCGATGCTGCTGCGCACGATCCAAATCTTGCCGCCAAATTTGCGGTGGATGCCCGTCATCAGGCCATCGCGCGGGCCTGGCCCAAAGCGGGCACCGAGATACAGCCCCGTGGCGATGCCGAGGAGTGCGAGACCGGCGATGAAAAGGAGGATACGCAGGAACAATCCTTCGACTTCGGGCAGCATCCAGAGTCCAACTTGGGCGCTCGGCCCAACAAGCGCAACGTTAAATACGGTGCCGATGCCGGGTTTCTGGCGAATCGGTATCCACAGCAGCAGCACGATCAGGCCAATGATGTTGGTGACAAAGCCAAAAGGAATTCCGGTCGTGAGCGAGACTCCTTGACCGAGCACGTCCCATGGTGCGACTCCAATCTCGGCTCGGATCATGAGTGCAATGGCGAAGCCGTAGAAAAAGAGCCCAAAGGCGAGCTGGGCCACGCGGCGAGCCATGATGAGGCGGGGAGTCATAAGGGTATCCAATTACTTGATTGGACTCTGAGCAAGAGGCCAATTCGGCTATTCTGGCATCATGAATAGCCTTTCCGCACGCGCATTGGTTGTGATGATGGGCGAATGGCGACCCGCAGCATCCACGTCGGCGTATGTTGCTGTCGCCGACCGCATCCGTCTCCTGGTTATGGATGGCCGCATCCTGACCTCAACGCGCTTGCCCGCTGAGCGCGAGCTGGCACTCGCTCTCGGTGTGAGCCGCACAACGGTGACCGCTGCCTACTCCTCACTGCGCGAGGGTGGCTACGTTGAAAGCACCCGAGGTTCGGGGAGTGTGGCGCAGCTGCCGCACCGGTCAATGCTGATTCCCGACACTGCCGCGCCGCAAATGCTCGACTTCAGCAAGTCGACGATGGCGGCGGCGCCCGAAGTGATTGCGGCCTCCCAGAGAGCGGCCGAACAGTTACCGGCTTACTTAGGGGAGTCAGGGTTCGACCCGGTCGGCCTCCCGGTGCTGCGTGAAGCCATCGCCCAGCGCTATGCCGATCGTGGACTGCCCACGAGCCCAGACCAGATCATGGTCACCCTCGGCGCCCAGCACGCCATTGCTCTTATCTCGCGCACGCTCATGTCTCGTGGCGACCGCGCACTGATGGAGAACCCGAGCTACCCGCACGCTCTCGATGCCCTTCGTGCTGCCGGGGCGCGACTCGTGCCGGTGGGGGTGTCGACGGAGACGGGCTGGGATGCGCTCGCCGTCGAACAGGCCATCCAGCGAACGAGCCCATCGCTCGCGTATCTCATGCCCGACTTTCACAACCCCACGGGTCAGTCGATGCCCGACGAACTTCGCGCAAAGGTGCTCTCGCTCGCCGCGCGTCACGGCACCGCGGTGATCGCTGACGAAACGATGGCCGAACTCGACCTCGATGGCACCGGAAATCGGCTACCGTTTGCCGCTCATGGCAACGCGATCTCGGTAGGATCTGTCGGCAAAACCGTGTGGGGTGGCCTGCGCACCGGCTGGATTCGTGCCGATCATGCCACTATTCGCCAACTCGTCCGTGCCCGGTCGGCTGGTGACCTCGGCACACCATTGCTTGAACAGCTTGTTGTCACCAATGTGCTCGAAGATTTCCCTGCGATTTTGGATGCCCGCCGCATGTCACTTCGTGCTGGCCGCGAGCACCTCACCACCCTCCTCCGGGAGCAACTGCCGGCCTGGCATGTGCCGCACACCCCCGGCGGAATGACCGCCTGGGTGGGGCTCGGTCAGCCCGTCAGCTCGCAACTTGTATTGGCGGCCCGCAATGAGGGTCTCGTCATCGCGGCGGGTCCACGCTTTGGCATGGACGGGGCTTTCGAGCGATTCCTGCGCATTCCGTTTAGCGGAAATGCCGCAGAATTGGAACAGGGCGTTTCGGCACTGGCGGCCGCCTGGTCGACGGTAATGCGGCATCCGTTCTCGCCGGCAAGCAGCGAACTGGCGAACGTCGTTTAGTTCACAACTAATCTCGCGAGAGTACGCGCAGTTCGGTACACCCTGCGAGAATTGGGGTAACCAGTTTGTGGACTCGCCACAGCACCCACGTTTAACAGCAACGAAAGCTACCTCGTGCACCTGCTCTCCGTTTTCTCATTGCGCAACCGAGCCCTCATCGCGCTCATCACAATCGTCATCGGAATTTTCGGAGGGGTGGCGCTAACGTCGCTCAAGCAAGAGCTCATCCCATCGTTGTCGCTGCCGCAGATCTTCATCATCTCGACGTACCCCGGCGCATCACCTACCGTCGTCGATAAGGATCTCTCGGCGCCGATCGAAGCCGCAATTCAGGGTGTTCCCGGCCTCGAGTCCACCACGGCCACGTCGAACTCTAACTTCTCCAATATCTCCGCAGCGTTCGCCTACGGCACCAATATTGCGACCGCTGAGCAGAAAGTTCAGTTGGCCATCAACCGGATCTCGGGTCAACTCCCTGACTCCGCCCAAACTCAGGTGCTCACCTTCAACTTCACCGATCTGCCGGTCGTGCAGATTGCTGTCTCGAGCGATCTTGATGCCAAGGAGCTGTCTCGCAAGCTTGAGGCGTCCACTCTGGTCGATATCAATAAGTTGGATGGCGTCAGTGACGCAAGTCTGCTGGGCACGTCAACCCAGCGGCTGGTTATCACTCCCGACCCGGAGAAGCTCTTTGCGAATGAGCTGAGCAACCAAGACATTCTTGCGGCACTTGATGACAATGGTGTGCTGTTGCCCGCTGGTGAGATCACCGAGAACGGTGAGACGCTCACCGTGCAGGCAGGTCAGCGGATTTCGTCGTCTGACGAGGTTGCTTCCTTGCCGCTTCTCGGTGGCACCAACACCGAGGTTGTGACGATCGATGATGTCGCGACCGTCGAGGTGATTGACGATCCTGCTACCGGAATCTCGAGAGTTAACGGTGACGCAGCACTCACCATTGCCATCACGAAGAGCCCTGCGGGCAACACGGTTGCTGTTTCGCAAGCGGTGAACGATCTCATCCCCGAGCTTGAGAGTGCCCTCGGCAGTAACACGAAGTTCACGGTTGTCTTCGACCAGGCGCCGTTCATTCAAGAGTCGATCAACAGCTTGACGACTGAGGGCCTGCTGGGGCTCGTCTTTGCCGTGATCGTGATCTTGGTGTTCCTGCTCTCGATTCGTTCGACGCTGGTGACCGCGATTTCGATTCCGGCATCCGTGCTCATCACTTTCATCGGTATGCAGGTTTCGGGCTACACCCTCAACATCATCACCCTCGGCGCGCTCACCATCTCCATTGGTCGAGTAGTGGATGACTCGATTGTGGTCATCGAGAACATCAAACGGCACGTGTCGATGGGTGAGCCAAAACTGCAAGCCATTCAGATTGCGGTGAAGGAAGTTGCTGGTGCTATTACGGCATCCACGGTGACGACCATTGCGGTGTTCTTGCCGCTGGCACTCGTCGGGGATATCACCGGTGAACTGTTCCGGCCGTTCGCGCTAACCACCGCGATCGCACTCTCCGCGTCACTCTTTGTGTCGCTCACTATCGTTCCCGTGCTCGCTTACTGGTTCCTCGGAAACAAGGCAGCGCCGCGTCACACGGAAGAGGCTGTCGAGCACGCCCACGCCGCCGGTCTTCCCCAAGCGGAGAAGACGACTGTGCTGCAACGTGGGTACCTCCCCGTGATCAAGTGGACGCTGAAGCGCCCCGTTGCGACCCTCCTCACCGCTGTTCTTTTGCTTGGCGGAACCGTCGCCCTCGTTCCCTTCATGAAGACCAACTTCATTGGAGACAGCGGGCAGAACACGCTCACGGTCAGTCAGACCTTGCCCCTGGGCGCGAGCCTTGAGGCGCGCGACGAAGCGGCAAAGAAGGTCGAAGATGTTCTGATCGGACTCGACGGCGTTGACACCGTTCAATTGTCGATCGGTTCCAGCGGTGGCTCACTTCGCGCCGCATTCTCCGGCAGTGGGTCGAGCACGTTCTCGCTCACCACTGACCCCGCGGTCGACCAGGTCGCACTGCAAGCGAAGGTACGTGACGCTGTTGCCACGATCGACGATGCGGGTGAGGTTACTCTCGCGGCGGCATCCAGTGGGTTCGCCTCAACCGACATTGAGATCAACATCACCGCAACCAGTGATTCTGAGCTGCGCGAAGCATCGGATGCTCTGCTCATGCAGGTGCGCGACCTTGATGTGGTTGCCGAAGCCACCAGCAACCTGTCGGAGCAGCAGCCATTCATTGAGGTTGCGGTTGACCGCGATAAGGCGGCGAAGCTCGGATTGAGTGAGATTGCTGTTGGCGGGATTGTTGCCGGCGCGATGAACCCGAATGCGGTCGGTAGCGCAGTGATTGACGAAGCGACGCTCTCGATTTATATCCTCAACGATTCAGCACCGGTCACAGTGGACGAGTTGCGCAACTTCTCGATCCCCAGCGCTGTCGGGCTAGTTCCGCTCACTGATGTGGCGGCGGTGACTGTTGAGGATGGCCCCGCCAGCATCACTTCGGTGAAGGGTGTGCGCAGTGCGACACTCAGCGTGACGCCCAGCAGTGATGACGTGGGAACGGCATCCGCTCTCGTTGCTGCCGCAGTTGATGACGCGAAGCTGCCTGCGGGTGCGTCGGCTGAACTGGGTGGTGTTGCCACCCAGCAGACGGATGCGTTCCAGCAACTCGGGTTGGCACTTCTCGTGGCTATCCTGATTGTCTATGTGGTGATGGTTGCGACCTTCAAGAGCCTGCGCCAACCTCTGCTGTTGCTGGTGTCGGTGCCATTCGCGGCGACCGGTGCGATTGCACTCCAGGTGATCTCGGGCATCCCGCTCGGCGTTGCGTCACTGATCGGTGTACTCATGCTTATCGGTATCGTCGTCACGAACGCGATCGTGCTCGTTGACCTCATCAACCAGTACCGGGTGAAGGGTATGCGCGCTCGCGAGGCCATCATCGAGGGTTCGTCGCGTCGACTCCGCCCGATTCTGATGACAGCGGCAGCAACAATCTTTGCGCTCCTCCCGCTCGGCATTGGTCTCACCGGTCAGGGTGGATTCATTTCGCAACCCCTCGCGATCATTGTGATTGGTGGACTTGTTTCGTCGACCCTGCTCACCCTCGTGGTGTTGCCCGTTCTCTACTATCTCGTCGAGGGCGCGAAGGAACGTCGCGAAGACCGCAGGACCGCCGGAACAGATCGCAAGAGTCGTCGCGCGGCCAAGAAAGCTGGCCGTGAGCCGAGCGCTGTAGGATCCACGAGCTAAGAAATTGGTTGCGTCCATTTCCCTCGGATGCCCTAGGCTGATCCGGGGGAAATGGAGATTCTGTCATGAATATTGCTGGGGCAAAGAGCACGGTAGGCCAATCAATTCCGGTGCCGATTGTGCGTTCGGAACAGTTTGGCTGGGCTCAGAAACGGTGGGCCGATCAGCCGACGGTGTGGCCGAAGTCTCCGCCACGAATCGCACCGCTCACGGCGATCACGCACGTGCTCCTTGCGCTGTTTCTGATTGTGGCCGTCGCGGGTATTGCCGTTTACCTTCTCGAGTACCTCGCTGCCTCGTCGGCTGATGCTAATTGGCAGCTGGTTCTCGGCGCAATCGCGGCGGAACTTGTCATCGCCCTGATCGCGGTGGGGCTGGCGAGGATCAATCTTGCGATCGGCGTTGCCAGGGTCATGTTTTTGCTCTTTGCTGTCACTGCTCTTATCGGTCTGGTAGTCGGCGGCGTGCTTGTCTTCATGAACCAGAGTTCCGCATCCGATTTCACGACCATCCCGCAGCTCAGCAATTTGCCGTTGCTCATTGTGGGAGCAGTGTTTGTCGCTCTCGCGATTGCGGTCTGGATAAAACTGAATACACAGGTCAGCAGTTTTGCGCACTGGCGCGGCAACGTTGCGACGGCAAATCAGACCGTGTTCCCTGACGGTCAGCGCGAGCGCTATTTCGCGGGTGCGCACGTTGTACTCAACGAGCATTCGGGTGAACTGGAGCGACGACTTGCGGTCGCCGAGCGACTGAGTGCGCCGCTGCTTGAGCAGCTCTTGCGGATGCCAGGCGTCACTATCGTTCAGGGCATTGCGTTTCCGGGTTCGCGCACCGCACACGTCGGGCACGCTGTTATCGCGGGTAACCAAATCGCGTTCATTGACTCCCTGCTATGGGCGCCCGGTCAGTATGTGTTGGATGCTTGGGGCTGCGTTGTGCGCGACGGCAAGATAGACGAACACATCAATGTGACCACCGCGATAGCTGCCGAACGATACACGGCAGATCGCCCCCAGCTCACAATTCGTTCGTGGGCTGTAGTGCACCGACTGGTGGATGCTCCGCTCACGGTCGCAACTGATCCGCAGAATGCGGTTCGACTCGTCACCCCTGACGATTTGCTGCGCGAGGTGGGCGAGTGGCTGGCGCCGGTGGGAGAGCAGATTGACACGTTCGTGCTGCAGTTTGCGGTGAATTCACACGTTAAATAGTGCCGAGCATCCACTCGCCCCTCGCAATCGGTTGCGCAATGGAGTAACGTTGTCGGGTCGGCTCAAGACAGCGCGAAATCTCGCGTAGGGTTTGTAAGTCTTGCGGGCCGGTTTGCCAGCACACACGTCGGAAAAGTTCAGGCGGCTGGTGACAATCACACGAATGTATGTGACGGCCTCGGTCAAAGACTGCCCGGGTTCAGTAGTGCAGTGCACGAATGCTCAAGTTGGTTCTTCAGTAACTAAGTAACTTGGTGAGCGTTGGCGTGCGCGCGCTCCACGCACTAGATGTGTTTCATCTACGAATAACCCGGAAAGCATCATGCCTAATTTCAATAAACCTGCCACAGGCCGTGGCAACAAGAACTTCAAGCCCGCACCTAAGGGTGGCGGTGGTGCTCGCAGTGAAGGGCACCGCGGATTCCGTGCCGACCAGGGCGAAGCGCCCAAACGTCGCTGGAGTGCAGATGACCGTGCCGCGCGCACCGGCGACCGCAAGCCCGGTGCCGCTCGCGGTGGACGCGATGAGCGCCGCCCCGACTGGACCCCGCGCGAAAAGCCTGCCCGTGGCGGACGCCCCGAGAATGGCGACCGCAACGAGCGCCCCTCCTATGGTGACCGTCCGCAGCGCAATGAACGTGGTGCTTATGGTGACCGCTCCCAGCGCAGTGAACGCCCAGAGCGCGGAAGCTCTGGCGATCGTCCTCAGCGTGACTCGCGTCCGGACCGTGGTGGATACAGTGGCCACTCAGAGCGCCCGTCATACAACGATCGCGCTCAGCGCAGCGAGCGCCCTTCCTATGGTGACCGTCCCGAACGTGGCGGGCGCCCGTCTTACGGAGACCGCAACGAACGCCCCCAGCGCACCGAGCGCCCTTCGTACAACGACCGGGCTAACCGTGGCGCATCCGCCGGCCGTACCGAGCGTCCTTCGTATAACGACCGCGCCCAGCGCACGGAGCGTCCCGCATATAACGATCGCGCCCAGCGCACGGAGCGTCCCGCATACAACGATCGCGCTCAGCGGTCAGAGCGTCCCTCGTACGGTGACCGCCCCGATCGTGGTGGCCGTCCGTCGTACAATGACCGCAACGATCGTGCGCAACGCTCGGAGCCGCGCGAAAGCTCGTACTACCCGAACCGTGACGCCAAGTCGTCGCACTCGCAGCAGGAAGATGTTGTACTTGAGCGTCTTGTAGCCAAAGTAGTTACTGCGAGCGAGGTTGCAGGCAAGTCGTTCCTCGACCTCGGTATTGGTTCGAACATTTCGCGTCAGCTCGCATCCATGGGTGCAGAGTCGCCGTTCCCCATCCAGGCAGCAACCATCCCCGATGTTCTCGCCGGCAAAGATGTTCTTGGCCGCGGAAAGACCGGATCGGGCAAAACCATTGCTTTCGGTGCGCCCCTCGTTGAGCGCCTCATGGAAAACAATGGTGGCAAGGACCGTCAGATGGGTCGCAAGCCTCGCGCCCTCATCCTCGCGCCGACTCGTGAGCTTGCTCAGCAGATTGACCGCACCATTCAGCCCATCGCTCGCAGCGTTGGTCTGTTCACGACGACCATCGTTGGTGGCGTTCCTCAGTACAAGCAGGTTGCAGCGCTCACGCGTGGTGTCGATGTCATCATCGCTACCCCCGGTCGTGTTGAAGACCTCATCGAGCAGGGTCGACTGGACCTCAGTCAGGTGAAGGTTACTGTTCTCGATGAAGCAGACCACATGTGCGACCTTGGGTTCCTCGAGCCTGTTCAGCGCATCCTGCGTGAGACCAGCGTAGGCGGCCAGAAGTTGCTGTTCTCGGCAACCCTCGACAAGGGTGTTGCCACTCTCGTCAAGGAGTTCCTTGTTGACCCGGCTGTGCACGAGGTGGCTGGCGAAGACCAGGCTTCATCCACGATCGACCACAAAGTTCTGCTCATCGAACAGCGCGAAAAGCGTGCGATCATCAAGCAGCTTGCTGCGGGTGATGGCAAGACTCTCGTCTTCACTCGCACGCGTGCGTTCGCCGAAGAGATGGCCGAATTCTTGAGCATGGGGGGAACTCCGGCGACCAGCCTCCACGGTGACCTCAACCAGTCGCGTCGTACCCGCAACCTCCAGATGCTCACGAGTGGCAAGGTAAATGTTCTCGTCGCGACAGACGTTGCCGCCCGCGGCATCCACGTGGATGACATCAGTCTCGTTATTCAGGCTGACGCTCCCGAGGAGTACAAGACGTACCTGCACCGCGCTGGTCGTACCGGTCGCGCCGGCAAGGTCGGCACCGTTGTCACGCTCATCAACCGCAACCGCCGCCGCAAGATGGACGAATTGCTCGGCCGCGCCGAAATCGACGCAGAGTCGATCGACGTCGCTGCCGGAGACGTCGTCATCGACAAGTTGGCTGCGCTCTAACTAGCACCCAGCTCACATCAGCGTAAGAGAGCCCCGGATGCCCCACTCACGTGGTAGGTATCCGGGGTTTTCTGCATCTTCAGAGGGTGGAGTCGCAGCCGCCTCTCGTAGAATCGAATTATGAACGACAAACCATCAGCCGCGGCGCGTGCCGGTTCCGCACTGGGACACGTGGCGAGTTCTGCGGCCCGTGGAACGCGCGCCGCGATCCGTAAAAACCCGACTTCGAATCGCGTCTACCGTACGACGATCGGTGTCGTCGGCGGTACGACCGTCGTGCTTGGCATAGCGCTGATTCCCTTGCCGGGGCCGGGCTCCCTCATCACGGTGGGCGGTCTCGCCCTTCTCGGAACAGAGTTTGAGGCGGCAAAGAGAGCCAGCGGCAAGGCTAACGCTCTCGCGCGCAAGGCCCTCGCTGCTGCGAACGAGAAGCGCAAGCGCCGGGCAGAAACTGGTTTCGCAAAGGGAACCCATAGCGGCGATTCATCAGGGTCTGACCATAGAATTCGAACATGACTTCACATGACAAAACTCAGGACGAACCGATGATGGACGGTGCCACTGACGCTGCTGCGCGCGAGAAGTTGAAGGGCAAAAACGAGCAGGACAACGCTGACGCGACACTTGGCAGCGCCCTTGACGACAGCCTTCGCAGTATTCATGAGGTCGGCGAAAACAGGGCTGCGGAAAGCGTGGACGGTGAGAAGGCCCCCTGACCTGAGGCAGATGTGAGTCCGCAGGTAAACACAAGTGTGGCGGTCGTCGTAAAAGTGCAATAGGGTGTCGGCATGTCGGATACTCACAACGAACGCGCCCTCGAAGACGATATTGTTACCGACTTCAGTGAGCGGATGTCGTACGGTTCCTACCTAGAACTCGACCAGCTACTCAGCGCGCAAACCACGCAGAGCAAGCCTGAGCATCACGACGAGATGCTGTTCATCATCCAACATCAGACCACCGAGCTGTGGCTCAAACTGGTGATCCACGAACTGACTTCGGCCCGCGATCTGATCGCCAACGACAACCTCTCTATTGCGCTCAAGCGCATTGCGCGCGTCAAGCACATCCAGCGCACTCTCACCGAGCAGTGGTCAGTGCTTGCGACCCTGACGCCCAGTGAGTATTCGCAGTTCCGTGACTACTTAGGTAGCTCATCCGGATTCCAGTCGCACCAGTACCGCGCGGTTGAGTTTCTGCTCGGCAACAAGAACGCCGGCATGCTCAAGGTCTTCGAATCTCAGCCCGAAGCGCACGCCCTGCTCAGCACACTGCTGGCCGAGCCCAGCGTCTACGACGAGTTTCTCCGCTACCTTGCCCGGCACGGCTACGACATCCCGGCAGCCGTACTCAACCGCGATGTCACGCGCGGCTACGAGCAGAACGATGACCTCATCGACACGTTCCGCCACATTTACGACAACGAGAGCGAACACTGGCTCGCCTACGAAGCGTGCGAAGAATTCGTTGACCTCGAAGACAACTTTCAGCTGTGGCGCTTCCGCCACATGAAAACAGTCATGCGCATCATCGGCATGAAGCGTGGCACCGGCGGGTCAAGCGGTGTCGGCTTCTTGCAGAAAGCACTCGATCTCACCTTCTTCCCTGAACTATTCGCTGTGCGCACCGAGATTGGGCGTTCGTGACAGAGCCCGTCGGCGCGGCAAGCGTCGACTATGCGATTGATGCGTACTGGGAGCGCGGCTGGCATGGTCCGGCCATTGTGCGGGTTACGCCATCCTCAATTACGGTACTTCCGGATGCCCCAACCGCCGATCACCACAACTCTGGTGCGCGCCACCTCCCGGGAGTGCTGCTTCCGGGCTTTCGTGACTCGCACGTGCATCTCGGGCTGATCGAGCCGCGTAGCCTCATCGCGGGCGGCCTTGCTGCGGTTGATGACCTGGGCGGAGACCCTGGCCGTCTTATCGAATGGGCGAGCGACAACATGGTTCCTGCGCTGCGCTATGCGGGGGCATTCATTACGGCACCCGGCGGCTACCCTGCTACTCGCGCGTGGGCCGCAACACTCTCGGTGTGCGAAGTGTCAACGCCAGAGCAAGCGATCGCGGTTGTGGCTGAGCAAGTAGCTGCGGGGGCATCCCTCATCAAAGTCACGCTGAATACCGATGATGGTCCGGTCATCGCCGATGAGACGTTGGATGCCGTGGTCGAGTACTCGCACAGCAGAGGCTGCGAAGTTGTCGCGCACGCGCAAGGAATCGGCCAGGCACAGCGAGCCTTCGATGCCGGTGTTGATCGTCTCGCCCACACACCGTGGTCGGAACGTCTCGATGACGCCCTCATTGAGACGATGGCGCAGAGCGATCCACGTTTCTTGGGTGGGCGCCACTCCTGGGTCAGCACCCTCGACATCCACGGCTACGGTCAACGCGGTATCGACTGTGACATCGCCAGCGACAACCTGCGACGGTTCCACCTCGCCGGGGGAATCGTGCGGTACGGCACCGACCTCGGCAATGGCGATCTTCCGCCGGGACTCAACCAGCGCGAGCTTGTCGCCCTGCAGGATGCCGGGGTGCGTAACGACGCTCTCCTTCGAGCGCTCTGCCTTCCGAGCCTCGGCAGCACCGTGAGCTACCTTCCGACCGTTCCCGACGCTGATACCGATCTTGCCCAATGGCTGATGACCGCAACTGTACTGACCGCACCCGAACTAATGAGGACCCGATGAATACCACACCCGATGCGGCAACCAAGGATGCCGTTGACCCGCTTGCCGCCTTCCCCGCCAAGTTTGTGCGTTCCCCCGAAGTGCGCGCCTACCTCGACGGCAACTCACTGGGCCGCCCAACCACCGCGAGCGCAGAACAATTAGCATCCTTCGTTAACGACCAGTGGGGTGGTCGCCTCATCCGCGGCTGGGACGAATCATGGTACGAACTGCCGTTGACTCTCGGCGACCGACTCGGCCGCGCAGTGCTTGGCGCAGCGCCCGGGCAAACGTTTATCGGCGACTCCACCACGGTCATCCTGTACAAACTGATCCGCGCCGCACTCACAGCACGACCCGATCGCAGCGAAATTGTCATCGACACCGGCAACTTTCCCACCGACCGCTATCTCGTCGAAGGAATTGCCGACGAACTCGGCAAAACGCTGCGGTGGGTCGACCCGCCCATCGACGGGGGAGTAACCGCCGACCAGCTGCGCGCGGTCCTCACCGAGAGCACCGCCATCGTCGTCATCAGCCATGTCGCCTACCGCTCCGGACACCTCGCTGACATGCCCGGCATCACCGCGCTCGTTCACGAAGTGGGTGCGCTCGTACTCTGGGATACCTGTCACTCCGCCGGAGTTGTCGAAACCGAACTCGACGAGTGGGGTGTCGACCTCGCCGTCGGGTGCACCTACAAATACCTCAACGGTGGGCCAGGCTCCCCCGCCTACGGGTATGTGCGCGCAGAACACATCGAGAGCATGACCCAACCAATCCAGGGGTGGATGGGCAGCAGCACTCCCTTCGAAATGGGGCCAGGCTATGCGCCGCACCACGGCATCCGTCGCTTCATCAGTGGCACGCCGTCGATTATTGGATCCCTTGCCATGCAAGACATGCTGGGACTCATCGAGCAGGCCAGCATTCCTGCGATTCGCGCAAAGTCTGTCGCGCTCACCGAATTCGCGCTTGAACTGGTCGACGAATTGCTCGTTCCGCTCGGCGTCACCGTGAGCTCACCGCGCAATTCCGATGAGCGTGGCAGCCACATCACGATCGACCACGAGAGTTTCGGCCGCGTCAACGCCGAACTGTGGAAACAGGGGATCATTCCTGACTTTCGCCGGCCCCACGGCATCCGCTTGGGGCTATCACCGCTGAGCACCACCTTCGCCGAAGTGCAGTTGGGGATCGAAGCAATTCACGCAGCCATGGTGAAGTAGCAGCCCGTGATTCTGGATGACTTCGACTCCCGACCGGGGAGCGCTACCTCACTGCTGCGCACCTTTGTTGGCTCGCAGTTGCGCCAGTTGGGCGGCTGGATCTCGTCGGCGCAGCTTGTGCGCATCATGGAGGCATTGGGAGTTCCGGCCAATGGCGCTCGCAGTGCGATCGCTCGAGTCAAGTCGAAGGGTTTGCTCGTTCCTGAGGTTGTCAACGGTCAGCCGGGGTATCGGGTGCATGGTGACGCGGTGCCCATGCTCGAAAGTGGTGACCGCCGCATTTTCAGTTTTCGACAACAGCGCGAAGACGATAACTGGTGTTTGATCTCGTTTTCCATTCCTGAGTCGCGCCGGGATGCACGTCACCAGTTGCGCCGACGGCTGGGCTGGATCGGCTGTGGAACCGTCGCAACGGGTCTCTGGATTTGCCCGGCATCGCTCAAGGATGAGGTTCTTGCGATTCTTGAAGACCTCGATCTGCAGGAATGCGCAACGCTGTTCATCGCAGGAAGCCCTGAAACAGACCGCCCGCTGTCGGATGCCGCAGCTCAGTGGTGGGATCTGGATCGCTTGCGCGAATTGCATGAGCGTTTCCTCGCACAGCACTCCGCTCAGGTGGGCCCGGCCGCGAGCGACGCCGAAGCCTTCGCTCGCTACATTCATGCTCTTGATCAGTGGCGAGTGATCCCGTATCTCGATCCTGGGTTGCCGAACTCGGCGCTTCCGTCGGGGTGGCCCGGCCAGGCGAGTCTGGAACTCTTTGGGCGCATCTCCCGCTCGTTGGCTGCACGTGCACACGCTTTCGCGCGCTCCTCTGTGCGCTAGCCGACGAGTGATGTGGCGAGCCTGCTGGGCATGCAGCATCCGGGTAGCCGCTAGATGCGCACACGAACAGTGGGTTACGCGCACATGAGCAATTCGCCTTAACCCTTGGAATTGGCTGTGAGCGGGGCTATCGTCTGTCATACCCCTAATGGGGGTAGACCACAGATTTCACAACTCTCGAGGGGACTGCCCGCTATGCATTTTCGAAGCAGTAGGCCAACGCGACTCACGATAGGGGCTCTTGCCACATCGTGTGCGATCGCGTTGACTACGATCACAGCTCCGGCCGCACTTGCCGCCGACGCAACGGCAACTATTGCCGATGTTCAAGGCACAACAGCATCGAGCCCCTTGGTGGGTTCTACCGTCACCGTTGATGGTGTCGTTACTGCTGACTACCGCGGAGCTTCCGGCTACCGCGGCATCGTTATTCAGACTCCCGGATCAGGCGGGGTGAGCGATGCTACGCCCGGCGCCTCCGACGGAATCTTCCTCTACCTCAACAACCTGAACCCCGCTGTCGCCATTGGCGACAAGGTCAGCGCGACCGGCCCTGTCGACGAACGTTTTGGCCAGACTCAGCTAGGTGCGGGCGCAACTCCTGCCACCGTTGAGCTGGTTACCGCCGCAGCAGACCTCGCAGACGCAGACACGGTTCAAGCAACGGCGCTTGATACCAGTGTTGTCGGCAATGATCGTGAACCCTTCGAGTCGATGCTGGTCGCCCCCACCGGCGACTACCTCGTCAGCTCAAGCCACCAGCTCTACAACTTCGGCACGCTCTGGCTCAGCCCAGAAGAACTCGCCGTCAAGAGCACCGAAACCACGGATGCCGGCGATGCTGCAAACGCGATTGCCGCCGCCAACCGTGCGAGCCGCATTTTCCTCGATGATGGCTACAGCATCCAGATTTCTAACGGTGCTCACCCCGGCGACCAGCCATATTTCTCGGCTGACACTGTTGTGCGCAACGGTGACACCGTTGAGTTCCCCGCGAACCCTTACATTCTGAGCTACGGCTTTGACGACTGGCGTTTGCAGCCGACTGTTGCGATCAATGACTCGAGCGCGGCGGAGTACCGCCCCACGTTCGCGTCGACGAACCCGCGTGAAGAGTCGGCTCCAGTAGTTGGCGGAGACTTCAAGGTCTCAGCATTCAACGTCTTCAACTACTTCACAACTCTCACAAGCGAAGACCCCGATGCGCGTGGTGCAGACACCGCCGAAGAGTTTGCGATTCAGCAGTCGAAGATTGTTGCCGCGATCAACTCGCTCGATGCGGATGTTGTTGGTCTCCAAGAGATCGAGAACTCCATCAAGTTGGGTGGCGGCCTCGACGAAGCGCTCATGGACCTCGTGGGTGCTCTCAACGCGGCAGCCGGCGCGGGTACATGGGATTACGTTCGCACCCCGGCAGCACTCAATGATGCGGCGATCACCGACTTCATCACGAGCGCGATCATCTTCAAGCCGGCCTCCGTCACCGCGGTGGGCGACAGCTTCACTGCCGTTGACGAGACGGTGTGGGACATTGCGCGTGAGCCGATTGCTCAAACTTTTGAGTCGAATGGCGAACTCATTACGGTTATCGCCAACCACTTCAAATCGAAGGGTGGCTCGGGCGCTGAACCTGCTGATGGTCAGGGAAAGTTCAACACTGAGCGTGTTGAGCAGGCCACCGCGGTGAAGGCGCTTGTTGACAGCATTTCGGCTGATCCAACCAAGAGCGATCAGGTTGTTCTTGTGGGTGACTTCAACTCCTACTCTGAAGAAGACCCAGTTCAGGTGTTCACTTCGGCTGGCTACGTTGACACTCTTGCTGCCACGACCGACGATCGATATACCTACACCTTCGATGGTGAACTGGGATCACTCGACCACATCATTGTGTCGCCGTCGCTTGCCGACCACGTGACGGATGCTGCTGTCTGGAACATTAACTCCCCAGAATGGTCAGACCGTGGCTACGCGTATGCGGCAGCTGAAGCGGGAACCGTATTCCGCTCGAGTGATCACGATCCGATTAGCATCGGCCTCAGCACTGAGGCGGTGCCCGTCGAGATCGAAATTCTGACGACGAACGACTTCCACGGTCGCATCGAAGCCGGTCGCGGCATTCCTGGAGCAGCTCAGCTCGGTGGAATGGTGAACTACTGGGAGGCACAGAACCCGAACACAACATTTGTTGGTGCCGGTGACTTCCTTGGTGCATCCACGTTCACGTCGTTTATCCAGAACGATCAGCCCACAATTGATGTGCTCAACGAAATTGGGCTCGCCACGAGTTCGTTCGGTAACCACGAATTCGATCAGGGTCGCGCCGATGTTGACGACCGCATCCTGGATGCCGCCGACTGGCCCTACCTTGCAGCGAACCTCTACGACCGGGCTACGAACGCTCCGGCCTATGACGAGTACTTCCTGCAGGAGTTCGATGGCGTGACTGTCGGATTCATTGGTGCCGTCACCGAGGACCTCAATGAGCTGGTCAGCCCTGCTGGCATTGCCTCGCTGGAGATTCGCAGCATCGTTACCGAGGTTGATCGCGTTGCGGACTACCTCACCGACGGCAATGACGCTAACGGCGAAGCCGACGTACTCGTCTTGCTCGTTCATGAGGGTGCGGCATCCACCGATATCGCGGCGTCAACTGACGATTCGGACTTTGGCAAGATCGTCACGGACCTGAGCCCGAAGGTTGAAGCAATCGTTTCGGGTCACACTCACCTGGCCTACGACCACGAGATCGCGATTCCCGGTATGGACCGCCCTCGACTGGTCATCTCGGCGGGACAGTACGGCTCAAACTACGGTCACTTCGACCTGACGGTTGACCCGGCAACGCAGGAGATCATCTCCTTCAGCGCCGAGGTGTTGCCCATTGAGGGCTTCGAGCCTGACTTGGCTGTGCAGGCAATCGTTGACGAAGCGACCGCTGTTGCTGACGAGTTGGGTTCGGCCAAGGTCGGCGAAATCTCGGCGAGCATGTTCCGTGCGGTTCAGACTCCGGTAGTGGGAACCCCGTTCCCGGAGAACCGCGGTGGAGAGTCGACACTCGGTAACTTTGTTGCTGACGTTCAGCTCTGGGCAGCATCCGATTCGGGTGCAGAGATCGCCTTCATGAACCCTGGTGGTTTGCGTACCGACCTCGTCTATGAATCCTCGGGGCCCAATGACGCTGACGGTGATGTGACCTACCGTGAGGCAGCCAACGTGCAGCCCTTCGCGAACACTCTTGTCACGCTGACACTCACGGGTGCCCAGCTCAAGCAGGTTCTTGAAGAGCAGTGGCAGCCCGCTGGCGCTCAGCGTCCGTTCCTCAAGCTCGGTGTTTCTGAAGGACTCACGTACGTCTATGACCCCGCTGCGGGCCAGGGTGCACATGTGACTGCGATGTACCTCAACGGTGTTCCGGTGGATGCTGCAGCCAACTACAAAGTGGTTGCTAACTCCTTCCTCGCGGCTGGTGGCGACAACTTCGCTACTCTCGCTGCGGGCGCGAACCCGACCGACACCGGACGCGTCGACCTGCAGGCCATGGTCGACTACTTCGAGGAGACCCCGGTAGCTTCGCCGCCGTTCGAACAGCGCGCTATTGGTGCTGTTGTTTCGGCTCCGGATGCTGACGGCTACAACCCCGGAGACGACGTCACGCTCGATCTGTCGTCGCTCACCTTCAGCCGTGGCGGATCAGATGCCACCACGGTCGAAGTATCGGTTGACGGTACCGTGCTCGGTTCGGCAACAATCGACCGCACCATCGTCGATACGACGGATGAGCAGGGTCGCGCAACAGTGACGATCACGATCCCGGCTGGAGTGCCTTCGGGCATGCTCGCGCTGACCGTAGCGGTGCCGGGAACGGATACTGCGATTGCGGTTCCGATCGAGGTCACCGCAACGGCAGAAGCAATCGAGAACACTCGTGCTCCGAGCATCCGAGGCACGGTTGAGGTTGGTAAGACCGTCAAGGCAATGCCGGGACGGTGGAGTGAGCGTTCGGCAGAGTTCAGCTACCAGTGGCTGCGCGATGGTGAGCCGATTGCCGATGCAACCGACCGTCGCTACCGCATCACGACCGAGGACATCGGCACCGAGTTGAGCGTGCAGGTCACGGCCAGCAAGGACGGTTTCTCAGACGGTGTGGCTGTATCGGACGCCCAATCAGTGGAGAAGATCTCGTCGCGAGTCAGCACGAGCCTCTCCTCTTGGTTCGTGTGGGGCAACCGCTCGGTCACCGTCGATGCCAGCGTCAAGGTTGGTAAAGATGGCACGTCCGCTGGCGAGGTGACCTTCTATGACGGTCGCACCGCTGTCGGAACGAGCACGGTAGACAATCGCGGCAATGCTTCGCTGGAACTGCCGAAGCTCAGCCGCGGTATCCACTTCATTTGGGTCGAGTACTCCGGTAACGCCACTGTGGAGTCGAGTTTAAGCTGGCCACGACTGGTGTTCGTCTTCTAGATGACATCGGGCAGCTAGCCGAATAGCGCGAAGAGGGTCCCGTTCTGCGGGGCCCTCTTTCGCGTGTTACCCAGTTTGATGAAATAAATTTGGCGCACAGATTGCTGGTAACTATGGTGAGCAAGCTCCCATCGATCTCCTACCTACGAAGGAACCCCTGAATCATGGCTAGTCGTATCTATAACAACGTCACCGAACTTGTCGGCAACACACCGTTGGTTCAGCTCAACTCCGTAACAAAGGGCGCTGGCGCGACAGTGCTGGCCAAGCTTGAGTTTCAGAACCCGTCCGCAAGCGTGAAGGACCGCATCGGCGTCGCCATCATCGATGCCGCCGAGAAAGCCGGTGCGCTCAAGCCCGGCGGAACCATCGTTGAGGGCACCAGTGGCAACACCGGTATCGCTCTGGCAATGGTTGGTGCGGCTCGTGGTTACCGCGTCGTGCTCACGATGCCCGAAAGCATGAGTAAGGAACGCCGGATGCTGTTGCGCGCCTTTGGTGCGGAACTCGTCTTAACCCCCGCCGGCGAAGGAATGCGTGGCGCTGTTGAGAAGGCGGCCGAGATTGTTGCCAACACTGAAGGTGCAGTCGCGGCCCAGCAGTTCGCCAACGCAGCGAACCCTGCTATTCATCACGCAACCACGGGCCCCGAGATTTGGAATGACACTGACGGAACCGTCGACATTTTCGTCGCCGGAATCGGAACCGGCGGAACGATCACCGGCGCCGGCAGCTTCCTCAAAGAGCAGAACCCCGAAATCAAGGTTGTGGCCGTTGAGCCAGAAGAGTCCGCAATCCTCAACGGTGGCGCTCCTGGTCCCCACAAGATTCAAGGAATCGGCGCCAACTTCGTTCCAGAGATTCTTGACCGCGATGTGTATGACGAGGTTCTCGACGTCAACATCACCCAGTCGGTAACCATGGCCCGTCGTCTCGCAGCAGAAGAGGGCATCCTCGCTGGCATCTCCTCGGGAGCGACAGTGCACGCAGCACTCGAGTTGGCTAAGCGCCCCGAGAACGCCGGCAAGACCATCGTCGTGATTATCGCGAGCTTCGGCGAGCGCTACCTCTCGACTTTGCTCTATGAAGACCTCGTCGACTAAGAGCACCGTGTACTAGCGCGCTGCTGCTCGCCCCACGTGCTGCAGCGCGTCGCAATTATCAATTCATTGCCCACCTCAACTGATGGATAGCCCTATTGTTTCCTCGAACCCGTGAAGATATCGCTGCTGTGCGTACGCGCGACCCCGCAGCGCGCGGAGCTTTCGAGATCTGGCTGACCTATTCGGGCATGCATGCGGTGTGGGGTTACCGCTTCAGCCACTGGTTGTGGACTGCGCGGGCGCACTTCCTCGCCCGCGTGGTCTCCCAGTTCGTTCGTTTCTTGACCGGAGTAGAGATCCATCCTGCAGCGCAGCTTGGTCGCCGCGTGATCATCGACCACGGGTCTGGTGTCGTCATTGGTGAGACCGCCATTGTTGGCGATGACGTACTCATCTACCACGGTGTCACTTTGGGTGGCACGAGCTCTCAGGGTGGCAAGCGGCATCCAACTCTCGGCAGTGACATCGTTGTCGGGGCTGGGGCCGCGATTCTGGGCGATATCACTATCGGCGCGGGCTCGGTCGTTGGTGCCGGAGCCATCGTGGTTGCGGATGCGCCCGCCGATTCTCTACTCGTCGGTGTCCCCGCCGTTGCGCGACCCAAGCGGGGCACCGAAGCTCCCCGCGACAGCTTCAACTACACCGACCCCGCGATCTACATTTAGGCTCTGGTGCACTCCTGATTGGGGCGATCGTGTGCAGCCCATTTGTAAGTTATGCTCAACCCCATGACGTCAGTTGAGACAGCGCACATCGAACCAGAACCCAGCGGTGTGGCCCAGAGCGGCATCGCCGTTGAGCATGTCGGGCGATCATTCGGCGAAGTGCACGCCGTGCGCGACGCAAGCTTTATCGCTGAACCGGGCACCGTCACCGGGCTGATCGGGCCCAACGGTTCGGGCAAGACCACGCTCATGCTCATGCTGGCTTCGCTGTTGAAGCCGGATGTTGGCAGCATCCGCATTTCTGGTCATGATCCTGTCACCGAGACTGCTGCGGTTCGCGCGCGGCTGGGATGGATGCCCGACGTGCTCGGCTCGTGGTCGAGCCTCAGCGTTCGTGACACCCTCATCTACACGGCGCGCATGTACGCAATGGATAAATCTGCCGCAGCAGCGCGCGCGGCAGAACTCATCACTCTTGTTGATCTGCCTGAGCTTGCCGACAGCCCAACGCGCGTACTCTCGCGGGGCCAGAAGCAGCGATTGAGCCTGGCCCGCGCTCTCGTGCATGAGCCCGACGTGCTGCTGCTCGATGAGCCAGCGTCGGGTCTCGACCCGGTTGCTCGCGCCGATCTGCGAATTCTGGTGCGGCGTCTCGCCTCTGAAGGCAAAACCCTGTTGGTGTCGAGCCACGTACTCTCCGAACTCGATGAGATGGCCGACGGTGCCGTCTACATCTCCAAGGGAGTGACGGCGTCAGCTGAGGCACTTGCGCGCAGTCGCGCCAGTGCTCGACCGTGGCGCATCCGCTCGAGTGATGTGGTGGCACTGCGCGCGGCACTTGTTGCCGACGGCATCGACGAGGATGCGATTGCAACCGACCGCACCGAGCTGCTTGTTGCTCTCGAAGGCGAAGCTGCGGCATCCGCCCTGCTTGCTCGCTTGGTGGGAGCGGGGGTCGCGATCAGCACTTTTGCTCCTGCTGTCGGCGACCTCGAACACACTTTTATCGACTTGAGCGCCGAGGACTCGAAATGACCGCATTCTTCTCCGGTGTCGGAGTAATTCTTTCGCTCGAATTGCGCCAACGCGTGCGTACCGTCAGCTGGTTCATCCTGCTCGGGGTGTTTGTGGGCCTGATTCTGATCGTCACGGTGCTGCTGTCGTTTGCCCTCAACGGCTTCGGCAGCCCCAATGACGGTGGTGGTGGCGTGTATTCCACCATCATCTACTTCGTGCTGCTGTTGGGCACTCTTGTTGCGCCTGCCCTCAGCGGCAACGCCATCAATGGTGATCGGGATGCGGGAACTCTTGCCACCACGCAGGTGACGCTCATCACGACCGGCCAACTGATCATGGGTAAGTTTCTCTCGGCGTGGATTACCGCGCTCGCCTTCTTGATCGCTGCGATTCCGTTTCTCATCTACGCCGCGATTGTCGGTCAGCTTCGGGTGAGCACGATTGTTGTTTCGGTCATCGTATTGGCGGTCGAGCTGGGTGTCGTTGCCGCCGTCGGTGTGGGGCTTTCTGGGCTGATGACGCGCCCCTTGTTTTCGATTGTTGTGACGTATCTTGTGGTGGCTGCACTCAGCGTTGGCACCCTGATTGCGTTTACGCTGGGCGGCCTTGCGCTCCAAACAACCGCAAAATCGGTCTTCAGCTATGGCACGGAATACAACGCCGACGGAATTCCGACACAGTGTTCGACACCCGAGGAATACGAGTATCAAACCCCGCGCTTCGATTTGTTCTGGGGCGCTCTCGTCGCCAATCCTTACGTGATCTTGGCCGATGCGGTGCCTACCGCCTACGACCAGAATGACCAGCCGACCGACCTGTTCGGATACTTCAAGTTGTCGGCACGTATGACCCAACTGCCCCAGAGTGCCGGTTATGAAAGCACTGTGTGTGTCGTCGGACAGCCCGAGCAGCCGTCTTCCGAGTATTCGAATGCGCGAGACATTATCGAATCCACGACTCCCGGATGGGCCGTAGGGCTTGCAACACACCTCGTACTTGCCGGTGCTCTGCTGGCCGGCGCGTGGTTTCGTACCACAACGCCAGCAGCCAGGCTGAGCCGCGGGAGCCGCATCGCGTAAACGATGTGGCCCGTGCTGAGCTAGCCCATCGTGTTGACGATAAGCCCGATGTGAGTGAAGAAGTTGAGAGCGCCGAAGAGCAGAAATACGACTCCACTCAGGGCGAGCGCAACCCCAGCAATCCACTGAACCTTGGTAGGGGTGCTGCGCACAGCGAAGGTGCGGGTGGCGAACGGGAACAGTAGTGCACCCAGACCAACCAGTCCGAACAGTCCCGACATGAAGATTGCTTCGACCCAGGGCCACTGGGCGAAAGCGCCAGAAATGGGTTCCTCCGGCGGGGCAGCGAAGAGCTGGAAGATGATTCCCGCGAAAGCGATAGCGATGAGGGAAAGCCCGAGGCCGAAGATGAGCACGCCAAGCGGCTCCGCTGTGCGGGCAACGGAGCGTGCAGCATCCGCTGACTCTTCGAGCACTGCGGCTCGACGCCACAGTACAAAGCTCGCAGCCAGCAGGAGAACACCAAACGCAAGGCTTGGTTCTCCGAAGATGATGTTGTCGAACGGGAAGTAGGCGGCAAACGGCCATGTCAGTGTCATATGAGCGCCCGTGATCGTGAGTATCAGGCCCAACACGCCGAAGTTGACAGCGTAGCCTCGGAAGTCGATCTCGGTGCCCGCCATCAGCCGTCTCGCAAACAGAACAAGGCTGAGCAGGCCTGCTCCGGCTGCCACCGCCATGATCGTGTTGTAGGTGGGCATTTGAGTCCAGTCAATTACTAATCCTTGATCCATAATTCCAGTGAACACCCGCACCTATGATTACTCAAGCTTTCAGCAGTGGGGCGCACAAATGTCACACCAGCTTCGCCAAATGTCTCATTCCGGTTTCGGTCGACGAAAGTGGACAGTAAGCGCTTGCATAAATCTGCGGGTGTGCCTTAGCGTGAATCTTGAACACGCTCGCCCGGGTCTCAGCTACCCCAACGACGAGTTCAGCGCTGCAGTTGTTCCCCCGCATACTGATCGGCTTGCGGGCAAAACCTCGACGAGGAGGATTTGTATGATTTCCCACCACTATCGACGAGCCATACTTCCGATCGCCACTCTCGGCATCGCAAGCTTGGTTCTCACCGGCTGCGCATCAGGATCCGGTGGCACAGACGGCGCCGGCGGACCCGGCGATGCTGGCGATGCTGACGGCATCGTCACCATCTACGGCACCATTGCTGACACCGAGGCTGAACTTCTTGAGGAGTCTTGGGCTGCCTGGGAAGATGAGAACGGCATCGACATTCAGTACGAAGCCAGCAAAGAGTTCGAAGCCCAGATCAGTATCCGGGCCCAAGGCGGCAACGCTCCCGACCTCGCAATCTTCCCGCAGCCTGGTCTGCTCGCAGACCTCGCATCGCGCGACTACATTCAGCCAGCCCCCGAGGGCGTTAAAGCCAACGTAGAAGAATATTGGTCCGCAGACTGGGCGAACTACGCCACCACGGGAGACACCCTCTACGGTGCACCACTGATGGCCAGCGTTAAAGGTTTCGTCTGGTACTCGCCAGCGCAGTTCGCTGAGTGGGGTGTAGAAGTTCCCACCACGTGGGATGAACTGCTCACCCTCACCCAAACAATCGCTGACGAGACGGGCACCGCACCGTGGTGTGCAGGATTCGGATCGGATGCCGCAACGGGCTGGCCAGGAACCGACTGGGTTGAAGACCTCGTGCTTCGCCAGGCCGGACCAGAGACGTACGACAAGTGGGTGTCGAACGAAATTCCCTTCAGCGACCCCGCCATCGTCTCGGCCTTCGATTCCGTCGGTGAAATTCTCTTGAACCCTGAATTCGTCAACGCGGGATTCGGTGACGTGAAGTCGATCGTTACTACCCCGTTCGGTGACCCGGCTCGTGCGCTCGGTGACGGCACCTGTGCACTCCACCACCAGGCATCGTTCTTCGACGGGTTCATCCAGGACCCCAAGAACGGCAACGCTACGGTCGGACCGGATGCTGACATCTGGGCCTTCGTTACTCCGTCCGTTGAGGCCGGCGGCAACGCCGTCACCGGTGGTGGCGAAATCGTTGGAGCCTTCTCGAACGACGAAGAAACCATCAAGGTTCAGGAGTTCCTCTCGAGCCCCGAGTGGGCAAACACTCGCGTGAAGCTGGGCGGTGTCATTAGCGCCAACAACGGCCTCGACCCCGCAAGCGCGAGCAGCCCGATCCTGCAGCAGGCCATCACCATCCTGCAGGACCCCGACACGACCTTCCGCTTTGACGCATCCGACCTTATGCCGGGTGTTGTTGGCGCTGGATCGTTCTGGACAGGAATGGTCGACTGGATCAACGGCAAATCAACCGAAGAGGTGCTCTCAACTATTGACGCCTCATGGCCATCTGAATAGTTCGACACCGTAGTTCGAGACAGGTATGACGTGCGGGCTGGGAAACTCTTCCCGGCCCGCACCCATATCTGTTGCTCTACCGCCGAGGTGTCGTAGAGTCACAGAAGTAGAGAGAGTCCAGTGATGCACTCGAAAGGTTTGACATGTCAGCGTTCCTAGCGTGGATTTCCACCCTTCCGGCACTTGCGCAAATACCGCTCGTGCTTCTGGCTTTCTTCGCAGTGATAGCGCTGCTGATCTTCTTCTTGGAGGTTGCGCCGCGAACCGGGCGCAAGTTCACCATCATCCGCGCCGCTGCCTGCGTGCTCATTCCCGGGCTCGTGTTTCTCACCCTCGGATCAGTGCTCTGGGCTGCTGCCGCCGCAACACTCTTTGGCGCACTCTTCTTCTACCTCGACTACCGCTCAAAGCAGGGTGCTGGCTACCTCTTTCAGCTGGTCGGATTCCTCAGCCCCGCGATCTTCTTGCTCGGCATCGGACTCATTTACCCCACGATCCAAACCACCATCCAAGCCTTCATGAACAGCCGAGGCACCCGCTTCGTGGGCCTCGAAAACTTCATCTGGATCTTTACGCAAGACACCGGCATCCGCACTGTACTCAACACGGTCGTCTGGGTGCTGATCGTTCCCGTAGTCTCGACCATCTTCGGGCTCGCCTATGCGGTGTTCATTGACAAGTCGCGCGGCGAGAAGTTCTTCAAAGTGCTCGTGTTCATGCCGATGGCCATCTCGTTCGTCGGCGCGAGCATCATCTGGCGCTTCGTTTACGCGGTGCGCCCCGCAGGGCAGGAGCAGATCGGTCTGCTCAACCAGGTCGTGGTCTGGCTGGGCGGTGAGCCAGTCTCGTGGCTCTCTAATTCCCCCTGGAATACGTTCTTCCTTATTGTTGTGCTGATCTGGATCCAGACGGGTTTCGCCATGGTGATCCTGTCGGCCGCGATCAAAGGCGTTCCCCTCGAACAGCTTGAGGCCGCGGAACTCGACGGTACTAACGCGTGGCAACGCTTCACCAATGTCACAGTTCCCGGCATCCGTAGCTCACTTGTTGTGGTCCTCACCACGATCTCCATTGCCTCTCTGAAGGTCTTCGATATCGTGCGCACCATGACCGCAGGCGCAAACGAGACCAGCGTGATCGCCAACGAAATGTACTCCCAGTGGCAAGGGTTCGAAGTTGGTAGGTCTGCGGCATTCGCGGTCGTGCTATTCCTGATGGTGCTGCCGATTGTCATTTACAACGCGAGACAGATCAAAAAGCAGAGGGAGATCCGATGACCGCGACCGTTCCCGCAAAAATTCCGGTTGACAAGAAAACCGAAAAGCAACTGGCTCGCGGAGAGAAGCTGGGAGCAGCCACGCGCACCAAGAAGCGCCTCACCAGTCGAGGCGCAACAATCGCAGCACTGGTAATCGCCGTGCTGTGGACAACGCCAACCTTCGGCCTGTTCATCTCCTCAATTCGCCCGCCCGAGGAGATCCTGCGCAACGGTTGGTGGACGATTTTCCAAAATCCCGGATTCACCCTCAACAACTACACTGAGGTGCTTGCCGCGGGAAACAGCACGCTCAATCTGGCTGGCGCGTTCATCAACTCCATTGCGATCACGCTACCGGCCACAATCTTCCCGCTCGTTATCGCGAGCCTCGCAGCCTACGCTTTCGCGTGGATCAAGTTCCCTGGCCGCAACTGGATGTTCATCGGAGTCTTCGCACTCCAGATCGTTCCCCTGCAGATGGCACTCGTGCCCCTGCTGAGCCTCTTCTCGCGCGGACTATCGATTGGTGATGTCGAACTATTCGCCAGCTTGAACGCCTCCAACGCATACTCACAGGTGTGGATTGCGCACACGATTTTTGCCCTCCCCTTGGCGATCTTCTTGCTGCACAACTTCGTCTCGGAGATTCCGTCTGAGCTGATTGAAGCCGCTCGAGTAGATGGCGCGGGCCACGGCCAAATCTTCTTCCGAATTGTGCTTCCCCTCACCATGCCGGCAATCGCATCCTTCGCGATCTTCCAGTTCTTGTGGGTGTGGAACGACCTCCTTGTGGCGTTGGTATTTGCCGACGGCCGGGTCGCTCCGATGACGAAACTCTTGGCGGAGATCACCGGTAGCCGCGGTCAAGACTGGAACCTGCTCACGGCGGGTGCCTTCATCTCAATCCTCGTGCCGCTAATCGTGTTCTTCGCACTGCAGCGTTACTTCGTGCGCGGACTCCTCGCCGGTTCCACAAAGGGGTAGCAGTAGTCCTCAGGTGCCGCCCCGCCGCATCTTGCGACGGTGGCTGCGCCTAGACTTCTCGGCATGGTGTCTGCCCAGTCTGTTCTTGAGTCCACATTCGGTTACGACTCGTTCCGGGGGCAGCAGGGCGAGATCATTGACACGATCGTCAAGGGTGGCGACGCTCTCGTACTCATGCCTACCGGTGGCGGCAAGTCACTGTGTTATCAAATCCCCGCACTTGTCCGTGACGGCACTGGTGTTGTCATTTCCCCCCTGATTGCTTTGATGCAAGACCAAGTGGATGCTCTCGCCGCCGTTGGTGCTCGCGCAGAGTTTCTCAACTCAACCCAGTCCGCCGAAGAGCGCACGCGCGTCGAAAACGCGTACCGGGCTGGCGAGTTGGACCTGCTCTACCTCGCCCCCGAGCGGCTGCGGGTCTCATCCACCGTGTCATTGCTCGACCAGGGCACGATCGGGCTCTTTGCGATCGACGAGGCGCACTGTGTATCGCAGTGGGGCCACGACTTTAGGCCCGACTATCTGCAGCTCGATGTGCTGCACGACCGCTGGCCGAATGTGCCGCGAATTGCGCTGACCGCGACCGCGACTGAAGCCACTCGCACAGAGATTGCGCAGCGACTGAAGCTCACCGACGCCACTCAGTACGTTTCTAGTTTTGATCGGCCCAACATCCAATACCGTATTGAGGCGAAAGCGCAGCCGTTGCAGCAACTGCTGACGCTGCTTAATACCGAGCACCCCGGCGATGCGGGAATTGTGTACTGCCTATCGCGGGCGTCGGTCGAGAAGACGGCACAGTTCTTGGTAGAGAACGGCATCCCCGCACTCCCGTATCACGCGGGTCTCGACTCCAAGATTCGCGCCAGCAACCAGAGCCGCTTCTTGCGCGAAGATGGCATGGTGATGGTCGCGACGATCGCGTTCGGTATGGGTATCGATAAGCCTGATGTTCGGTTCGTCGCCCACCTTGATCTTCCCAAGAGCGTTGAGGGGTACTACCAAGAGACGGGTCGTGCTGGCCGTGATGGGCTGCCCGCAACGGCATGGCTCGCCTATGGCTTGCAGGATGTCATGCAGCAGCGCCGCATGATTGACCAGTCTGGTGGCGACCTGGCTCACCGTCGTAATCTCAGCGCGCACCTCGATGCGATGCTCGCCCTGTGCGAAACCGTCGAGTGTCGCCGGGTGCAACTGCTCGGCTACTTCGGGCAGGAATCAACGACGTGCGGAAATTGTGACACGTGCTTATCGCCTCCGGAGTCGTGGGATGGCACGGTTGCGGCCCAAAAACTCATGTCGACGATTGTGCGACTCGACCGCGAACGCAACCAGAAGTTTGGCGCCGGACACCTTATCGACATCCTGATCGGTAAGACCACGCCCCGCGTAACGCAGCAGCGCCACGATGATCTGGCGACGTTCGGCATCGGGTCGGATGTCTCTGAGCAGGATTGGCGTTCGGTCGTGCGGCAGCTGCTGGCTCAGTCACTGCTGGCGGTGCACGGCGAGTACGGCACTCTGGCGATCACCCCCGAAAGTGGGTCGGTGTTGAGCGGCGACCGCATCGTGAAGCTGCGACGTGAGGCACCCCGCAAAGCGCGAGGTTCCGGCGGCGGTGGGGCGGCCGCAAAGCGCAAGGCCACGGTCGATCTACCCGAGTCGGCGACGGACCTTTTCGAGAATCTTCGCACCTGGCGTTCGGGAGTAGCGCGCGACAACGGGGTGCCCGCCTACGTTGTGTTTGCGGATGCCACCCTGCGAGGCATCGCCGTCACTAAGCCTGAGTCGTTGGCTGAGCTGGCTGAGATCAGTGGGGTCGGCGAGAAGAAGCTCGAAACGTATGGTGCGGCAGTGCTCGCGGTTGTTGCGGGGGAGTCTCCTGATGCATCCGCTGCGACTACAGTGGCGGCAGATAAGGTTGCACCGGCATTCTCGGCAGCGCCCACACGCCAGCCTCGAACCGCCGCGTCGCGACCTGCGTCTCGACCATCACGACCGAGCGCAGCTTCATCCTCAGCGTCGGTTCCCGGTGACGAAAACGACATCCCGTTCTACTCGGATGACGATGCACCTTACGATGGGCCGCCGGAATACTGACGCGGCGTCAACCGGTCGACGCAACAGTCCCAGTAGCCGTCGCGGTCACTCACCGATCGCGACGGGAAGCCGGATCGTGACCCGGGTTCCTTCACCGGGGGGCGACTCCACCTCGGCGCTGCCACCGTGCCGGGAAACAATTTCTCGCACAACAGCAAGACCAATACCAGAACCGGGAATCTCTCGTGCGGACTCACCTCGCCACAATCGATCAAAAACGAATGGCAGATCTTCTGTAGCTATGCCCGGGCCGGTGTCGGCAATCTCCAGCGCGGCTTCATGATCGCGCACTGACAGGGAGAGGCTCACCTCGTCCCCTGGTCGGCAATACCGTGCAGCATTGGCCAGCACGTTGCCGACCGCCTGATGCAGCCGGTCGGCATCCGCGCGCACGAGAACTGGCTCGGCCAGGTCGGCGGACACGTGGAGGCCCGATGCGCGCAGTTGGGATTCGTGAAGTGCCACCTCCTCGCGGGCGACAGTGGCGAGATCCACTAGTCCTTCCTGTAGGAGGGGACCAGCCGTCTCGACCGCAGAAAGTTCGGCCAGATCCGCCACGACCCGACCTAGCCTGAGTGATTGATCGTGCAACGCCGCAAGCCGCTCAGCATCGGGCGGTACGAAGCCATCGCGAAGCTCCTCGAGGCCGGCTTGGAGTGCTGCCAGTGGCGTGCGCAACTCATGGGCAACATCTGCGGTCAGGTTGCGTCGATCCCGATCAGAGCGCACTACCTCGTCTGCCATTCCATTGAAAGCGGTGGCGAGTTCTCCGAGCTCTCCCGGGGCGCGGCCGGTGACTCGCGACGCGCGGTTGCCGGCGGTAAAGGATCGTGCGGCATCCGTCATCCGCTGCAGGGGACCAACAAGAAAGCGAGTGACAACCCAGCTTGCGGTGAAAGCGATAGCGAGCGCCACGATCGCGGAGATCAGTATCCACGCCCACGCGATATCGAGCACACGGGATGTGGCCATCGGAGACTGCGAAACTCGCACCGAACCGACCTGTGCCCCGTCAATGACTATTTCCGCGACACTGGCACCGGAGCCCATCCCGCCGCCATTTCCGCCCGAATGTCCGCCAGCGGTGCCGCTAGCGGCCACGGTAGACCCGGCCGCATCAAGAATGACTAGCCGTGCTGATGCCGCTTCGCCAATGCTCACCGCGCGAGTGAGGTCGGCACCTTCCCAGCCCCCAGCAGCCTGATAGGCGTCGGCGGCGGCAGCGCCAGCGGAATCGGCCACCTGTTGGCGATCGGCCTGTTCTCCCGCTTGCACTCCACGGTCGACGCCGACGAGTGCAGCTCCCGTCAGCACGAGCACCGACGACACCGCTACTACTGCGAACGCAAGCAGAAGACGGGTACCTAGGGCACCAAGCCCGAACCTGTTTTCTCGAGAATTGCGGGTCACTGTGGCGACTCATCCCTGGTGAAACCCAGTCGATAGCCGACGCCGAGCACCGTCTCGATAACAAGAGAACCGTCGGCCCCGAGCTTTCGCCGGAGGTTCTTGATATGCGAATCGATCGTGCGTTCGTAGCCCTCGTATTCGTATCCACGAACTCGATTCACCAATTCATAGCGCGAATAGACCCGCCCTGCGGCGGTGGCGATTGCCGACAACAGCCCCCATTCGGTGGGTGTCAGATCGAGAAGGGAGTCATCTAGCCACGCGCGGTGGGAACCTTCGTCGATCCGCAGACGATTTCCGCCGTAGCTGACGATCCCGTTCTCTGTGGGTTTCCCGCTGAGTCGGTGCAACACGGCCTGTACTCGAAGAACCACTTCGTGGGGGCTGAAGGGTTTGGTCACATAGTCATCTGCCCCAAGTTCGAGACCCTGAATACGCTCGTCGGTCGTGCTGCGAGCAGTCAACACGATAACGGGGAGGTTGCCCAGCAACTTTATCTCCCTCAGAAGGTCAGTTCCATCGATGTCGGGAAGGCCAAGATCGAGCAGCACCAAATCTGCGGAGTCGAAGAGTCGAAGTGCTTCGGCACCAGACCCGGTGGTGAGGACCGAAAGCCCGGCCCGTTCAAGATAGCGGCGCAGCACCTCACGGATATCCCGTTCATCTTCGACGACCAGCACGGTAGGCATACTTCACCTTATTCCACGTGGTGCAGCGAACAGTCTCCACACAATCTCCACACAACCGCGAGAGGGCCTGCACAGTGAGAGCGCAGTGTGTGTTTCACACAACAATGAACAGGAGCACATTATGCGCAAGGGAACAATCATCACCACATCGATCATCGGCGGCGTACTCGCCGTCACGCTCGTCGCCGGGGCCAGTTTTGCTCTTGGCGCGAGCAACAACGACAACGAGTCATCCACTGGGTCTGGTCAGAGCGGTCACGGTCAGAGCGGCCACGGTCAGAACGGTTCAGATTCAGGAATGGGCGGCGGCTCGAACTCCTCAGAAATGGGCCGGGGTGCACAGAAGGGTCATGAATCTGGCACCAATGCAATGGATGGCCTCACCGGGGTCGAAAGCGGAACGCTGACGAGTGAGCAGGAAGCCACGCTGTCACTCATGGCCGAAGAGGAGAAGGTCGCACACGATCTCTACGTCGCGTTTGGTGACCTCTACGGCGACAAAGTCTTCGACCGGGTCTCGAACGCCGAGACCAAGCACCTTTCTGCCGTGCAGGTTTTGCTTGAACGCTACGACCTCGCTGACCCCACTGTGGGGCTTGCCCCGGGCGAGTTCTCCTCGGAGAGCATGCAGGAGCTGTATGATTCACTCTTCGCGCAAGGTTCCGTCAGCCGAGATGGTGCCTTCGAGGCGGCCCGCACCATTGAAAAGAACGACATTAGCGACATCGCCGCAGCTGCTGAGTCAGTGACCGCGCCCGACGTTCTCGCAGTGTATTCACACTTGCTGTCGGGATCCGAAAAGCACCTGAATGCATTCGGCGGCTAACTGAATCCCGACTCGCATGGAGTCTAGGGGCGCGCACTTAGCTGGGCGCCCCTAGACTAAACAGCTGTTGGCGGGTCGCTGTCACCAACGCCACGGCCGGGTACAGCTAGCTAGCGGGGGCTGCCGGCGCTTCGCCAGCTTCAGCAGCAGCCTGCTGTTCAGCAACCTGCTTGTGCACCTCGGCCATGTCGAGGTTCTTGACGCCCTCGATGACCTGCTCGAGGGCAGGGGCGGGGAGTGCGCCGGGCTGGGAGAACACGAGTACGCCGTCACGGAATGCCATGAGGGTAGGGATGGAGGTGATGCCTGCAGCACCAGCAAGTTCTTGCTGTGCTTCGGTGTCTACCTTGCCGAACGTGATGTCGGTGTGGGTTTCGCTTGCGGTCTCAAAGATGGGCCCGAACTGCTTGCAGGGGCCGCACCATTCGGCCCAAAAATCTACGAGCGTGATTCCTTCTTTGGTGACCGTCTGGCCAAAGTCTTCTGAGGTAAGAGTGATAGTCGACATAGTTACATCCTTTCATGGAGCCCAACAACGTCGCCTGAACAAAGATTCCCTCCGCCTAGTTCGCCTGGAGCGCAATACTTCCCACAACGCTACGGCGGCTGTTTTGCGGTTTCGCACAAAGGGATGCGGCGGGCGCGGCATCCACTTGGTTGACCGTGAACGACTCACTTTGCACCCGCCCGCAACGCTCGTAGCGTGTGATTACTAAACTTTCACGAATCGAGATAGCCATGACACAGGTTCACGACACGGCGACCGAGACGGCGCCCGAAGCACCTAAACCCGCCAACGGCGACGCAGCCACGACTTCTGCAGAGACCTCCCCCGAGGCTCCCGCCATCAACGTTGAATGGCTGGGCGAATACCTTTTGGGCAAATGGTCACAGGCTCGCAAAGAGTCGCGTGCGCTCATGTCGAACCCGGAGTTCCACCGCGTTGATGGACTCTCTATGGATGACCACCGCGAACGCGTGCTGCACCAACTGTCGCTCCTCGTCGATAACAATGCGGTTCACCGTGCGTTCCCCAAGGAGCTCGGTGGCAACGACGACCACGGCGGAAACATTGCTGCTTTCGAAGAGACCGTGCTTGCCGACCCATCACTACAAATCAAGTCTGGCGTTCAGTGGGGGCTCTTCGGTTCCGCTGTAGTTCACTTAGGCACGAAGGAGCACCACGACAAGTGGCTGCCCGACATCATGAGCTTGAAAACTCCCGGCGCTTTCGCGATGACGGAGATCGGTCATGGTTCGGATGTCGCGAGCATCGCCACGACGGCAACCTACGACCCCAAGACTGATGAGTTCGTCATCAACACCCCGTTCCGTGCGGCGTGGAAGGACTACCTCGGCAACGCGGCCCTCCACGGTAAAGCGGCGACAGTGTTCGCTCAGCTGGTGACAAAAGACGTCAACCACGGCGTGCACGCCTTCTACGTTCCGCTGCGCGACGACAACGGTTTCCTCCCGGGAATCTCGGGCGAGGACGACGGCCTCAAGGGTGGCCTGAACGGAATCGACAACGGACGCCTCGCTTTTGACCACGTGCGCGTGCCCCGCACGAACCTTCTCAACCGCTACGGCAACGTCGACGAGAACGGCGAATACACGTCAGACATCGACAGTCCAGGTCGTCGCTTCTTCACGATGCTTGGCACGCTCGTTCAGGGCCGCGTTTCACTCGATGGTGCCGCAGTGCTCGCGAGCAAGCTAGCCCTCACGATTGCGATCAAGTACGGCTCGGAGCGCCGACAGTTCACGGCAGCCAGCAACACTCATGAAGAAGTGATTCTGGACTACCAGCGTCACCAGCGTCGCCTCCTGCCACGCCTCGCGCAGACCTACGCAATGTCGTTTGCGCACGAGGAATTCCTTGAGAAGTTCGATGGTGTGTTCTCGGGGCGCACCGACACCGAAGCCGACCGCCAAGATCTCGAAACGATTGCCGCAGCACTTAAGCCACTCAGCACGTGGGCTGCGCTCGACACTCTTCAAGAAGCGCGCGAGGCGTGTGGTGGTGCCGGTTTCATGGCCGAGAACCGGCTCACCCAGATGCGCGCCGACCTCGACGTGTACGCAACGTTCGAGGGCGACAACAACGTGCTTCTGCAGTTGGTAGCAAAGCGACTCCTCACTGACTACTCGCGCAAGTTTGCGGGTGCGGATCCGGGCACTCTCGCGCAGTATGTTGCGGATCAGGTGAGCGAGGCTGCGGTGAACCGTTCAGGTCTTCGCCGCTTCGCCCAGAACGTCGTCGACTTTGGTTCGACGGCCCGCTCAATCGGCTATGTGCGAGACACCGATTCTCAACGCCAGCTGCTTACCGACCGCGTCGAAACGATGGTGGCGGATGTCGCAGGCAAGTTGCGTGCGGCTACGAAGCTTCCGCAAGATGAGGCTGCCGCTCTCTTCAACAGTCACCAAAACCAGCTCATCATGACGGCCTACGCGCACGCGGAGCTTTTGCAGTGGGAAGCGTTCACCCGTGCTCTCGACAAGATCGAAGACGAAGGCACTGCGAAGGTCATGACCTGGCTTCGTGACCTCTTCGGCTTCTCGCTGATCGAGAAGAACCTCGCGTGGTACCTGATGCACGGTCGCATTTCAACGAACCGCGCTCAGGCGATCACCGATTACATCGACGACCGTCTGCTCCCACGTTTGCGCCCGCAGGCTCTAGATCTTGTGGCCGCGTTTGGCCTCACTGATGAGCTGGTGCGTGCACCGATCGCATCAGGTGCCGAAGCTGTTCGTCAGAACGAGGCGCGCGACTACTACGCCGACCGTCGTGCATCCGGCGAGGAGCCGGTGCACGAGAAGGATCTGAAAAAGAAGAAGCGCCGCTAGCTTTTTAGGTCGTTGTGGACTCGTCGACTGCGCCCTCGATTTCGCCCTCGACTTCGCCCTCAGCGTCATCGTCACTTCGTCGCCCGCTGTCGAGGCGGAGGCTGGCGAGGAACCCGATCGCGAGGAATCCGGCGGCCGCGAAGGCAGAATACCGGGTGGAATCGGTGAAGGCTTGGCGGGCGTCCGCTGCAACATCCGGTGACTGCTTGTCGAGGGCGCTGATGCCGGTGCCGGCAGAGTCAACGACGAGGTTCACAATTTGAGTGCGCGCTTCAGCGGGAAGCTCTGGACGGTTCTCGAGCTTTGAGTTGAGGCCGGTGCCGAGGCTCGCGAACAGCACTGTACCGAGGATAGCGATGCCGAGAGCTGAGCCGATTTGGCGGGCCGTGCTTTGGGTTCCTGAACCTTGGCCAGATTGGCTGAGCGGCACATCTTTGAGCACCACGCTTGTGAGCTGGGCGGTCGCGAGTCCGACTCCGAAACCGTAGACGAAGAGTCCCGGGGCGATCTGCCACCAGGCCGCGTCGGGGTTGAGGCCGAAGGCGACGATCAGAACGCCGACGATTTCGGCGGCGATACCGACGCGCACGATTGTGACGGGAGTGATTTTGTTGCCGTAAGCCCCCGCGAATCCGCTGGCGACAAAGGAGCCGATGGCGAGGGCGAGGATGACGAAACCGGTTTGCAGGGCGTCATAGCCGAGCACGTTTTGTAGCCACAGCGGCAGTGACAGAATGATGCCGAATTCTCCGAGGGAGACGATCATCGCGGCAATGTTTCCGTTTCGGAATGAGGGGATGCGCAGCAGCCCGAACGCGAGCATCGTTGATTTTCCGGCGCGTTCGCGGGCGAAGCCCCAGCGCACAAAAACGATGCCAGAAATGACGGCGAGCGCGAAGGCGAACGGGATGGGGGAGATGTTCCAGGTCCAGAAGTCTGGCGGGGTGTCGCTGTAGAACCAGCCGTAGCTGCGGCCCTCAATGAGGGCGAAGACGAGCGACGCGAACAGGACTACCGAGAGGGCGGCACCAACTACATCCACCCGTCTCTGAGCTGATGGTTCTGTGGACTCCATGGTGAAGACAAGGATTCCGATAACGATGATGACGCCGAGGGGCACGTTGATGCCGAACGCCCATCGCCACGAGAAGTAGGTGGTGAGCCAACCCCCGAGGAGCGGGCCGACAGCAGCCATTCCGCCGATGGTGGAGCCCCAGACGGCGAACGCGATGGCGCGTTCGCGGCCACGGAAGGTGGCGTTGATAGTGGAGAGGGAGGCGGGGAGGATCATGGCCCCACCGATTCCTTGCACTAGTCGCGAAGCGATCAGCAGTTCTCCGGTCGCGGCGGTCGCGGCGAGGATGGAGGAGAGCGCGAAAATGACAACACCGAGGAGCAGCACGCGTCGGCGGCCGTAGCGGTCGGCGAGGGTGCCGAAGACGAGCAGTAGTGCGGCGAAGACAAGGGTGTAGCTTTCTTGCACCCACTGCACTTGGGTTGAGTTGAGGTCGAGGTCTTCAACGACCGACGGTATGGCAACGTTAACGATGGTGGAGTCGACGATGATGAGCGCCACGGCGATGCTGATGAAGACGAGACCGATCCAACGTCGACGCGATGCGCGAATTTCGTTCACGGGGTGATCCGTTCAGCACGAAGCCGTGCACTAGTGAATATTGCTGCGCTGACGAGCACAGCGACGACGGCGACGATGGCGGCGACGGCGGTGGGTTGTGAGATGAGCTCTCCGCTGAGGCGCCCGACGGCAACCCAAGCGAGTCCCCAGCTGAGGGAAAGGGCTGGGGAGAAGTGTGCACGACCGCGAGCGGCGAGCGCGATGCCTATTGCGCCGGCAACGACGACGATGGCGACTCCCCACACACCTTCGGGGATGCCGAAGCCGGTGAATCCGATGGCGACCAGCCAGGCCGTGATGTTGGCTGCCGTCGCAACGCACACCCAGCCGAGATAGAGGCCAATGGTGCCGTCGGTGATGATCGCATCGATAGCGCCAGCGGCGGGCAGTTCGACGGTGATGAGGTAAGCCCGGATGAGTACGGCGAGCAAGACGATGATGACGGGAACGCTGAGCGCAAGCTGGTTGTACTGGATGGAGAGAATCCAGGCGGCGTTAAGAACTAGTGATGCTGCGACCCAGTATCCGACGCGGCGGTGCAGTTCGGTGCTGGTCTGTTTGGGCAGCATTTGCCAAATGGCGTAGGCAACGAGACCCAAGTAGATGATGCTCCAGATGCCAAACGCTGAACCGGCGGGGGCGATGACAGTTGCATCGGCGCTGAGCGCGCCACCCGCAGCATCCTGTATCGGCGTTCCTCCTGCAGCACCGGAGCCGACGAATGCTCCGATGAGGGCGAATGTCGCGCTCGCGGCAACGGTTATCTGCCTGACAATATCGGCGGATTCTCGCATCACGTTCTCCTTCGGTTGAGGCCTAGCCTAGAACTCTTGAGGAGGAGTCAACCGACGAACCGCGGAATGGCCCATGTTGCCGGAAACTCGCAATCGTTGATATCGAGTTGGTCAGTGCGGGGTGCTTAGCTGCTGAAGCCGGCAAGCAGGCTTGGCACAGCGAGGTTGACGAGTAGGAGGATGCCGGTGAGCGCAACAACCGTGCCCATCACCACAAGCACAGCCTTGCCGAGCACAGTGATTACAGAGATGAAGTTCATTTCCTAAGGATATCGGAGTGGGTGCCGCGGCGCGGCACGGGTCTGCCCACGGCGTGACGGTGCGAAACCCTGGGTTGCCTATTGAAGAGTCTGCCGTCTTCTGTGAGCACGTCGAGTTGTACTGCCTACCGCGCAGGCAGTTTCGCTCCGAATTGGGTGGTGATGCGTTCGTCGCAATCTTTTCTGAAAAGACTTGACTTAGTTTTGACGATAGTTATAGTAAGTATTGAAATAAGTCAGAACCAGTGAACTTTCAACCTGAATGCGATCGACCATGACCGAGATCTCTCCTACGGCGCGGCTCAACTCTGAACCTTCTATCGAGGACATCCGAGCTTTCCCCTCGGACTTCCGCTGGGGTCTCGCTACTGCGGCTTACCAGATCGAGGGCGCAGCCTTTGAGGGCGGTCGTGGACCGAGCATCTGGGACACTTTCTCGCACACGCTAGGCCTCAGCCTGCACGGGGATACAGGCGACATCGCCTGCGACCACTACCACCGTTGGCAAGCAGACCTCGACCTGCTGAAGAGTCTCGGAGTTACCGACTACCGGCTCTCCGTTTCGTGGTCACGGCTGCAGCCCAGCGGACACGGCGAGTTAAACGAGATCGCCGTCGCCTTCTACCGCGACGTTCTCACAGGACTTGCGGCACGTGGCATCAGGGCCCTTGTGACGCTTTACCACTGGGACCTGCCGCAGCCTCTCGAAGATGCCGGCGGTTGGCCAGTGCGGAACACGGCGTACCGCTTCGCAGAGTTCGCTACGAGAACCGTAACGGCGCTCGGAGACATCGCTACCGACTGGTTGACACTCAACGAGCCATGGTGCAGCGCATTCCTCGGCTACGGAAACGGTGCGCACGCTCCCGGCCGCAAGGATTACCGGGCAGCGATTCATGCCGCACACCACCTCAATCTGGGCCATGGGCTTGCGGTCGCGAGGATCCGTGAAGTAATGCCCAGCGCATCCGTCGGCATCACGAATATTGTGACCGACATCGTGCCTGCAACCGACTCGCCAGATGACGCGGCAGCAGCGGTGCGCCTCGATGCATCGAGCAACCGGGTTTTCCTCGATCCCGTCTACGTAGGCGCATACTCGGATGCCGTGTGGGACACCCTTGGCCACCGAGGGCTTAGCGACGTGGTGCACGAGGGTGACCTCGAGATTATCTCGGCGCCCACCGACTTCGCCGGAATCAATCACTACCAGCGTGTAATCGCCTCGCACGATGCGACAGCACCTTTTGGGGTTGCCGAAAAGCCTGCTGAACCAGCCACGACATCCTTTGGCTGGTCGGTCATCCCTGCATCTCTAACTGCAGTGCTGACCAGAGTCTCGCGCGAGTTCACCAGTGTGCCGCTCTACGTCACCGAAAACGGGGCGAGCTACGACGATTACGTGGACCCCAATGGCGACGTTGTCGATACGGAGCGGATCGCCTACCTGCGCGGCTACCTCGGCGCTGCCGCCGATGCGATCGCTGACGGTGTTGATCTTCGCGGCTATTACGCGTGGTCGTTCCTCGACAATTTCGAGTGGGCGGAAGGCTACAGCAAACGTTTCGGCCTTGTATGGGTCGACTACCGCACCCAGGAGCGGATCCCGAAATTGAGTGCGCACTGGTATCGGCGCCTCATCACCGAGCATCAGGAAGTCGTGGCGTACACAACAGCCTGACCCGGATGGTGCGAGTCTGGATGACTCGCCCATGCCCCACTGCACTACACACCAAAAATCGAGAAGAAGGAATCTCAATGAAGAGAACAGCAACCTCCATTGTCGCCACCGTTGCGGCAGTGGGGCTCACACTAGGCATGAGCGCGTGCTCGACAACACCCGCAGCCGGAGGCGGCGACGCCGAAGGTCCACTCACCGTCTGGGTAATGGGCGACTCGGGGGAAAACTTCGAGAAGCTTGTCGCTGACAGCGGCATCGAGGTTGAGGTCGTCGCGATCCCGTGGGATTCGATTGACGAAAAGCTCACGACCGCTGTCGCGTCTGGTTCCGGACCCGACATCCTCCAGATTGGTCTTTCGAAGCTGCGCACCTTTGCAGATGCCGGAGCCCTCATGCCTCTCGATGACGAACTCGCCAACCATCCCGGCATTGACCCCGCAAACTTCCCTGCTGGAGTTTCGGGTACCGCGACTTCGGTCGGCGGAGAGATCGTGAGCGTTCCTTGGACAAGCGACACACGCGTGCTCTTCACTCGCACCGACATTCTTTCGGAAGCCGGCATCGACGCACCTCCGGCCACCTGGGACGAACTGCGTGCTGACGCGAAGACTCTCGCGGCACGCGGTGAAGGCCAGTACGGCTACTACATTCCTCAGTGGGATGCTCCGCTGCCGATCGAGATGACGTGGAGCATGGGCGGCGAGGTCATCGATGCTGACGGCAACGTCAACTTCGATACTCCCGAGTTCAAGAAAGCGGTTGATATCTACACCGGGCTCTACGCAGACAAGAGCGTGCCGGTCAACGGCGACTTCGACCAGACCCAGGGGTTCATCTCCGGTGTTGCGCCGATGCTCGTGAGTGGCCCGTACCTCGGCAGAGGAATCGCTGATTCAGCTCCTGAGCTCGACGGCAAGTGGCAAGCAAGCCCGCTGCCTGCGGGTGACGGCGGTTCGATCTCGCTGTTTGCCGGCTCGAACCTCGGCGTATGGTTCAACACTGACCAGAAGGATGCGTCACTCGATCTCCTCGAGTACGTTTCGCAGGCCGAGCAGCAGCTTGAGTGGTACGCCATGACCGGCGAGCTGCCGACTGTGACCTCTGCTCTTGAAGATGGGGACCTGAACAGCGACCCCAACGTGCAGGTTTACACCGACCAGCTCAAGACGGCCAAGGTTCTTCCGCTCGTCTCCAACTGGGACGGCGCTGTGGGAACCGAGCTGCTCAATGCACTCAACGCAATAACGCTCACGGGAGCGGACGCGAAGTCGTCACTTGACGGCCTCTACTCCACCACCGCGGGCCTCACGATTAACTAGCAAGTAACACCTCTCACTAATAATCTCAGCGTCGCGACGCGACACGAACAGGAAGGACAGCACGGTGCGCAATCGCCTTACTCCCTACCTGTTCGTGTCGCCCGCAATGCTTCTCCTCATCACCTTCGGGATCTTCCCGATCCTTGTCGCCGCTGTCATCAGCACGACAAACATGAACATTTCCGCCTTCGCCGACTGGAATAACGTCAAGTTCATCGGCGTCGACAACTACACAAAACTATTTGCGGACCCCGACTTCTGGCAGGCCATCGGCAACACTGGTCTGTTTGCGGTGTTTGGGGTGCCGGCCATCGTGGTCCTGTCGCTCGGGGTCGCGCTGTTGCTGAACCACAGCCAGAGCAGGTTCTTCCGCTCGCTTCGGGCGTTCTATTTCATCCCAGCCATCACCGCCATCGTGGCCATCTCGCTCGTGTGGGGCTACCTCTACAACACCCAGTTCGGACTGCTCAACTACCTGTTCTCACTTGTGGGAGTGCCCCAGGTGCAGTGGCTGTCGGACCCACTACTGGCGAAGTTTTCCGTGGCACTTGTCGCTGTCTGGCGAGGAACAGGGCTCAACATCATCATCTTCCTTGCCGCACTTCAGGGTGTTCCGAAGGAGTACCTAGAAGCGGCATCCCTCGATGGGGCTGGGGAATGGAAGAAGACGTTCTCGATCGTGATCCCCCTCATGCGTTTCGCGATTTTCTTCGTGAGCGTCACCACCACGATTGCGTGGCTCCAGTTTTTCGATGAGCCTTTCGTGCTCACCGACGGTGGGCCGCTCGGCGCCACCACCTCGGCCTCGATCTTCCTCTACAAAGAGGGTTTCCGTCTCAACCAGTTCGGGTATGCCAGCGCCGGTTCGATCGTGCTGTTTGCGATCATCGCCGTGATCACCCTCATCCAATTGCGAGTGAGACGGGCCGACGATGACTACTGATCGCACTTACGCCAAGCGGAGACGCGCGCTGACCGGAACAATCGGTATCGTGCTGGGGGTTGGCGCCCTGATTACGGCGTTCCCTTTTCTGTGGATGCTCACCACCGCGTTCAAGCCGCAGCGGGAGTCGGTGACCTTCCCTCCCACGATCCTGCCTGAGGCGCCGACCTTCCAGTGGTTCCAGATGCTCTTCACTGAGCTGGACTTCGGACGCTACCTCGTCAACACAATCCTCGTCGTTCTCATTGGATTCATCGGCCTGATGTTTATGGCGATGGCAGGGTATGCATTCGCGAAGTTCGAGTTCCGCGGCCGCCGGTGGATGTTCTTCCTCGTTCTCGCGACGATGATGATCCCCATCCAGGTCACGATGATTCCGACCTATCTAATCCTCAACGGCATGAAGCTCACCAACACCCTCGTCGGTATCGCCCTCCCGACGTTGGTGAGTGGCTTCGCCATCTTCCTCTTCCGTCAGTTCATGACCACAATCCCCACGGAGATGCTTGAGGCCGCGCGCCTCGACGGCGCCGGAGAATTCCGTACGTTCTGGCAGATCGTGCTGCCGATGTCTAAACCGATCCTTGCGGTGCAAATCGTTCTGACATTTATCTCCGGTTGGAACAGCTTCCTGTGGCCGCTCATCATTGCGTCTGACCAGAAGTTGTACACCCTTTCCGTGGGATTAGCCCTCCTCAACCAACAACTCGCCGTGAACCCTTCGCTGCAGATGGCGGCGGCAGCGGTGATGGTCATTCCGATCCTCATCGTGTTCATCATCTTCCAGCGCTATGTCATCCAAGGCTTCGCCCTCTCCGGTCTTAAGTAACGAAAGCAACCCATGACTGATCTCATGCTCGCCACACCAGCGTTCGAACCACGTCCCGCATCCTTTGACGGCTTTGTGCATGCACAGCATGCTCGGCTCGTCGATGGCTTAGGCCGTGAGTTGCTCCTTCGTGGGGTAGGGTTGGGCAACTGGATGCTGCCCGAGGGCTACATGTGGAAGTTCGGTCCCGGCGCGGAGTCGCCTCGGGAAATCGAGCGGCTCACCGAACGACTCCTGGGGGAAGCCGCGGCTGAGCGGTTCTGGGAGGGCTTCCGGACGAACTTTATTGCTGAAGCGGACATTGCTCTTATCGCGGCATCCGGTTTCGACCATGTTCGGTTGCCGATCAATTCGCGCGTTATTCAGGATGAGAACGGCGAACCGATCGAGGCCGGTTACGCCATGATCGATCGGCTCATCGAGTGGTGTCGTGAACACAAGCTGTGGGTGATGCTCGATCTTCATGGGGCACCGGGCGGTCAGACGGGCACCAACATTGATGATTCGCCGCACAATCTGCCGGAGTTGTTCATGGAGCCGCGCTACCGCGAACTCACCGTGCGGTTGTGGCAGGATCTTGCGACTCGCTACCGCGACGAGACTGTCGTGATGGGATACGACCTCCTCAATGAGCCGCTGCCAAACGAATGGCAGCACACCTACGCGGATGCTCTCACTGATCTCTACCGTGACCTGACACGCGAAATCCGAGCGATCGACCCCGACCATCTCATTGTTTATGAGGGTACGCACTGGGCCACGAACTGGGACATCTTCACCGAGGGGTGGGACGACAACTCGCTGCTGCAGTTCCACAAGTACTGGTCGTCGCCCGACACCGAGTCGATTTCGGCGTTCCTTGAGGTTCGGGATCGTCTTGGACTGCCCATCTACATGGGTGAGGGTGGCGAGAACACACTCGAGTGGTTGTATGCGGCGTTCCGTCTGTATGAGTCGCACGGGATCGGTTGGAACTTTTGGCCGTGGAAGAAGATTGACACTCGCACGTCGGCCGCGTCGATTATTGCGCCAGAAGGATGGGACCGCGTCATTGCCAGCATTAGCGACCCTTCAGCGATCACTCCCGCCGAAGCGAAGCCTGTCTTTGAGGATCTGCTTGACGCAATGAGGATCGAGAACTGTCGTTGGCAGCCTGACGTTATTGCGGCTCTTCTTGCTTCTCATCCGACGGTCGTGCCCGTGTGGGGGTATGGCTATCGCGGTGCTGGCGAGTCCTATTCGATTGCTGTCACAGGCGGTGTTAAGGCGATCCGTGCTGGTGACACCGTGCCGCTGCGGTGGGCTCGCGAGGGCAACAACCCCGCGAATCCGTTCGAACAGATGGATGGCCGTGTCTACGATATCGCCGAAGAACTGGTCGTGGACCTCTCCGCGGGCGACTGGCTCGAGTACGAGCTCACGGGTGCCGCTGTGGCGCGCGTGGTGGACGGCGATGGCCGGGATGCTGCGGTGCGCGTCGAGCAGACAGCACGCGGCATCCGGGTCATCGCTACCGCAGAAACAACGGTCTCCAGGATCTACCCGTCGGGAAGCGACAAGACTTGGTAGGGTCTGGATTTATGACCGGGCGCATCGCACTCACCACTTCCGCGCCGGCAACGGTGAGCGATGTGCGTCAGCGCAACCGCTCGCAAGCGTTACGTAGTGTGATTCTCACGGGTGAGACTTCGCGCGCGGCGGTGGCACGCGAGTCGGGCCTGTCGGTCGCGTCGGTCACGAACCTAGTGTCTGAGCTCATCTCCGAGGGGCTCGTTATGGAGGCTGGATCGGTCGCTTCGAGCGGTGGGCGACCCGTGACTCTGCTGGCCCCGAACCCTGCCGGTGCCTACTTTCTGGGCGCGGATGTCGGCGAGCGTGGCGTCGCCGTGGAGCTGTTTGATCTTTCGATGACGCGTATCGATCGGGAGTTTCGCGGCGGCCGCGAGGGTGAGCCTATTGAGGCGATCGCTGCTGATCTTGATGAGGCCCTCAACGCTTTGCGTGAACGAAACCCGGCCGCCTGGGATCGTTTGGTTGGCATCGGCCTAGGATTGCCGGGCATTGTTGAGTCGGATGCTGATGGCCGCCAAGTTTTGTACGCCCAGAGTCTTGGTTGGACGCCCATCCCGGTCGCTGATCTTGTCTCGCACAATATGCCAGTCTTTGCCGAGAACGGTGCTAAGACTCAGGCGATGGCTGAACTGTGGGATGGCGCGGCTCGTGGTGTGAATGAAGCACTCGTAGTGCTGCTCGGTCGCGGTGTCGGTCTCGCGATTGTGTCGAACGGCGAACTCGCCCGCGGACTAAATAGCAGCGCTGGGGAGTGGGGTCACGTCAAGATCGTGCGCAATGGGCGTCTTTGTCGCTGCGGTGGGCGAGGTTGTGTTGAGGCCTATCTGGGAGCGGACGCGATCCTCGAATCGTGGCGCGAAGCCGGCGGTACCTTTGAGGGTTCCGGCTGGGGTGCAGTCGGGCAGTTGGTCGAGTCAACCGATCCGGTTGCTGTTGGTGTCGTCAATGAAATTATCGATACCCTCGGTTCGGCGCTGGGCGGCCTCGTAAACCTCACCAATCCTGAGCGAGTCATTATTGGTGGTTGGGTCGGACTTCGCCTCATGGAAAGGTTCGCTAGCCGCGTGCAGGAAGCTACACGATCCGAGGCACTTCTGCGCCCCGGTGGGCAGTTCTCGTTGCACGCGTGTCATTTCGGTGGGGACACTGTCGCACTGGGCGCTGCGATGATGCCCCTCGAAGCGCTTCTTGCCGCGCCGCGGGGCAGCCAACCGCCGATGCCGTAGCGCTGTCTATCAGCGGAATGCTAAGTTAGCGCCTTCTCGGCAACGGGAGCGTAAAGGCCCGCGGATTCCGCCCAGCTTTCAACGTGGCCGCAATCGCGATCGCTGAGAGTCCAACATCGATCCAGTTGATGTCGATGGTGGCGCTGGGGACGTACTGCACTGCCACCGCCATCACGGCGAGTATGCCGAGGCCCCAGATGCTGAGCGTCAGCCAGTATGACGCGGATGCACTAACACGAGGCAGGGCGATGCCGGCAACCGGGGGGCTGGGTGTCGCAGTCTTTGTTGACGAGAACTCACTCTGGGGCATAGTCGAATTCTCACACGAGGGTGGCGCCATCGCTAGAGCTTTCTTCGCAGTAGCGCCATAGTCACTGAGGCTGGCTGGATGGCGGACTTAGCTAAGTCGCGCGGCACGAAGCGCGGTGTACAACTCTGCTGCTTCCGACGGTCGGGTGACAGACCGTCCGGTGAGCTCGCTCAATTTGGCGAGCCGATGCAGAACTGTGTTGCGATGACAGTGGAGGAGGCGAGCCGCCTCAGATGTTGACCCTTCGGCTGTGAACCAGGCTTCGAGGGTGTCGAGCAGCAGTTCGGCGTCGCGCGGATCGATCGTCGTCAACGGGCCCAATACTGTCGTGTGGATTTCTGCCGCCGAGGTGGGGTCGCGCACGAGGAGCACATCGAGGGGCGCCGACCCGTAGCGATGAACACCGCTATCGCCGCTGGGGACACACTGCATCGCCAGTCGGGCCTGAGTGACTGCTTCGCTGGCGGCTGTCACATTCGCAAAGGTCCGGCTGACGCCGATTCGCGATGCCGCAAGCTCGGCGACCACGTGTGTGGCGATCGTGGTGTCGGTCTCTACGAGGCATCCGAGCAAACCAACGAACTCGCCTTTCCAGGTGGCCCATGCTGACGGGATGCCGGCAGCGCGAAGTCGGGGCGCTATGCCCGGCATTGGGTCCTCACCTGTTCCGCTTAACTCTGCAGCGACGACGAGGTAGGTGGCATGCTCGCTCAACCCCAGCGCACGAAGCATGCGGCCGATGTCGCCGGTGGCAGCTTCACCCTCGAGCAAGGTGAGCAGGGTGACGCTTTTCGCCTGCTGGTCTTTGCGCCCGATGTCGTCGATGACTTCGCGGTAGGCGTCGGCGGCCGCATTCGAATATTCGTCGATGATTCCCCACACAGCGGACGACACGCGAAGCAGTGCCTCAGATCGGGAGGAGGCGCGCGAGCGCGACATCATCTCTTCCCAGAGCTGGAGGCCCGCGAGGCGGTAGGCGTGCAGCAGCCCGGCCATCGGAATGTTCGATGCTGCTTTGACTCGCCCGGCGCGGCGGGGTGCTTCGAGCGAGCGACTGCTGCCCGAGAGGCCGAGCAGTATAGCTTCAACGTTTTCGGCAACCACAGATTCGAGCACAGATAGCTCAAGGGTGCTCTCGGCGTAAGCGTGTTCTCCATTCAGGATCCCGTCAACGATCCGCGACGAGATGAGTTCGACCGAGTCGAGCATTTCGGCGAAGAGTGCTCGTGCATCAGCGTCGAGTCCCGCCGTCACGTTGCGGGGGTCTAGCTGTGCGGCGGTAGTGCGAACAGCATTGTCCGATGGAGACATGCCGCAACTCTAGCCCCAGATTCCGTAGAACCATTGTGCAGCCGCACAACGACGGGGGCTGATGTCGGGGCAGCCGCCCATAGGACGAGACCACGGAGGCGGCAACACTGAGAGTCACGATCAAAGGAGATCCATGACCATCGCAGCTCACACCCCCGAAGGCGCTAGCTCGTCGGCCCCGGCATCCACTGGCCCCCAGCCGCTCGGCGAACGAGAGAAAGCCGAGCTAGACGCGGCCGTCTCCGATCTCGTAGCAGGCGCAGCGGCGTGGGCAGCGATGCCGCTAGCTAAGCGCGCTGGCCTACTCTCCGCGACCCACACGGCCATGGCGGCGCAAGCCCAGCGCTGGGCGACGACCGCCAGCGACATCAAGGGTCTGGAAGCCGCATCCCCCCTGGTCGGTGAGGAGTGGATCTCTGGCCCGTACGCTGCGCTCGCCGGAGTGGGCAGCCTCGCCCACTCGGTCGCTGCCCTCGCCGCTGGCAAGTCGCCGCTGGCCGGCATCAAGACGGGAACAGCCCCGGGCAACCGTGTGAGGATTCCGGTACTTCCCCATACGGCATACGAGGCGCTGCTGCTGCACGGTTTCACTGCTGAAGTGTGGCTGAAGCCCGGAGCGACGGCATCCGACGCCGTAAAGAAAGCGGGCCTTGCCGAGCTCACGCCCAAGGAATCTGGCGGTGTCGGCCTTGTGCTTGGGGCCGGCAACATCACGTCCATCCCGCCGCTCGATGTGCTCTACGAGATCGTTGCGAACAACCGGGCGGTGATTCTGAAGCTGAACCCGATCATGGCGGACATGATGAACGTCTATCTCGCGGCGCTCGAGCCGTTGGTGACCGCGAAACTTCTCCGCATTGTTCAGGGAGGTGCCGTTGAGGGCAGCTATTTGGCACACCACCCCTCGGTGGACCACGTGCACATCACGGGCAGCTCTGCGACGCACGACACCATTGTCTGGGGCCCCGGAACAGATGGTGCCGCCCGCAAGGCGGCAAAGACACCACTGCTCGTCAAGCCCATCACGAGTGAGCTTGGCGGCGTCGCCCCCATCATCCTGTTGCCGAGCACGTGGACGAAGCGCGACCTCCGCTACCAGGCCGAGCATGTTGCCACTATGCGCCTGCACAACGGTGGCTACAACTGCATCGCCGGTCAGATCGTGGTGCTCAGCGCCGATTGGCCGCAGAAGGAGCAGTTTCTTGCTGAACTGCGAGCAGCGCTCGAACGCACTCCCGGCCGCACGGCGTGGTACCCCGGCAGCGAGGACCGGATGTCGGATGCGGCGGCGTGCTACCCGAACGCACAAAAGTTTGCGGCAGGCACTCGCTTGCTCGTCGACATCACGGCAGAGGATGATGCCACGTACCTAGAGAAAACCGAAACCTTCTCTCCAGTACTCGGAGTGATTGAGGTGCCGGGTTCCGGACAGGCTTACTTGGATGCCGTTGTGGCGACCGTCAACCGTGACTTCCTCGGCACCCTTGGCGCGAATGTGATCGCCGAGCCTTCGGTTATCACGAAGCTCGGGTCGGGCTTCTGGGAGGCCATGGCAGAGCTGGAGTACGGCACGATCGCGATTAACGCGTGGACGGGGGTCGGGTTCCTTACCGCCACTGCGTCGTGGGGCGCGTTCCCTGGCCACACCATCGACAACGTGCAGTCGGGTATCGGCGTTGTGCACAACGCTCTGCTGATCGATTCGCCCGAGCGCACCGTCGTACGGGGCCCCTTCCGGCCGTTCCCGCGGTCATTCGTGCACGGCGAGTTCGCCCTGTTCCCGAAGCCACCATGGTTCGTGACCGCGCGCAGCGCACAACGCACCGGCAAACTACTTGCCGGGTTTGTGGGCAAGCCCTCGTGGGCCAAGATGCCGGGAATCTTCATTTCGGCTTTCCGCGCCTAGTCCCGCCGCATCTACGCCCCGCCCCGATCAACCCATTTTAAGGAGAACCCAGTGGTATTCCGTAGCCCCTACCCCGATGTTGTGATTCCCGAGCTCAGCATCTACGACTTCCTCTTCGGCTCGATTTCAGAGGGCGACCTCGAACGCGCGGCGGTGACCGATGGAACTACCGGTGCCGTGGTTTCGTATCGCGAGCTGCTCGCACAGATCGATGCGGTGGCCGGCGCGCTCGCGGCCGACGGGATTGGGGTGGGCAGTGTCGTGGCGTTGCATTCCCCGAACACGCCAACGTTCGTGGCGGTGTTCCACGGCATCCTGCGGGCCGGTGCAACCGTGACCACCATCAATGCGCTTGCGACGGCAGACGATATCGCTTCGCAGCTCACTGATTCGAAGGCGACGCGACTGATGACGGTGTCACCCCTGCTCCCTCAGGCGTTGGAGGCGTCACAGCGGGTAGGGATGGAGCCGGATGCTGTGACCGTCTTGGACCCAACGGTGGAGTATCGCTCGTTTGCCGATCTTATCGCTGACCGGCTTCCGGCCCCGGAGGTCTCGTTTGACCCGGTGACGCACCTTGCGGTGCTGCCGTACTCGTCGGGAACGACGGGGAAGCCGAAGGGTGTCATGCTCACGCACCGCAATCTGGTCGCCAATGTGGTGCAGGCCGGACCTCAGATCGGGGTAACCCCCGACGATGTTGTGCTGGCGGTGCTGCCGTTCTTCCACATTTATGGCATGACGGTGTTGCTCAACTTGGCGCTTTCTGCTCGGGCGAGCTTGGTAACAATGCCGCGATTCGATCTGCTGGAGTTTCTGCGGATCATTCAAGACCACCGCTGCACTTTTGTGTTTGTGGCGCCGCCGATCGCCCTCGCCCTAGCCAAGCATCCAGTGATCGACAACTACGAGCTGGCGAGTGTGCGCGTGATCTTCTCGGGAGCGGCACCGCTCGATGAGGCGGTCGCTAGTCTGGCGGCTTCGCGTCTCGGCTGTCGGGTGATTCAGGGATACGGCATGACGGAGATGAGCCCGGTCTCCCACGCCCACGATGTGGCCAGACCTGAGACCCCTCTCGGTTCGGTCGGTCTGACCATCGCGAACGTAGAGTGTCGACTCATTGATCCGCTGACCGACGAAGACATCGAGATTCCGCAATCCGGGGTGAGCGCGCCGGGAGAGTTGCTCTGCCGCGGCCCCAACATCATGATCGGATACTTAGGCAACGACGAGGCGACGCGCGAAGTGCTGACGTCCGACGGCTTCCTGCGCACCGGAGATATCGCCACCGTGAGCGCTGAGGGGTACGTCACCATCGTCGACCGGCTGAAGGAACTCATCAAGTACAAGGGCTACCAGGTGGCTCCCGCCGAGCTCGAAGCGTTGCTGTTGACGCATCCGCTGATCGCCGACGCCGCCGTTATTGGAGTCACCGACGCAGAAGGCGAAGAGGTGCCCAAGGCCTTCGTCGTGCTGCAGGCCACCATGGAGCTGAGCGAAGACGAGGTGATCGCATTCGTTGCCGAACGCGTCGCTCCCTACAAGAAGGTGAGGCAGGTCGAAATGATCGAGACCATCCCGAAGTCGGCCTCGGGCAAGATTCTGCGCAAGGATCTGCGGGTTTAAGGGGGCAGCTCTCGCGCTAGTTAGAGAGACGGTGTTCGAGGAGGCTGCGTGCGCCTGACGGCGGTCGCCTCGAACGCGCAGCCGATCTCCAGCAGAGCGGTGTCATCGTAGGCGCGCCCCGCGAAGGTCAGGCCCACCGGCATGCCCGTATCAGACATTGTTCCCATCGGCACGGTGACGGTCGGAATCCCCAAGTGACGGATGGCGAGATTGCCGTTCGCGACCCAGACGCCGTTGCGCCAGCCGAGATCGGCGGAGTCGGGTTCGACATCCATATCGGCCAAGCCAACATCGGCGACGGCGGGAAAAACGACGGCATCGAGCCCGAGCGAGGTCATCCATTCTTCTAGGTCGACCTGACGGGTTCGCTCTAGCCCGTGAAGCCCCTCGGCGAGGTCGGGTATGTCGAGAAATGACGTGAAGTCGTGCGCACGCACGAAGTCGGGATACTGCGTGATGTCATCATCGAATCCGTCGTAGCGATCGCGCAGCGCGCCGTCGGGGCGGGGAAAGATGGTGGCACCGTCGATGATGGTCAGGGTGTTCAGCCTGGGGTCGTTGTTGCTCTGGAGAAAGTCTTCCCAGCCCCACGACGAGAGGTCGATAATTTCTCGATGCAGAAATTCTTGTGACACCACACCGCGGGTAGCGATCGTGGGTGCTCCCACGCGGTCTCCCTCGTAGTTCGATACGACCGGAAAATCGACATCGATAACCTCGGCTCCGGCGGCGATCAACGCTTCCCGTGCTTCTTCCCACAGCGCAATCACTGTCAGCCGTGTTTCTATCCGCTGCCCCGTTGGGCCACCGACCCCGGGAACGCTTCCGGGCGCGCTCGTACCGGCGAGAGAATCAGCGTTGATATACATCCGGGGCACGCCGAACCGTTTACCGGCGAGGGACTGCGGATCGCGCACCAGCGCTAGGTAGGAGGACGGCCGGATCTCGGATGCCCGCGGAATTGGGACCCAGGGCTGGGCCCGCCAGAAGTCCCCGCGTACCTCATCATCGTCACCGACGAGAATGTCGAGCACCTCAAGCAGATCGGCCATGGTGCGGGTATGAGGCACGACAACATCCATGGTGGGAACCAGGGGCCAATTGCCGCGAACGGAAATCATCCCGCGTGAGGGGGTATACGCACAGAGAGCGTTGTTCGAGGCGGGTGCACGCCCCGACGACCAGGTTTCTTCCCCCAGCCCAAAGGCCGCAAACGACGCCGCGGTTGCCGTGCCCGATCCGTTCGACGACCCGGAACCAAATGCTGCGGTCAGATACTGCTTGTTGTAGGGGCTTTCGGCGCGACCATACAGTCCGCGCTGCATTCCGCCGTTGGCCATGGGCGGCATATTGGTGAGACCGATGAGCACTGCCCCGGCGGAGCGAAGGCGCTCGATCGCGTACGCGTCGCGTTGGGCGATCAACTGCGCGAATGCGGGGGATCCGGCGGCCGCGGTAAGGCCACGGGCGAGAAAACTGTTCTTCGCGGTGTAGGGAATGCCGTCGAGAGCGCTCACTGTGCCACCCGCTGCTCGACGCGCGTCGGATGCTCGCGCGTCGGCAATTGCCTCCGGATTCATCACCACCACGGAGCACAGTGCGGTATCAGTTTCGGGCCGATCGTAGGCCTCAATTCGGGCTAGGTAGGAGCGGACGAGCTGTTCGCTGGAGATGCGACCGCTCTGCAGCGCTGCTCGCAGTTCGGCGATCGAAGCCTCAACGACGTCGAACGGCTGCTCGTGCGGCATCATCAGTCCACCGCCGGTTGCTGTTGCGTGATGCAGTGGATCCCGCCACCACGCTCAAGAATGGGTCGAGCATCCACGGTCACAACGCGGCGCCCGGGATACGCGGCGGCAAGAATCTCGCGGGCAGCGGCATCGGCGGCAGGTTCGCCGTAACCGCAGGCGATCACTCCGTCATTGACCACGAGATGGTTCACATAGTTCCAATCGACGAACCCCTCGCTGTCTCGCACCGTTGTTGGGGCCGGCACGTCAATGATGTTCCACGGGCGGTTCGCCGCATCCGTCGTCTCGGAAAGCAGCGCCCGAAGCTCGCGCATTACTTGGTGATCGGGATGGTCGGGGTTCTGCTGCTCGTGCAGAAGGAGCGTGCCGGGGCTCGGGATCGTGGCGACCATATCTACGTGGCCCCGCGTACCTAGCTCGGTGTAATCGCGGGTCAACCCGCGGGGCAGCCACACCACCTTTGACGCGCCCAGAGTGCGACGAAATTCCGCTTCGATGCGCTCCTTGTCAACGTAGGGGTTGCGACGCGGATCCAGTTGCACGGTTTCTGTAGCCAGCACAGTGCCCTCACCGTCCACGTGGATTGCTCCGCCCTCATTGACGAGGAGTGATGGGATGAGTTCGGCGTTCGCATGCTCGCAGACGAGTCTGCCGATCTGGCTGTCGCTGGCGTAGGAGGAGTGCTCTTGCCCCCACGCGTTGAAGATCCAATCCACACCGCCGAGGATGCCGGGTCTCGCGTCGTCGACAACGAACGTGGGGCCGAAGTCGCGCATCCAGTAATCGTCGAGCGGAGTCTCCACCAGCTCAATTTCGGAGGACAGCAGCCTCGCCGCGGTGTGCCTCTCGATTGGGTCAACCACCATCGTGACGGGTTCGAACTCGAGGATGGCGTTGGCTACTGCCGCCCAAGCTTCGTAGGCCTGGTCCGCACTGCCCGCGTCTGTTCCGAGGGTGTAGCCGGGGCGCGGGAATGCCATCCAGGTTCGGTCGTGGCGTGCGGTTTCGGAAGGCATACGCCACGCCATCTGATGGCCTTTCGATCGTCGGTGTTGTGCCGAGAATGCTTGTTGATCGACTGATCAATAAGATGTGCTGAACCTATCTAGACTGGGGCCATCATGTCAAGATCACCGGGCGAAGGCCCAGCACGCAGATCTCCCCGCGAGCGCACCGCCCAGATCGAAGCGGCAGCGCGTGCCCTCGCGCTCGACGCGGGGCTTGCAGCGGTGACACTTCGCGCTGTAGCGAAGCGGGTTGGTGTGGCATCCGGTCTCGTCGCTCGCTACGCCCCGAGCATGGATGCGCTCGTCGCCTCAACGTTTCAGGGAATTGTTGAGACGGAGATCGCCGAAGTGCAGCAGTTTCTCGCGAGCAAGCCGTCGCCGGCTGCCTGCTTAGTTGCGCTGGTTGACACCCTGCTCGATCAGTCGCGGGACGACGTGACCGTTATTTGGGTCGAAGCGTGGGGTATCGGGCGACGCAATGCCACGCTCGCTCTTGTCGTGCGTCAGCAGATGGATGCCTGGCGAGACATCATTCAAGACATCATCGAGCGAGGAATCGCGTGCGGTGAATTCCGCGATGTCGACGCAGAATCGGTCGCGTGGCTCCTGCTCGGCATGATCGATGGGCTCAACGCCCATGCCCTAGTGCGCTGGAACGAATCGGGTGCACGTGGTCCGCACATTCGTAACGCGCTCGAAGGAATGTTGGGAACGGGCGCGACTTTCGACTGAAGAGAAGAGCCTTCTTCTGCCGGTTCAATCCATGGTGTGCCGCTTTATCTGACGATGTCGCGTACCTTCGGAGCAAAAATCACAGCAAGGTGCCGAAAGTTTTTCCGCGGCCCCCTGAAGAGGTATTGCAGAAGGGGATCAGGGCAAACGCCAACACGAAGCGGGGCCATCACGATTACCTTGGGCCGCCTAAACCGTAGTTGTCCCAGTTGAGGGCGCACTGCACCAGTGGCGACATGCCGAATGTGCTGTCGGCAGGAGAACGTATGAGGTGGTGTTCTGCATCGGTGGTTCCCAACATAATGCGGCGGCAACCCCCTCGACGTTCCTAGCAACAAGTCGTAGCCTTCATTTAGTTCTTCACGATGCAGCACGTCACTAGTACGGCGACCTCAAGGCCGCAGGGCACGTGCCGGTGACGCAGTTGACCCCGAATAACTTGACGAAGTGGAGCTGATCATGAGCAGACGCGCGATCGGGCTCGCGCTAGTCGTCGTGCAGCTTGCGCTGCTTGCCGCGGTTGCACTTCTGCCGTGGACCGATCCGCTGTGGCAGCGGGATGCCGTTGTGTACACCCTCGCGGGGGTGCTTGCAATAGCCGGGCTGGTGGTTGCCGTGCTCGGAGTTCGGGGGCTCGGCCGTTCCCTAACAGCCAACCCGGTGCCGCTTGAAAGCTCACAACTAGTTACCGGCGGCCTCTATGGATTGGTGCGCCATCCGATCTATAGCGGGCTTATGTTGGGCTCACTCGGTGTCGCGTTGGCTGGCGCCACCTGGTGGCATTTGGGTGTGTGGCTGGCGCTCTTGGTGCTGCTCATGATGAAGGCGCGCTGGGAGGAACGGATGCTCGTCGAGCGCTACGCCAACTATGCCGGCTACGCGGTTCGCGTGGGCCGTTTCATCCCCGGCATCGGGCGGATCAGTTGAATGACGGCTTGCACGCGACACACGTTGTGCCGAGCGGGAAGACGAAAGCCCCCGCAGTGGTGGCCCGGGATTGAGTGCGGCTTCGACCCGCGTCGATCACAGTGACCTGACGGTTTCGGTCGTGCGCACTGCCGACGGCGTTGCTGCGCGGCTAAGCCCTTATGCCGCCTTCGGAAACTCAGGAAAAGCTCGTCGCGTGGCACTGTGATCCCCGGTAAACGGCGCATCGGGGTACAGCTGTGCTCGGATTTCCTGAGTTTTCAGAAGGAAGGGCGACAAGCGTGGAGGTGGGCCGGTGGAGGTGCCCTATATGGGCTTGGGCACCGGGCCAGCAATCGAAGTGATCGCTCGGGGCCGACCGCGCCGTCTGCTGCAGCGAATGGGCTAGCGGTCAGAGATGACGGCCGGAAGCCAGGAATGAGGGCCAGAGGGCAAAAAAATGACCCTCGCCCAGTAGAAGCCCGGGAAAGGGTCACGTGGCTCCGACGGGCGTCGATCCCGTGACCTCACGATTTTCAGTCGTGCGCTCTACCAACTGAGCTACAGAGCCGTAAGAGTTGCCTCTTACTCATAGGAGTTTCCTCCTACTACAGAAAAAGCCCCTCCTTTCGAAGAGGCGTTCTGTTTGCGACCCTGACCGGACTTGAACCGGCGACCTCCGCCGTGACAGGGCGGCGCGCTAACCAACTGCGCTACAGGGCCAAGCTATTAAATTCTGTGTTTTGTCTGGTGACCCCAACGGGATTCGAACCCGTGCTGCCGCCGTGAAAGGGCGGTGTCCTAGGCCACTAAACGATGGGGCCTCGAAGTCACAGAACTTCTTAGCTACCGAGGGAAAAGCATACGGCGACTTTCGTGAATTACCAAACCGAGAAGCAAGCAAGTTTGGTATCTCGCAAAAACCCTTTTTCCAACAGGCTCAAATGTACTCGACTCTGGGACCAACAGATACTACGTTCATTGAAAGGTTGAGACTTTTGGGCCACGTGTTGTTAGTGTGGTCAATGTTATTGCTGTGACTAATGAACATTAGTCTGCGGTCACCAGGGTTGAGGGGAACAATGAACGCCACGCATGCGAGTCGGGGGACCGCAGCAAAGCTCACGCTGCGCTCATTAATTTTTCGAATCGTCGGGTTCACCGCCGTGCTCAGCCTCGTCGTCGGAGGCACACTTTATAACGGCAGCAGCCAGGCCGCCTTCGCGGACGACTACCCCACGTGGAGCGACGTTACCGAAGCTCGCAACAACGAAGCCGCAACCAAAGCGGTAGTAGCCCGCATCAAGGCCGCACTCGTTCAACTTGAATCTCAGGCCGTAGCTGCCCAGAAAGATGCCGAAGAAAAGGGCAACATCTGGCAAGAAGCCGACACCAAATACCAGGCCAAGTCGGCCCAGACTGAAACTTTGCAAGAGCAAGCGGATGCCGCCAGCGCCGAAGCAGACGAAGCTGAGAAACGAATCGGTGAGCTTGCCGCACGGCTCGTGCGTGCCGGCGGTGGCGACGTAACCACTAACCTCCTCACTAACTCGCAAGACGCCGACGCACTGCTCTACAACTTGGGTATGTCGTCGAAGATTTCGCAGCAGACATCCGCGCTCTTTGATCGTGCCGTTCAGGCCCGCAATACAGCACAGTCGCTGAGCGATGCCGCTGAAGTTGCTCGCGCCGAACTTGAAGTGCTCAAGATTGCCGCAGAGAAGGCGTTCGCTGAGGCTCAAGCAGCAGCAGCAGCAGCCGAAGCAGCCCTCGCCGAGCAGCAGGAACGCAAGGTCGAGTTCGATGCCCAGCTCGTCGCGCTGACAGCCGCACGCCAAACCACCGAGGCAGACTATTTGGCTGGCGTGCGTGAGCGTGAGGCAGCACGAGCGGCAGCGCAGGCTGCTGCAGCGGCGGCAGCTGCGGCCGCCCAGGTTCCGAACCTTGACGCTGGTGAGATCAGCTTGAGCGGGTGGGTTCGCCCCGCAGGCGGCTACATCACCTCCGTTTATGGTTTCAGCTCACAATACGGCTCGAGCTTCCATAAGGGCACAGATTTGGGTGCCGGTTGTGGCTCAAGTATCTTTGCCGCCTCCGCCGGAACCGTCGTTTACGCGGGCTATGGCTGGAACGGTGGCTACGGAAACTACATCATCATCGAGCACGCCAACGGACTGCGCACCGCGTACGGTCACATAATGCCCGGTGGCATCAACGTCTCGTACGGCCAGAATGTCGCCGTGGGCACCAAAATCGCTCGGGTCGGCAACACCGGAAATTCCAGCGGATGCCACCTTCACTTTGAGGTTCGCCCCGGCGGCTGGAGCACTACCGACCCAGTTCCCTTCATGGCAAATAAGGGCATTCGTCTAGGCTAACGACCGCTCGCGAGCCGGACGGGTGAAAGCCTGACGGCGCGCAAGCCTGAAGGCTGAAAGCCTTCGGCGGAATAGGGGGATCACATCGACTCCGTTGCTGGACTAACAGTTGTCATCACCGGTGCGGCCCGAGGAATGGGCCAAATGTATGCCCATCGTGCCGTCAGCGAGGGTGCCGCACATGTTGTTCTTCTTGACGTCGATTCTGCATCGCTCGAGGTAGCGGCGTCGGCGCTGCGGGTGGCGGGAGGTTCCGTCGCCAGCTACGTTGTCGACCTCTCGTCGCGCACAGCAATCGCTGCGGTCGCGGAACGGATTCGCACCGAAGTTGGCGACCCACAGGTAGTCATCAATAACGCGGGCATCATCCGCAGCGGATATTTTTGGGATAACGAGCCCATCGGCGACATCGAAGCGACCATGCAGATCAATACTCTTGCCGCCATGTATCTCACTCGCGAGTTCCTGCCTGCGATGATTGCCAGCACTGGCCCCGCCCGAATCCTGAACATCGCCTCCGCCGCGGGCACCATCTCCAATCCGCGTATGAGTGTGTATGCAGCATCCAAATGGGCAATGATCGGCTGGAGTGACTCGCTCCGCCTCGAACTGATCAAAGCGGGCCACCGCACCGTGATGGTGACGACTTTTGCCCCCAGCTACATCAGTACGGGGATGTTTGCCGGAGCCCGCGGGCCCCTACTCACCCCCATCATGACCCCGGAAAAAGCAACAGCTGCCGCCTGGTCGGCCATGCTCCGCGGCAAACCGCTACTCATGAAACCGTGGAGTGTGGGGTTCGCTCGCGGAGTCAGAGGGCTCCTGCCAACGCGAGCCTGGGATTTCATCGCCGACCGCGTATTCAAGGTGTACCGCTCAATGGATGAGTTCACCGGCCGCTAGCACCAGCGGAGGTTTAGTGCCCTTCGGCCTTGAGCTTCTCGATGCCAGCCAGAACGATCTCTTCAGCTTCTGCTGCATCGCCCCACCCGTCGAGCTTGACCCACTTGCCGGGCTCTAAGTCTTTGTAGTGCTCGAAGAAGTGCTCGATCTCGCGGCGTGTGAACTCCGGAACATCGGTGAGGTCCTGAATGTGCGACCAGCGTGGGTCCTTGGCCTGAACGCAGATGACCTTCGAGTCGATGCCGCCGTCGTCGCTCATGTTGAGCACTGCAACGGGACGAACCGAGATGCCAACACCGGGGAAGGTGGGGGCGTCAAGCAGGATCAATGCGTCTACGGGGTCACCATCGAGGCCGAGAGTGTTCTCAAAGAAGCCGTAGTCGGTGGGGTAGGCGAAGGTGGTGAAGAGGTAACGGTCAAGAAAAACACGACCGGTCTTGTGGTCAACTTCGTACTTGTTCCGGCTTCCGCGCGGAATCTCAACGACAACGTCGTATGCGGCCATCTAGCTGCTCCTAAGAAAATTGGGGGGTTGCTGCAATAACGTTACTGGATGCACTCTGATCGGCGCCCCCGCCTAACCCCAGCAATCGCTGACGTGCGTCGTGCCGTTCGCACTGCACTTGCCGCGCTTCTGGCCGCGAACGCGAAGACCGGTTCGACTAGTTCAGCCTCGCACGAAACGGCAACCGGCCCCGAACCGCTCGTGCTTGTCGCCTTGAGCGGTGGCCCCGACTCTCTCGCGCTTGCGGCGGCGACTGCCTTCGAGGCGCCTAAGGCTGGCGTGCGGGCCGGCGCTGTGATCGTCAATCACAACCTTCAAGACGGGTCAGCGGATGTTGCGGCCGCCGCCGCGCAGCAGGCTCGCGATCTGGGGCTCGACCCCGTCGACATCCGCTCGGTTCACGTTGGTGACGCCGGAGGCCCCGAGTCTGCAGCTCGTGATGCGCGCTATGCGGCGCTCACCGCCGCCGCCGCCGAGCATGGCGCTGTCCGGGTGCTGCTGGGTCACACCCTCGACGATCAGGCCGAGACGGTGCTGCTGGGCCTTGCCCGCGGCAGTGGCGCCGGCAGCCTCAAAGGCATGGCCGCTGACACCGGCGAGTACCTACGGCCGCTGCTGGCTGTCGGGCGCGCGACAACAGTGCAGTTCTGCACAGACTCCGCAATCGTGGCGTGGAATGACCCGCACAACCTCGACACCTCATACACGCGAGTGCGGGTTCGGCAGACAATTTTGCCGCTGCTGGAAAGTGAACTGGGGCCCGGCATCCGCGAAGCATTGGCACGAACCGCAGACCAGGCCCGCGAAGATGCCGAAGCACTCGACCACTTTGCAGAAGAAATGGCCGAAGATTTGGCCGAAATTTCGGAGGCCGGAATCTCCCTTCCCGTGCGGGCTCTCGCAGCAAACCCGGCCGCTCTTCGCCAGCGGTTGATTCGGTTGGCGGTATTCAGCGAGTTTCAGGTGTCGCTCAGCCGCACCCACACTTTAGAGATCGCACGCCTCGTCACCGGCTGGAGGGGGCAGGGACCGATCGACGTTCCCGGCGTTAGGGTTGAGCGACGAGAAAATCTTCTCCACTTTTCGGCCCACAGTGAGGAACGCGATGCAGTTTAGCGATGTCGAAGGAGACCTCAGTGAGGTACTTCTGACCCAGGAAGAGATCCACGAGAAGATCGCCGTCATGGCGCGTCAGATCGAGGCCGACTATGCGGGCGAGAAGCTTCTGCTGGTTGGTGTGCTTCGCGGTGCCGTCATGGTGATGGCCGATCTCGCTCGCGAACTCACGCTTCCCCTGGAGATGGACTGGATGGCCGTCTCCTCGTACGGCGCCGGTACACAGTCTTCGGGTGTCGTTCGTATCCTCAAAGACCTCGACAGCGACCTTCAGGGCCGCAAGGTGCTCATTGTTGAAGACATTATCGACTCGGGCCTCACTCTTTCGTGGTTGCTTGGCAACCTTCGCAGCCGCGGTGCAGAGTCTGTCGAAATCTGCACCCTGCTGCGCAAGCCGGATGCCGCCAAAGTCGACGTAGACGTTCGTTATGTTGGGTTCGACATCCCCAACGCGTTCGTTGTGGGGTACGGACTCGACTATGCCGAGAAGTACCGCAATTTGCGCGGTGTCGCAGTTCTCGCGCCCCACGTCTACGCGTAGGGCTGGCTGCATGAGGGCGCAGGCAGCAATCGATCAGGCGGCCGACGAGATCGTTGGTCTGTTTGAGAATCGGGTACCTGAGCAGAAGACCCCGGGATCATTCTTCGCCGTCTTTGGTCCGGACGGGATAGTGCTCGAGCGCGGCTACGGCGAAAAGGTGCTCGGTGACGAGACCGCCCCCGACCGTGACACCGTGTTCCGCATCGCGTCGTGCACGAAGAGCTTCACGTGCACGATGCTGCTGATGCTGCGCGATCGTGGGCAGCTCAACCTTGACGCGCCCATCACCGACTTTGTTCCCGCGTTCCGGTCTCTCTCCCCCGAGGTTGCTCCGGCTACCCCCAGCGTGCGGATGCTCATGACGATGTCGGCCGGGTTCCCCACCGATAACCCCTGGGGCGACCGCATGGAGGAAATGACTCGGGTCGAGCTCGACGAGTTCGTCTCCACGGGCATCCGCTATTCGAGCACGCCCGGAACCCGTTTTGAGTACTCGAACCTCGGGTATGCGCTACTCAGCGAAGTGATTGCAGAGGTCACGGGCCGCAACTATGTTGACGTCGTCGCGGCCGAGATCCTTGAACCGCTCGGCCTCACATCGACCCGTTTCGATGAAGATCCGGATGCCGATATTGCGATCGGTTACCGGCTTGCGAATGGCGCGTGGCAGGCTCAGCCGTTCACTGCGCCCGGAGTTTTTTCGGCCATGGGTGGTTTGTTTTCGACCGCGACTGACCTTGTGCGGTGGTCGCTGTGGCTCGCTGGCGCTCTCGACCCCGGGGACACCTCAGACGGACCGCTGTCTGTGGCAAGCCGTCGCGAACTCCAGCAGATCCAGCGTGCGGTTCCGGCCAACCTGTCGAAGGTTGCTGAGTTCGCGGAACCCACCGCGCATGGCTACGGCTATGGGTTGTTCGTCGATGAGGGCACGACAAAGATTGTTTCGCACTCTGGCGGGTACCCGGGGTTCAGCGCCCATATGCGGTGGCATGCCCCTACGGGGCTCGGCATTGTGGCGCTCGAGAATGGCACCTTTGCGGCATCCTCGATTCCGGCCACTCATGCTCTGCAGGCGGCCCTCAACAGTTACGGTGAACTGACGACGCCAGCACCGGCGTGGCCCGAAACTGTTGCTGCGCGCGATATCTTCGACAGCCTCATCCGCAACGGGGACACCGCCAGCGCTGAAGCGGTTGCCGCCGTGAATTTGGCGCTCGATGCTCCCTATGTGGAACGCATTGCCGCCATCGCGACAGCGATTGCTAACGTTGGTCCGCTGACGACCGCAGCACTCACTGAGGTGCCGCGCGAACTCAGCGATACCCCCGCGGTTACCAACTGGACCATCGAGGGCGAACGCGGCCGAATCAGGTGCCACATCTTGATGAGCCCTGAACTGCCGCCGCGCGTGCAAACCTTTGCGGTGACTACCGAGAACCACTGAGCCGCTCAGGGTCGGCGCCCGCGGCATCCACCGGTCGTCTTTTTCGACCAGCAACGATCGCGAAAGGCATTACGCCCGTGGCAAACACGCAGTCGTCTTGCAGCGCAGTAACGGTAACCTTGCACCACGTTTCTTCAGAGAGAGGTACTGAGTCCTACGACTCGGAACATCATGGATTTTAAGCGCATTTTTCGCGGCCCGGTTCCGTACATAATCATTGGCATCGCTGCGGTGTCCATTGCCGCGAGCCTGCTGTTGGGTGAGGGCTTCAAGGAGATCTCCACCCAGGAGGGCCTTGGTCTGCTCGAGGGTTCGACGGTGACGTCGGCGACCATCATCGATGGCGAGCAGCGCGTCGATCTCGAACTGTCGAAGGCGGCAGGCGACAACGGTACGAAGGTTCAGTTCTACTACGTCGCACCACGCGGCACCGAGATCGTTTCCGCGGTCAATGGCGCAGACGTCAAAAAGTTCAACGACCAGGTTCCGCAAGAGAACTTCTTCATGTCGTTCTTGTCGATCATGCTGCCGTTCCTCATCATCGGCATCATCTTCTTCTTCATCTTTAGCCGCATGCAGGGTGGCGGCGGCAAGGTCATGCAGTTTGGCAAGTCGAAAGCCAAGCTTGTGGGCAAAGACACCCCGCAGGCAACGTTTGCGGATGTCGCTGGTGCCGACGAGGCCATCGAAGAGCTGGAAGAAATCAAAGACTTCCTGAAAGAGCCGGCGAAGTTCTTGGCCGTTGGCGCCCGCATCCCGAAGGGCGTACTGCTGTACGGCCCTCCCGGAACCGGTAAGACCCTGCTGGCTAAGGCCACCGCGGGTGAAGCTGGCGTGCCGTTCTACACAATCTCCGGTTCTGACTTCGTTGAGATGTTTGTGGGTGTCGGTGCAAGCCGCGTTCGCGACCTCTTCGAGCAGGCAAAGCAGAACGCTCCCGCGATCATCTTTATCGATGAGATCGATGCTGTTGGTCGTCACCGTGGTGCCGGTATCGGTGGCGGTAACGACGAGCGTGAGCAGACCCTCAACCAGCTTCTGGTGGAGATGGATGGCTTCGATGTGAACGCCAACGTTATCCTCATCGCTGCAACAAACCGCCCTGACGTTCTCGACCCTGCACTGCTGCGTCCTGGTCGTTTCGACCGCCAGATTGGTGTGGATGCGCCCGACATGATGGGTCGCAAGCAGATCCTTGAGGTGCACGGTAAGGGCAAGCCCATGGCCGAGAGTGTTGATCTTGAGGTTCTTGCTCGCAAGACTCCGGGGTTCACCGGTGCCGATCTCGCTAACGTGCTCAACGAGGCTGCACTTTTGACTGCGCGCTCCAACGCCCAGCTCATCGACAACCGTGCACTCGACGAGGCCGTAGACCGCGTCATGGCGGGCCCTCAGCGTCGTTCGCGCCTCATGAATGACAAAGAGAAGCTCATCACCGCCTACCACGAGGGTGGTCATGCGGTAGCTGCTGCGTCGATGCGCAACACCGATCCCGTCACCAAGATCACGATTCTTCCTCGTGGTCGTGCCCTCGGTTACACGATGGTCATGCCGCTCGAAGACAAGTACTCCGTCACGCGCAACGAGTTGCTCGATCAACTTGCCTACGCGATGGGTGGCCGTGTTGCCGAAGAAATCGTGTTCCACGACCCGACCACTGGGGCATCCAACGACATCGAAAAAGCGACATCGATTGCTCGCCGAATGGTGACCGAATATGGCATGAGTGCCCGAATTGGTTCCGTGAAGCTGGGCACCGGATCGGGCGAACCGTTCATGGGCCGTGACATGGGGGCAACTCGAGAGTACTCAGACGAGTTGGCCAAAATCATTGACGAAGAAGTGCGCGTACTAATCGATCACGCTCACGACGAGGCATGGCAGATGCTCAACGAGAACCGTAAGGTGCTCGACAAGCTTGCGCTCGAGCTGCTCGAGAAAGAGACGCTCGACCACGTCGAGCTTGAGAAGATCTTCAAGGGTATTGCGAAACTGCCTGAGCGCCCGCAGTGGCTCTCCAGCGATGCGCGTCCCGTCTCTCAGCTTCCGCCCGTGAAGGTGCCCAAGAGGCGCGTCGCGACAACTGGCGTAGCAGAGAGTGACGACAGCACACCGTCGAAGCCGGCACGTAAGCCACGGCCACGCAAGTCGCCGGGCGTCGCGACAGCCTAGGCGCGCAATGTCAATTGACCTCGCACGCATCGAAGCTGCGGTAGCCGAAATGCTGGCTGCCGTGGGTGAAGACCCTGAGCGGGCCGGCCTCACCGCCACGCCGCGCCGGGTCGCCGAGGCGTACTCCGAGTTCTTTGCTGGCAACACTGTCAACGCGGTCGACCATCTCTCTGACAGCATCGAGTTCACGGCGAAAGCCGACCAGACCGGAGAGCTTGTGGTTCTGCGGGACATCGAGTTTCGGTCGATGTGTGAACACCATTTGCTGCCATTTCTTGGTGTAGCTCATGTGGCCTACGTTCCGGATGAGCGGATAATCGGCCTCGGTAATCTCGCCAGGGTAGTGGAGACGATTTCGGCGCGCGCTCAACTGCAAGAGCGGCTCACGGAAGAGATCGCTGACGCCATCGACGAGGGGCTCTCACCACGCGGTGTGCTCGTGGTCATTGACGCCGTGCACGGGTGTGTCTCTACTCGCGGACCACGCCAGACCTCAAGCTCAACCGTCACCCTCGCCTCTCGCGGAGTGCTAAACAACTCTGTTGAGCGCGCCGAAGTGATGGCGCTCATTGGCAGCAGAGGCCACAATGCGTAGAAGGCCCACCGTGCCCGTTCCGCGGGTTATGGGCATTCTCAATGTGACCCCAGATTCCTTTAGCGATGGCGGTCAATTCGAGCATGTTGATCGGGCAATCGCGCGCGGCATTGAACTTCGTGATCGGGGAGCCGATGTGGTGGATGTCGGCGGAGAGTCGACGCGTCCCGGTGCTGAGCGTGTGCCGGCAGCCCAAGAGCAGGTGCGAGTCATCCCGGTGATCGAAGCACTGGCCGCTGAGGGGGTGACCGTGAGCATCGATACGATGAATGCCGAGACTGCACTGGCCGCGGCGAAGGCCGGAGCATCCATCATCAATGATGTCTCGGGGGGTCTTGCTGACACAGAGATGTATCGAACTGTTGCCGCAACCGACCTGATCTATATTGCGATGCACTGGCGTGGGCACAGTACTGAGATGGCTAATTTGGCGCACTACGACGATGTCGTCAGCGATGTACGCACCGAACTCAAAGACCGCTTGGCCGAAATGATGGTGTGGGGGATCAACCCTGACCGTGTCGTGCTCGATCCTGGTCTCGGCTTTGCCAAATCGGCCCGCCATAATTGGGCCCTGCTGGCGCGATTCGACGAACTGTCGTCGCTCGGCTACCCCCTCCTCATTGGTGCATCGCGCAAACGTTTTCTCGGCAAACTTTTACCACCGGATGCACCAACCACCGATCGAGATCTTGCTACCGCAGTGATAAGTAACATCGCGGCGGAGGCAGGCGCTTGGGGTGTTCGGGTGCACGATGTACCGTCAACACAGGTTGCACTTTCCGTGTACACAGCGATGCAGAAGGGAAAAAAACGATGAATCCCGCGCTGGACGAACTCACCCTCACCGGGCTGCGTGCCACAGCTTTTCACGGAGTGTTCGACCACGAACGTCGAGACGGTCAGATCTTTGTTGTGGATGCCACGGTCTACCTTGACCTGTCGCCCGCATCGCTCTCTGACGAGTTGAACCGCACCGTTCACTATGGAGAATTGGCGGAGCAGATCGTCGCCGCGGTGGAAGGCGATCCTGTTGATCTCATTGAGACAGTGGCGGAGCGAGTGGCGGCCATTGTTCTTGCTTATGAGGCTGCGGTTAGCACCAAGATCACCATCCACAAGCCGTCGGCCCCGATCACCGTGCCGTTTGCTGATGTGTCGGTCACGATCACGCGTCACCGCGCAGCACCCGGCCACCCCGCTGGCTTTAGCGCAGATCCACAACGGCTCTCGTGATTCGGCAGCAACGCCTCCGCGTCGAATTGCCACTCGTGCTTGCCCTCGGCAGCAACCTGGGCGATCGCGAATCGACGCTGCGCGACGCCGTGCACGCCATCTCTCGTATCAACGGCGTATCGGTGGATGCCGCATCCAGTATTGTGCAGACCCCAGCGCTGAAGGTTTTCGGCGTCGACCACTCGGCGCCCGCATATCTGAATGCGATCCTGTTAGCGCGCAGCGCGCTGGAGCCCCACGCCCTGCTCACGCAGTTGCAGCGCATCGAAACCGAGCAGGGCCGTGTGCGCGAAGAACGCTGGGGCGATCGCACTCTCGACATCGACATTGTGACCTTTGCGCACCTGCTGGTGGATGATGAACTGCTGTCGATTCCCCATCCGCGGGCCGCCGAGCGCGCTTTTGTTCTCGTGCCGTGGCTGCAGCTCGACCCCGATGCGAGCCTTCCCGGGGTGGGGCGCGCGGCAGACCTGCTCGCGGGGATCGAGAATGACGCCACCGAGTTTGAGGCGGAACCACTGTGGTGAGCCGCACCTCGCCACTGCACCTGATCACGCTGGCGGCCGTCGGCGCTGCCGCGGGCTGGCTCCTTGAAGTGCTGCTGACAGCATCGGGTCGACCAATTGTGATCCCGTCGATTTCGCTCGCAATTTCGCTGTTCGTCATCGCCGTTGTTGTGGTTGTGCTCGCCGTTCCCATCTATCGTTCCTCGCGGGGACTGCGCCGGGCGCGGGTCAACCCGTTTTATGCTCTCCGCGTTGTGGTCTTAGCCAAGGCCTCAAGCTTTTCGGGAGCGCTACTCGGCGGCTCCGCTGTAGCGATTGCCGTCTACTTGCTGAGCCGCACTGTCTCGCCTGGAGCGGGAACCATTACGGCTAGTTTGGTCGTTTCTGGCGCCGCGATAGGGTTACTGATCGCAGGACTCGTTGCCGAACACTTGTGCACGATCCCGCCCGACGATGAAGATTCATCGTCGCAGAATCCGATGGACCCCCAAGGAGCAGCGTGACCGAGCGACTGGACCTACCTGACACCGAGTGGCGCGGAGTTTCCCGCAAATACGTGGTCGTTGAGGTTGTTGGCCTCATCATCTTTGGGCTGATTCTCTCGGCCGCAAGCTCGATCCCCACCTTTATCTCGGGTATTCAATGGCTAGCGGCTATCCCCATCTCACTGGGAATTATTTTCCTCATCAACATCCTTCTCACCCCGCGACGCGTGCGCGCCATTGGCTACATGCTGCGTGCCGATGACCTGGTGTTTCGACGCGGGTTGATGTTCCGACGCGTGGTTGCTGTGCCCTATGGTCGCATGCAGCTCGTCGACATTAACCGCGGACCCCTCGATCGTGCTGTGGGGCTGAGCGAACTCAAATTTGTGACTGCTGCGGCATCCACCGGTGTGGTCATTCCTGGTTTGCCCGAGCAGGACGCGGAGGAGTTGAGAGACACACTCGTTGCGCTGGCAGAGAGTCGCAGGGCCGGGTTGTGAGCGAGCTCCCCGCGAACGATCACACCGCGAACGCGTCCCCCGCGAACGAGTCGGTAGCACCCGCCGCGAGTGTCGGCAGTTTGCCGGCTGAAGCTCAGCGCCTCGCCGACGGCGAATGGCACAGGCTGCATCCCGCAACCCCACTGCTGCGGGGAGGCATCGCGCTCTTGGCGATCATCGGTGTGATCATTGTGAACGCGCGCGATTTCTTTATCGAGACGCTCTTCAACAGCCGCAATGAGTTTGATCCGTTCTCTCAACTTGCAGAGTTTGGATTGTTGATTCCGGCAGTCCTGATTGTGCTTGCGGTTCTCGTTCTGAGCGTACTGGGGTTCTACTTTTCTTGGCGGATGCACACCTTCCGCATCACTGATGAAGTTGTCGAGGTGCGCAGCGGCATTCTGTTCCGCACCAACCGCCGTGGTCGGCTTGACCGTATTCAGGGCATCAATATTTCGCGTCCACTTGTTGCCCGTCTGTTTGGCGCGGCCAAACTTGAGGTAAACGTGGCCGGTCAAGACGCCAATGTTGAGCTGTCATACCTTGGCTCCCGCGGAGCAGACAATTTGCGGCGCGCGATCTTGCAGCTCGCTTCGGGAACCCGCGCCGTTGAGGCATCCGAAGCAGCTGCGAGCCCTGAGGGTGGGCTCATTGAGCAGCGAGTGAACGAGTTTTTGGCTCCCGAGCTCGACCCGGATGCGGCGCCGCCAGAGTCGATTGTGCGCATCCGAATTCCCCGACTGATTGGTTCGCTCGTGTTGAGTGAAGCAACCATCATCGCGGTCGCGGTTGCTATCGGCATCATCGTAACGATTTCGATCTCCGGTGATTACCTCTGGTTGTTCGCATTTTTGCCAGGCGTGCTCGGACTTTTTGGTTACCTCCTCTCCCGGCTGACCCGCTCTCTGCGCTATTCGATCGCCTCAACCCAAGACGGTATCCGTGTCGGCTACGGGCTGCTCTCAACGACCAATGAGACGTTGCCTCCGGGCCGCATTCACGCCGTCGAGGTTTCTCAGCCGCTTCTCTGGCGGCTGGCCGGGTGGTGGGAGATCAAGATTAATACTGCTTCGCAGGCCTCAAGCTCTGGTCAAGCGAATGCGAAAACCACACTGCTTCCCGTGGGGGATATGGATGACGTGCACCGCGTGCTGCAGTTGATTCTGCCGAGCCTCGCCGATGCTGAATCGCGCGAGTTGCTCGAAGCTGGGCTCGCCGCTGGTGCCCATGATGACGCCTACGTGACTTCGCCAAAGCGAGCCGCCGTGCTGCGCTGGTTCTCATGGCGCCGCAACGGTTTTGTCATGATTTCGGATGCTGTTGCTCTCCGCAAGGGCGCGATCTGGCGTTCACTTGTGCTCGTTCCTCAAGCGCGCATGCAGAGTGTCAGCATGGCTGAAGGCCCGCTTCTGCGTCGGATGCGTCTCGCGGAATTGCGGGTGCACACCGTTGCCGGCCCGATCTCGGCGACCATTGGCGCCTTGGAGCGCAGTGATGTCATCGCATTCTTCACCGAAGTTTCGCATGCTGCGGTGCAGTCCGCCAGCGTCGATACGAGCCATCGCTGGCGCAGTGGGAGCACGGAGCGCACTGCCGACAACTCAGAGGCAAACTCAGGGGCAACCCCGGAGGTACCCCCTGGGGCAACCCCGGAGGTACCCCCTGGGGCAACCCCGGAGGTACCCCCTGGGGCAAACTCAGGGGCAACCCCGGAGGCAACCCCGTAGTGGCACAGGCAGCAGGCCGACTCGGCATTGGCATCATCGGCGCCGGCAAGGTGGGCCCGATTCTTGGGGCGGCGCTCGCCGGGGCAGGGCACGCAATCGTGGGGATCGCGGCGACGTCCGAGCGAAACCTGGAGCGTGCGAGCGCGATTTTGCCCGACGTTCCTGTGCTCGACATCCCCACCCTTGTTGAGCGAAGCGAGCTCGTAATTTTGGCGATTCCCGAGTCGGAGATCGAGTCGTTTACCAGTGGTCTTGCCGCTGCCGGGGTGTGGCAGCCGGGACAACTCGTGCTGCACACGGCACCGGGACTCGGTTATGGAGCGCTTGCTCCTGCCCTCGCTGCTGGTGCAATTCCCTTGGCGGTGCATCCGGCGATGGTATTCACGGGAACAAGCCTTGACCTCACCCGGCTGCATGAGGCGTACTGCGCCGTGAGCGCGCCGACACCGGTATTGCCGATCGCTCAGGCTCTCGTCGTCGAGATGGGTGCTGAGCCGATTGTGGTCGCGGAAAATGAGCGCGCCGCTTGGGCTGAGGCTGTCAGTACGGCTACCAGTTTTTCGGCCGCAATTGTGGGGCAATCACTCGATTTGCTGGCGAACGTCGGGGTCGAAAATCCTGCCCGAGTGTTGGGCCCCTTGCTGCGGTCGTCGGTGGAAAGTGCGCTCGCGGGCGCAACTGCGACTACGATCGACCTTTCCTCGTTCGACCCCGATTCGAGGCCCCATTCACAGGAGGATCCCTCGTGAGTTCACACTCCCGCCCGCAAGTTATTGAGACCGTCGCGGGCATGCGCGATCTGGCGATGCATGAGCGTGCTGCTGGTCGAACGATCGCCCTTACTCCCACGCTAGGTGCGTTGCATGCGGGGCATGTGGCTCACGTTGAGCGCGCGGCCGAGCTTGCCGATGTGCGCATTGTGTCGATCTTTGTCAACCCGACCCAGTTCGGTGCCAACGAGGATATTGACAAGTATCCGCGCACCATGGATGTCGACCTCGATTTGTTGGGCGAGCTCGGTGTTCCCTACGTGTTCGCTCCCAGTGTCGAAGAAATGTATCCAAAGGGGCCGACCTCGACCACAATCTCTGCGGGCCAGATCGGCACTATGTTCGAAGGTAAGGCCCGCGCGGGTCACTTCGATGGCGTGCTCACGGTAGTTGCCAAGATGCTCGCGATCACCTCACCGCACTTCGTGACGTTCGGCCAGAAAGATGCCCAGCAACTCTTCTTGGTTCGCCGCATGATCACCGACCTCAACATCCCGGTTCGCCTCGAAATTATCGAAACCGTTCGCCAAGACGACGGACTCGCGCTCTCGAGCCGCAACCAGTTCTTGGATGCCAGCCAGCGGGAAGCCGCGACCATTCTGTCGACCGCCCTGAAGGCGGCGACCTCGGCTGCCGATAGTGGCCTCGATGCTGTTATTGCGGCAGCGCAGGGTGCACTCATGGGGGAGTCACGGGCTGAGCTCGACTACTTCTCGGTTGTCGACACTGACACCTTCATGCCGGTGCCTGATGGCTTCCGTGGGCCGGCAACGGCAATCGTCGCCGCGCGTGTCGGAGACACCCGTCTGATCGACAACTCTTCGCTCTACGTCGGGTAGTTTGTGGGCTGATTCTGGGGCGCGGCGAGGTAGTTCCATCCCGGCTACGATTGAAGGCGTGAATGACGCCGCAAACGCTCCAGATCCCACCGAGGCCGAAGTTTCTGAACAGAAAGCTGTTCGGCTTGAGAAGCGTCAGCGACTCATCGATTCTGGTGCCGAGGCGTACCCGGTAGGCGTAGCGATCACCACGAGCATTCCTGCTGTGCGAGCCAAGTATCCTTCGCTTGAAGCGGATGACACTACCGGCGACATTGTGGGGCTTGCGGGCCGCATTGTGCACCTTCGCAACACCGGCAAGCTGTGCTTCGCATCGTTGCAGGCAGGCGACGGCCAGCGCATCCAGGTCATGGTTTCACTTGCTGAGATTGGCGAAGACGCCCTCGCGCAGTGGAAAGAGCTCGTCGACCTCGGTGACCACCTGTTCGTCAGCGGTGAGATCATCTCTAGTCGTCGCGGTGAGCTGTCGGTCATGGTCACGGAGTGGAAGATCGCGGCCAAGGCTGTGCTTCCGCTGCCCAACCTCCACAAAGACTTGAGCGACGAACAGCGTGTTCGCAGCCGCTACCTCGACCTCATTGTTCGTGAGCAGGCCCGTTTCACGGTGCGTGCCCGGGCCAAGGTCAACGCGAGCCTGCGCGCAACATTCGCCGAGCACGACTACCTCGAAGTCGAAACACCGATGCTGCAGACGATGCACGGCGGGGCATCCGCTCGACCGTTCGTGACCCACTCCAACGCATTCGACACTGAGCTGTACCTTCGCATCGCGCCCGAACTGTTCCTCAAGCGCGCCGTCGTTGGTGGCATTGAGCGCGCGTTCGAAATCAACCGCAACTTTCGCAACGAAGGTGCCGACTCTACCCATTCACCCGAATTCGCCATGGTCGAGGCCTATCAGGCCTACGGCGACTACAACCAGATGGCTGACCTCACCCAGGAGCTCGTGCAGAATGCGGCTCTCGCTGTGGCCGACTCGATGCTCGTTACGCTCGCTGACGGCACCGAGTACGACCTCGGCGGTGACTGGGCACGCATCTCGATGTATGACTCGCTCAACGCAGCGGCTGGCCTCAGCGTCACCCCGCAGATGCCTGTCGACGAGCTCAAGAAGCTTGCCGATGCCGTCGACATCGAGGTCACCCAACCCACCCACGGCAAGTACGTGGAAGAGCTGTGGGAGCACTACGTCAAGCCGGGACTCGACCGCCCTACCTTCGTCATGGACTTTCCGGTTGACACGAGCCCGCTCGTGCGTGACCACCGCAGCATCGAGGGTGTTGTTGAAAAGTGGGACCTCTACATTCGTGGGTTCGAGTTGGCAACCGGCTACTCGGAGCTCGTAGACCCGGTCATCCAACGGGAACGTTTTGTTGAGCAATCGCTCTTGGCTAGTCAGGGCGATGTTGAAGCGATGCGCCTCGATGAAGACTTCCTTCGTGCGCTCGAGCACGGCATGCCGCCGAGCGGTGGCATCGGTGTTGGTGTCGACCGCCTGTTGATGGCGATCACCGGTTTGGGTATTCGCGAAACAATTCTCTTCCCGCTGGTGAAGTAGCAGTGGTGATCGAACCCCGCAAGACCTCAGCGATCACGCCCCTGCGCGTTACGCTGTGGATTCTGGTGACCGGTGCTGGTGTATTCATGATTGCTACCGGGATCGTTGGCATGTTCGTGAAGGCGCAGTAGTGGACCGCAAATCGTCGCGGCTCATCATGACTGTGACTCTCGTGGGACTTGTTGTACTCATCGCCATTGTCACGCTGCTGAACGGTTAGGCTAAATACGTGCCTCAAGAATTCTGGTCGAACGCGATCTTCTCCGTCGTGCCCACAATTGCTGTTGGGGTGATTTTTTGGATCGTGATGGCGGCAATCATTCGCTCCGACCGCACCGAGCGCACCAGCTACGCCAAGATCGAGGCAGAAGAGCGCGCCAAGGCTGCGGCTCTCGTCGACGCGACGACACAGCCCTAGCCTGAACCGCTCAGTCGCAGGCTGAGCCGCGCAGCTTTAAGCTGAACCGCGCAGTCTTAAGCGGAACCGCGTAATCTGATCTCGGTGGGCAAGATTCGCCCCGGCGACTCCGGGGTGAGGCCGTTTACCAGTTCAAGCACCATCGACGCCGCCTCACGGCCGAGCAAGTCGGCAGGCTGTCGCACCGTCGATAGCTGAGGTTGGCACCGAAGCGCCCAGTCGCTGTCGTCGAAGCCGACGATTCCGACATCTCCCGGCACCGATCGCCCGTGCTCCCGCAACACATCCATCGCGCCAGCGGCAACAGCATCGGATGCCGCAAACACGCCATCAATGTCGCCAGCGCGTTCGAGGAGGGTTTCCATTCCCTCGACGCCGCTGGTGCGGGAGTAGAGCGGAAAATCGACAACCAGACTTTCGTCGAAGTCGTCACCCATAGCATCCCGAAAGCCGGCCAGTCGTTCGCTACCGGAGTCGCGGTCGAGGGCGGCAGCAATCATTCCCACGCGTTTGCGACCGGTGGCAAGTAGTTCGCGGGTGATATCGCGCGCGGCACTGCGGTTGTCGATGCCCACGTAGGGCATTTCTGGGGCGCTCTCGGGGTGGCCAACGAAAACCGCGGGAAGACCAATGTGGGCGATGGCGTCGGCGATGGGATCGTGTTCGCGTGCCGAGACGATGACGGCGCCGTCGACGAATCCGCCGCGCAGGTATTCGGCGATGCGAGTGCTGTCGCGGTCGGATCCGATGATGAGGCACACAAGCTGATAGTCGGCTTCGGAGAGTCGCTCGTTAGTGCCGAGCAGAATCGCACCAATGTTGGGGTCTTCGAGAAATACCGAGTGAGGTTCGTGCACGATGAGCGCGATTGCCTTGGAGCGCTGGGTGGCGAGGTTGCGGGCGGCCATATTGCGCACGTAACCGACTTTGGCGATCGCTTTCTCGACTGCATCGCGGGCAGAGTCTGAGACGTAGGGCTCACCGTTGAGTAGTCGCGAGACGGTGCCGCGGGAAACGTTCGCTTCTGCTGCGACATCGAAAATTGTCGCGCGGCGTTGCCGAGCCCGTGGGGTTGCCATGGCTCCATGCTAGCGCTCGCAGCGGTGTGTGGGTTGCCCGAGTTTGCGGGACTGTTCACGCTCCCAGACACGCCGAACGCTTGACACGTCGATGAGGGCTCGCATAGTCTGTGCACGCTCCCAGAAAACCACGCAGGTTCTTTCGGGGCAGATTCTGTGCACGTTCACAGAAAAACGTCCGCAGAATAAAGACTCAGAGCACAAGCAGTCGAGTCAGATGCCAAAGGAGGCACGTGTGACCACATCCCGCGCAGATCGCGCCGCGAGCTGGTCACCCGATTCAGTGGTGCTCGGGTGTGACTACAACCCCGAGCAGTGGTCGGAAAGCGTCTGGCACCAGGATGTCGCGCTCATGCGTGAAGCCGGCGTCAGCCTCGTCGCAATCAACATCTTTGGTTGGGCAGAAATTGAGCCGCGGCAGGGAGAGTACAACTTCGACCGCCTCGATACGATTATGGATCTGCTGCACTCTGCGGGCATCCGCGTCAATTTGGGCACCGGAACCTCATCACCGCCCGCCTGGCTCACCACCCTCCACCCCGAAATTTTGCCCACCGCAGCCGACGGCACTCGCCGCTGGCCTGGCGGCCGCCAAGCCTGGTGCCCGAGCTCGCCCGAGTTCCGTTCTGCAGCATTGGGCCTCGTCGCGAAAGTTGCCGAACGCTATAGCTCGCACCCAGCGCTCGCCCTGTGGCACGTCTCCAACGAACTGGGATGCCACAACGCGCACTGCTACTGCGACACCTCAGCAGCCGCGTTCCGCGAATGGCTTCGCGCCCGCTACACAACTGTTGACGCGCTCAACCAGGCATGGGGCACCGCCTTCTGGAGCCAGCGCTACAGCGAGTGGAACCAAATACTTCCTCCGCGGGCGACGCTCTCGTCAACAAACCCTGCGCAGCGCATCGACTTCTCACGCTTCAGCTCGGATGAACTGCTCGACTACTACCGCGGCGAAGCGGCACTGCTCCGCTCGGTTAGCAGCATCCCCGTCACCACCAATTTCATGGTCACCGCTCATATCCGCAGCCAAAACTATTGGCAGTGGGCGAGCGAAATGGATGTCATCGCCAACGATCACTACCTTGATCACCGGCTATCGCATCCGGTAAGCGAACTGTCGTTTGCTGCTGACCTCACCCGCGGTCTCGCGCAGGGCGCACCCTGGGTGCTCATGGAACAGGCCAGCAGTGCGGTGAGCTGGCAGCCACACAATCTCGCCAAGCAGCCCGGCGAGATGTTGCGCAATACGTTGACTCATGTCGCTAGAGGAGCAGACACCGTCTGCTTCTTCCAGTGGCGTGCGTCGCGACACGGTGCCGAAAAGTTTCACTCGGCGCTTCTTCCTCACGCCGGCACTGACACTTCCGTATGGCGTGAGACCCTCGACCTGGGTGCGAAACTCCACGCGCTCGAGTCTCTCGCGGGCACCCGGGTCGAGGCTTCAGTGGCGTTAATATTCAGTTGGGAATCCTGGTGGGCCGCCGAGGGCGACTCGCAACCATCAACAGACGTGAAATACCTCGAGCAAGTGCACGCTGCCTACGATGCACTCCGCGCCAACGGGGTCACCGTAGACGTCGTCGCGCCGGGCGCAGCACTTAACGACTACCAGCTTGTTGTTGTTCCGAGCCTCTACCTCGTCGACGACGACAGTATCGACGTCATCACCGAATTTGTTGAGGCCGGCGGTGTCGCTGTTGTTACCTTCTTCTCGGGCATCGTTGACGAAACTGATGGCATCCGGTGTGACCCCACAGGAGAGACGCCTCCCGGGGCATTCCCTGCGCTGCTAGGGGTCTGGACCGAACAATTCTTCCCCCTCATGCCCGAAACTCAGCTTGTGCTCAGCGACGGCGGACACGCCACGACCTGGGCAGAACATGTTCGACCAACCACTGCGGATGTCGTCGCCGAATTCGCGAGCGGCCCAGTGCCCGGTGGGCCGGCAATCACGCGCAATCGCTTCGGTTCGGGAGCGGCCTGGTACGTGGCTACCGCGCTCGACGAGCCAAGTTTCGCTGACCTGATGGGCCGTGCGCTCGACGAGGCTGGCGTTGAACAGCTGGAGCTTCGTGCTGGTGTTGAGGTGGTCACTCGGTCGAACGACTCAGAACGCTTCCGCTTTGTCATTAACCACAGCGCCCACGACATTTCTTTCCCTGTCGATGGCGAAGAGCTGTTGACAGACACAACGATTGCGGGTTCGGTGACTGTTCCTGCCGGGGGCGTTCGCGTCATCCGCCTGAGTGTTGAAGAAGGAGCTACGCGATGAACACCAGCATTGCTCAACCCACCACAGCACCACAGCAGGTAAAGAGGCGAGGGGTGTCCAAGAACCGCGGTGCGGTGATTTTCTTTATCACCCCATTCGCTGTGCTGTTCAGCCTGTTCTACATCATCCCGATCTTCGTTGCGATCTACCAGTCGCTGCTTACGGTAGAGCGTGAGGGAACCTTCGGTAAGCCGACGGAGGTGTTTGGGGGGTTCGTGCAGTACGCACGGGTCTTCCAAGACGATGCTTTCTGGGCATCCATTCTTCGTGTCGCCGGCTTTGGTGTCGTGCAGGTGCCGATCATGCTCGGTGTTGCGCTGCTGTTGGCTCTGCTGCTGGATTCGCCGCTCGTTAAGGGCAAGCGCTTCTTTAGGCTCGCGTTCTTCGCCCCTTACGCAGTTCCCGGTGTAATCGCGGCGGTCATGTGGGGCTTCCTTTACTCGCCCAACCTGTCGCCATTTACGGCGGTCACGAGTGAGATCAACTTCTTGGGTGCTGATCTGGTGCTGTGGTCGATTGCCAACGTCGTCACCTGGGTGTTCATCGGCTACAACATGATCATCATTTACTCGGCACTGTTGGCGATCCCGAGCGAGCTTTATGAGGCCGCCCGCCTCGATGGCGCCTCTCAGGCGCGAATAGCGTGGTCGATCAAGATTCCGCTGGTGACGCCCGCGATCATACTGACGTCGATCTTCTCGATCATCGGAACCCTACAACTGCTTGCCGAACCGCAGGTGTTCAAGAGCTTCACTTCCGCGGTGACTAGCACCTACACGCCGAACTTGCTCATTTACTCGACGGCATCAGTACCGAACGTGAATTTGGCAGCGGCGTTCTCGGTGGTGCTTGCCCTGCTGACTTTCGCGCTGTCATTCACCGTGCTCAAGCTCACTCAACGAAAGGCTGACTGATGAGTGCCCCAACTACTTCAGCGGCGAAGTCTACTTCCGTGGCGAAGCGGCTTCGCGGGCCGCGCGAAAGCCTGTTCTCGCGGGCTGGTGCCATGCTGGTCATGGCCATTTGCACCTTCTATTTCTTGGTGCCGATCTGGTGGCTTTTCGTTGCGGCTACGAAAGACCGCAGCGACTTCATTTCTTCGGCACCACTGTGGTTCGCTGACTTCAACCTCTTTCAGAACATTGCCGACCTCGCGAGCTACCGTGATGGCCTCTTTTTCCAGTGGATGCTCAACAGTGTGCTCTACGCCGGTGCTGGCGCCGCGATCGCTACCCTCTTCGCCACAATGACCGGCTACGCGCTCGCGAAGTATGCTTTCCGCGGTCGCGAGACAATCTTCAACATCATCCTCGGTGGAGTGTTGGTTCCGGCAACCGCACTGGCGCTACCCCTATTTCTGGTCTTCAGCCAGGTCGGAGCAACTAACACTTTTTGGTCTGTGTTCCTCCCCAGCCTCGTCAGCCCGTTCGGCGTCTACTTGGCGCGCATCTACGCGAGTTCAAGCGTTCCTGATGAGCTTGTTGAGGCCGCGCGAATTGACGGCTCAGGAGAAGTCCGCACCTTCTTTACCGTCTCAACGCGACTGATGATGCCGGCCATGGTCACGATCTTCCTGTTCCAGTTTGTGACGATCTGGAACAACTTCTTCCTGCCGCTGATCATGCTCCGTGACGAAGAGCTGTTCCCGGTAACGCTTGGTCTCTACATCTGGAACAGCCAAGTCAGCCAGATTCCTGAAATTCGGGCGCTCGTGATTATTGGCGCACTGCTCTCGATCATCCCGCTCATCATCGCTTTCCTCGGCCTGCAGCGCTTCTGGCGCAGCGGGCTGGGAACGGGCGCGCTCAAATGATCGCCCCACAGACCACTCGGTTCGCGCCGATGGAACCCCGCACCACGAACAATCACTAGGAAGGAACTCGCATGGCTAATCGCATAGGTCGGGCCGGAGGAGCACTGATGCTCGTCTCCGTGCTCGCACTCTCCGCATGCTCATCCGGCGCAGGCACAGACGGTGGCACAGACGCCGCAGCCTGTGCTCCGTCAGAGGGACCGGTAACCCTCAACTTCACTACCTGGTTGCCCGGCATGGAAGATGCCGTAGCAATCTGGAACGAGAAGAATCCTGACATCCAGGTTGAGGTTCAGACCGGTCCGAACGGTAACGGCGGAACGTACAAGAACTTCTTCAACCAGATCGAAGCAGGCAATGCTCCCGATCTCGGCCAGATCGAGTACGACGCACTGCCCAACTTCCGCGTGCAAGACGGTGTTGTTAACATCGCCGACTGCGCTGGGGTCATGGATGCTCAGGACCAGTTCATTGACTGGACCTGGAGCCAAGTGACGTTCGGTGAAGACAACGCGGTCTACGCAATCCCGCAGGACACTGGCCCTGAAGCCTTGTTCTACCGCGCCGACCTGTTCGAGAAGGCTGGCATCGCCATCCCGACCACGTGGGACGAATACGCTGAGGCAGCGAAGAAGATCCGCGCAGAGGGTGGCTACATCACCAACTTCTCACAGAGCGACATCAACGCCTTCGCTGGGCTCGTGTGGCAGGCAGACGGCCAGTGGTTCCAGAACGACGGAACCGCATGGGATGTAACCCTCGACTCCCCCGAGTCGGCCAAGGTTGCCGAATACTGGCAGGGGTTGCTCGACGATGACCTCGTCGCAACTCTTCCGCCGTGGACTGACGAGTGGAACAACGGCTACAACTCGGGCGAAGTCTGGAGCTGGGTTTCTGCAGTATGGGGTGCAAACACCATCACGAGTGGCGCACCCGACACCGCAGGCAACTGGGCTGTAGCTCCGATGCCGCAGTGGAACGCTGGCGACTCCGCTGCAGGTAACTGGGGCGGATCGAGCACCGCAGTACTCAAGGGAAGCGAGCACCCCTACGAGGCTGCACAGTTCGCACTCTGGCTGAACACCGACCCAGAAGCGCTGACGAGCATGAACAAGACAGCGAACATCTACCCGGCAACGAAGGCTGGCGGAGACCTGCCAGCATTCTCCGAGGGCCTCGACTTCTACGGCGGACAGAACATTTACGATGTGTTCGCTGAAGCCGGAGCCCAGGTCAACCCCGACTTCACGTGGGGACCAACAATGACGCAGACCTACACGGATGTTGCTGACGGGTTCTCCGCCGCAATCTCCGGTTCAGGCACCCTCATGGATGCACTGAAATCGGGTCAGCAGAAAACAATCGACGCCATGAAGGCTGCCGCGATTGCTGTCAACGAATAACACGAACGACGTTATTCACCTCCGTGCCGCGGGTACCAGCCTTGTGCTGGACACCCGCGGCACGGGCGTGCCGTCGATCACGCACTGGGGCTCCGACCTCGGAGAACTCTCACCCCAACAATTGAGTGACGTGGTTCGTTCTCGCGAACGCGCCGTGGGCCCCAGTTCAATCGACGAACCTTTGCGGCTGGGAATTGTTCCCCTGCTTGCCGATGCCTGGACTGGCATCCCCGGTCTCGAAGGCCGGCACGATACAGAGGGCGGGCGAGTTCGCCGGCCGATGCTGCACACCGAGAGCATCGATTATCCGAAGCCCCACCGTGTTTCGATAACACTGAGCGACGCTGCCACATCACGCGCTAGTGCAAACTCGGGTGACGCAACCACGGCGATGGATGCCGCAACGCTGCGACTCATCGTCGAGTTTGAGCTATCACCCAGCGGTGTACTTCGCAGCCGGTCACACATCACGAACACTGCCGCACAGCCGTTTGAGCTTTCGACGCTCGCGACAACACTTCCGCTGCCGCCGATGGCGCGAGAGCGACTCGACTTCACCGGAATCTGGGCAGCAGAACGCGTGCCCCAGCGTTCAGCAATCGACTATGGCACCTGGCTGCGTGAATCACGGTATGGCCGTCGCGGTCACGACGATTCCTACCTCACCGTTGCCGGAACACCCGATTTCGGCTTTCGCCACGGTGAAGTCTGGGCAATCCATCTGGGCACCAGCGGCGACACCCGCATGTGGATCGACCGCACAGCCCTCGGCATCACAACACTGGGCGCCGCCGAACTTTTCGCCCCCGGCGAGCTGCGGCTTGCGACCGATGAAAGCTACCAAAGCCCGTGGGCGTACGCCGCATGGTCGGATGCCGGCCTCGATGGCCTCAGCGAGCGGTTCCATTCCTGGTTCCGAGATCTCCCCGCGCACCCCACGACACCGCGCCCGCTCACCCTCAACACGTGGGAGGCCGTCTATTTCGACCACAACGTTGAGCAGCTAACCGGCCTCGTTGACGCCGCTGCCGAAGTTGGGGTTGAACGGTTTGTGCTCGATGACGGTTGGATGACGGGGCGCACCGACGCCGCACGTGCCCTAGGCGACTGGACCGTCGATCCGGTGGCCTGGCCGAATGGGCTTGCACCCCTCGTTGACCGCGTGACTTCCGCCGGAATGCAGTTCGGTCTGTGGGTTGAACCCGAGATGGTTTCGCTTGACTCTGAGCTTGCGCGCGAGCATCCGGAATGGATTTTGCGGGACGATGACCGACCACTGCCCAAATCGTGGCGCAACCAGTATGTGCTCGACCTCGACAACCCTGCCGCGCACGACCATGTGCGGGAAGCAATTGCGGCGCTGCTCGATGAGTACGCGATTAGCTACCTCAAGTGGGACATGAACCGTGACCTGCTTGGTGGTTCTGTTCACCGGCATGTGCACGCCACCTACCGATTGATGGACGAGTTGCGCGAACGGTACCCGCACGTCGAGATCGAATCGTGCGCCTCGGGGGGTGCCCGCGTAGATGCGGGCGTGCTTGAGCGTGTGCAGCGTGTCTGGCCGTCAGACACCAACGATGCCCACGACCGGTTCTCGATCATGCGGTGGACCAACCTGCTTGTCCCCTTCGAATACTTGGGTTCGCATGTCGGTTCGTCTCCCGCCCACACCTCGGGCCGTTCGCTCTCGCTCGGCTTCCGACTCGCGACCGCGCTCATGGGGCACTCCGGCATTGAATGGGATCTCACCACCACAACCGAAGTCGAACGGGATGCCCTGCGAACCTGGGCGGGAACCTATCGCGCGTTGCGCTCTCTGATTCATTCGGGCCGAGTAGTGCGCGGCGAGACCGGTGAAGACCCGATCGTCACCGGTGTGGTCGCCCACGATCTGAGCGATGGTGTTTTTTGGATTACCTGTCTTGTGACGCCCAGCGATTCGGTGCGGCCCACACGCCGACTGCCGGGCCTCGACCCGCACCGCAACTATCGAATTGCCCCAGTGGACGTGGGTTCCCCCGCCGAGACCTACCCGGGTACTGCGCCGGCGTGGTGGGTCGACGGTGAAATCACACTGCCGGGCGTCGTACTCGACTCTGTGGGAATCGATGTGCCGTTGCTGCACCCCGACGAAGCGATCGTGCTGCGGGTTACTGCGGTCTAGTCGGCAAGTTCCTCACCTAGGTGATTTTCAGCGTGCCATAAAAATCACTCCGCGATACGCGGGGTCACCGAAAGCAACCATTTGGTCGAGCACCGCGACCGAAACGGGCAGATCGTGGGAGTCAACCCAGGTCTCGCCGTGCTCCGCTGTGATCCACGGATCGTTCACTAGCACCGTGTCACCCTGCACCGCGTGGGCGACAACCCAGTGCGGTGTTGAGGCGTCGTGCATGGGCTCTTCTTCGATCAGCAGCAGTGCCAGCTCGCCACCAGCCACCCGCTCTACGATCGTTTCGATGGGGAGTGGTTGGGTGTGCTGCTGGATGCCGCGGCTCGCCGCCTCTGCCCGCGATTGTGTTTGCAGCTGCTCCCGAAAGACGCGCTCGTCGCCCTCATACGTTTCGAGCAATGTCGGCTCAGTGGTGTCGAGGTGAAGTTCGAGGCGTACGCCTGTTGCGGCGACCGCATCGTGCACGGCAACGGCGAGTCCGATGGGTTCGACGGCCGGAAAGTTGGTTGCTGCCCGCCAGAAGGCGAGTTCGCGCTCGCGGGCATCGGCGTCGTCGGTCGAATCGAAGGGGTCGAGTCCGAGCTGGGTGAGCGCCGTCATGGCGGCTACAGCCCCACACGTGAAGAGCGTGGTCTGCCCGTAATAGCGCAACTGGGGGTGTGGCCATTCGCTGTGCCACTTCACGAATCCGCGCACATCGCGGGTGCCGTCGGCCGAGGAGATGGGCTCACGCAGTTCACTGAAACCGAGGGCGAGCGCGAAGCCGGGCAGTTCAGTATCCGAAGCCAGTTGCCACTTGATGCAGGCATCACCGCGCTGCTGGGATGCCGTAATGATTTCGCCCACGAGTACTTCTGCGCTGGCACCGGCCTCACACCAGAGATCGACAATTTTTGTGTAGCGCGTATTGGGGCGACCAGAGGTGAGGGCTGCAGCCGCGCCGTGCGGTGAGTCGAGCATCCACACCTGCGGGTTGTATGGCTCGCGATTGAGCTTCCAGAATTCGGCACGCTCAGGGCCGAGAGCGCTCAGTAATTTGGCGGGCATCGCTGCCGGGGTGAAGCGCTCAATAGTGTGAGTGGAAGATTCCACGGGGTCCTTTCAGGGGATTTCGGTCGCCGGTGGCACCGAAATCAGTGGGGTGCCGTTTCGTGAATTGAGGCGGCGACGAGGGATTGGGTGTAGGGGTGGGTTGGTGAGTTGAGCACGTCTTGGCAGGCTCCGGATTCAACGACTTCGCCATCGCGCAGCACGTAGACGCGGTCGGCGAGTTGGCGCACAACGGCGAGGTCGTGGGAGATGAACAGGATCGAGAGTCCGAGATCGACACGCAGTTTCGCGAGCAAATCGAGGATCTGTTTTTGTACCGAAACGTCGAGGGCCGATACTGACTCATCGCAAATGAGCAGCTGAGGTTGCACCGCTAGTGCCCGCGCAATGGCCACCCTCTGTCGTTGCCCTCCCGAAAGTTCGGCTGGCCGTTTTCCGGCGAATTCTGTGGGTAGTTCCACGAGTTTCAGCAGGCCTGGCAGATCGGATGCCGGACGCCCCGCCACGCTGAGCGCGAGCTTCAGCGACCGCCCAACATTGATCATGGGGTTCAGCGAGGAGTAGGGATCCTGAAACACGATCTGCATTTGCGTTGGAGTGCGCGAAGCGCGGCCGGGGGCCAGAGCAAGACCGTCAAACTCGATATTGCCGCTGGTTTCGCGCTCGAGCCCGGCAATGCACCGCGCGATTGTGGTCTTGCCTGAACCACTCTCGCCCACAATTCCGACGGTCTCCCCGCGAGGGATCGTCACGCTCACCCCGTGCACCACTGTTTTGTCGCCGAAACTCTTGGTGAGGTCCGTGACAACGACGAGGTCGTTAGCGGTGTCGGATGCCGCGTGTGAGACACCGGCAGAGCGGTCGGTCAGGGAGGGGTCGGCTTCGATGAGCGCGCGAGTGTATGGGTGGCTAGGCGCACTGAGCACGGAGCTCGTGAGGCCTCGCTCCACAATTTCGCCGGCGCGCATGACGAGCACATGTTCGGCCCGCCCCCGCACCATACCGAGGTCGTGGGAGATGAGGAGGGCGGCCATCCCGCGGGCTTGTTGCAGACCTCGCAGCAGGTCGAGAATTTCGCCCTGGTTGCTCGCGTCGAGAGCGGTGGTCGGTTCGTCGGCGATCAGTAGTTCGGGGTCGGTGGCGAGGGCTGCGGCGATGGCAACGCGTTGACGCATTCCGCCGGAGAGTTCGTGGGGATAGGCGCGGGCGACTTCCGCGGGCAGGTTCACTTCGGCGAGGCGCTGGGTGACGAGGGCGGTTCGTTCGCTACGGCTCAATTGACGATCGCTTGCCGCATCAATTGTCATGCCGATTTGGATTCCGCAGCGGTGCACGGGGCTCAGACTGGTGAAGGGATCCTGTAGCAGCAGCGAGATTCGGCGGCCCCGGGTGGCACGCCAGACGGCATCCGTTGACGGCAGTTCGATCGTGGCACTGCCCAGAGCGATCGTGCCGCGCGCGCTGAACCCGGCGGGCAGTAGCCCGGCGATGGCTTTTGCCGAGAGTGTCTTTCCCGAACCCGATTCGCCGATGAGCGCAAGAGTTTCGCCGGGAGCAATCGAGAAGTCGAAGGGCGCGACGACGACACCGGCAGGGCCATCAATGGTCAAGCCCGTGACGGCGACTTGTTCGTGCGTCATGAGCGCCCCGTTCTGGTCAAGTTTTGCCCGAGCCAGTCGCCGACGAGGTTTGCTGCAGAAGCAACCCCGATGATGAGTAGTGCGGGCACGAGCACGGCGGCAGGATTGTCGACCATGATCGCTCGGCCATCGGTGAGCTGGCGGCCCCAGTCTGCGGTTCCGGGAGCAACGCCGACGCCCAAGAATGACAGTGAGGAGAATGCGACGAGAGCGAAAGCCACATTGAGCATCGCGTTTGTGATGATGAGCGATGACACGTTCGGCAGCACTTGGGTAAACATGATGCGGGTGCGGGAGAGGGACAGCATTTGGGCTGCCTCCACGAACGGTCGAGCGGCCTGCTCCATCACTCCAGCACGAACGATGCGGGTGTCTGAGGGCGAGAACAGCAAGATCAACAGCAGCACGGTCATCCAATAGCCGGCACCGAAAACGCCGGCAACGACAATCGCGGCGAGCAACAGGGGCAGCGAGAAGAGCAGGTCGGTCCAGCGGCCAATGATGAAGTCGATGGGGCCGCGCAGATAGCCGGAGATGGTGCCGAGTACGATTCCGATGAGCATCGAGCCTAGCGCGACGCAGATCGGGCCGATGAGGGCGGATGACGCTCCTGCGATCGTCAGGGCGAGCACGTCACGACCGAGTTCGTCGGTGCCGAGAAGGTGGCCGGGGCTGCCCGGTGGCAGGAGGGAATCGAGAATCGACTGGGCTGTGGCATCCGGAGCAATCAGATTGCCAAACACGACCAGAAGTGCCACGACGCCCAGCAGAATTAGCGAGGCCCACACTGCGAGGGGATGCCGACGGCGCGTGCGGGGAACCTGTGCGAGGGCGATAGCTTCGGTGCTGCTCACTGTGCACCCTCCTTAGCGCGGATGCGGGGATCGAGGAAGATGTAGGCGAGGTCGGCGAGCAGCGCGATTGTTGCAATCGTCACCGCCACGAGCAGGGTGAGTGCTTGCACAACGGCAATGTCTTTGAAAAGCACGGAGCCTTGCAGCAGGGTGCCGAGGCCCGGCAAAGCGAACGTGGTCTCGGCGAGCACGGTGCCGCCGACGAGGAAGGTCAGCACGAGGCTGGCGCCGGTGACGATGGGGATGGCAGCGTTGCGCAGGGCGATCATGTGCACTTGGCGATCGGGAAGTCCGCGCGCGTGACCAAAGGTTACATAGTCGGATTCGAGTTCGCGCAGCATCGCCGTGCGGGTGAGTTTGAGGATGATTGCCCCGAGTCCAAGCGCCAAAGTAATAGCGGGGAGCACAAGGTGCCAGAGAGTGTCGAGTCCGCCATCCCCAGAGCCGTAGACCGGAAAGATTGGCAGGTAGAACGCGAAAACGTAGAGCAGGAGCAGGCCGACGGCGAAGGTGGGGGCGCTGAGCCCGACGATGCCGAAGCCGGTAGCGAAGCGGTCGATCCAGCTGCCCGAACGCACAGCACTCTGAACACCAAGCGGGATTGCGACGACAAGCGCGAGAACAAACGCAAGACCGCTGAGCGACGCGGTGATACCGAGGCGGGCGCCGATCACATTCGATACCGAATCCTGCAGACGAATGGATTGACCGAAGTCACCGGTGAGGGTGTTGCCGAGCCAGATCAGGTATTGCATGTAGAGAGGCTGATCTAGATGATATTGCGCACGAATCGCGGCTACGGCATCCGGTGATGATGGTCGATTGCCGAGAAGGTTCTTGACGATATCGCCGGGGGCGAGGTGCAGCATCGAGAATACGACAATGGAGAGCACCAACAGAATGCCGAGGGTGCCGAGCACACGCACCACGAGCATGCGGCCGAGGGGCCGTGCTCGTGATGCGCGTGCAATCGGGGTTGAGATCACTGACTATCCAGCGGGGGTGAGCGTAGCGGGCCACGACGAGATGAACGCGAATGAGCTGTAGTTGCTCATTTCGATGTTCTTCGAGAATGCCGTTGCTGATTGTCCCCACCAGAGCGGAACGTTGATGATGTCTTCGGCCTGGAGAACTTCCGCCTCAATGAGAAGGTCGATGCGGGCCGCCGGGTCGGTCTCGGCACCAACACGTTCAAACAGTGAGAGCACTTCTGGGTTCTCGTAGTTTGAGATGTTGAACTCGCCGAGCATGTACGACGACACCTCCGAGGGGTCACCGAGGGTGGAGAAGTACCACATCAGCCCTACGCCGTAGCTGCTGTTGGGTTCTAGGCTCGCAAGCCACTCTTCGATAGGAACTTCACGCACGTTGAGGGTGATGCCGATCTTGGAGAGGTTCTCGGCGAGCGATTGCGCGGCAGAGCCGAGCTGGGGTCCGGTCGAGGGGAACAGCATGTCGGTTTCGAAGCCATCCGGGTGATCGGATGCCGCAAGCGCTTTCGCGGCCGCGTCGAGGTCGAAGTCATACTGCGGGATGCTCGCGAGCAGGTCGCGGGCATCGTCGGGGCTATAGACACTTCCGAGCGATTCTGGAGTGGCGATGGCGGTGGCTACTTCTCCGTGGCCGCGCAGCAGTTTGTCAACGATGGTGGTGCGGTCGACGCTGTGGGCGAATGCTTCGCGCACCTTCGGGTCATCGAAGGGGGCGAGTGTGGTGTTGAAGTACATGCCGACGTACGAGAGGTCGTTGACGTAGTCGACGCGCATGTTGTCGAGGTTTTCCCACTGGGTTGACTGGGCAAGCGGCACGTTGAAGGCAATGTCGATGTCGCCAGATTGGGCCGCGAGAAGTCGCGTTCCCTCATCGGGGATGAACTTCACGTCGATGTTCTTCACCGTGGGAAGCTCGCCCCACCAGGTGTCGACGCGTTCAAAGTACACGTGGGAGTCGGGGACGAACTCGGTGACCTTGTAGGGCCCCGAGCCGAGTAGCAGAGAGCTGCTGGTGCCGACCTCGCCGTTATTCTCTTCCCAGAACTTCTGCGACGTGATGAAGGCTGCGCCACCGGTGCTCATGTTCTTTGCGAAGGCAGAGTCGGGGGCGGTGAGGGTGACGGTGACTTCGCTGTCGCCGGTCTTTTCGACGGTGTCTACGCCTCCGAGGTAGTAGGAGAGTCCGGGTGAGCTGGTTTCGTCGCGTGCCTGCTCCAAGCTGAAGACGACATCATCGGCGGTCACCGGGGTGCCATCTTGGAACATCGCATCGTCACGAAGCTCATAAACGTAGGTCAGGTCATCCGGTTGTTCCCACGATTCTGCGAGGCCAGGTTGGAGCGCACCATCGGCATCCAACGACACGAGGCCTTCCTGGGTGATGGAGGCGATGTAGTAGTTCAGGATGCCGCTCTCCGCGCCAACATAGAGGCTGGAGAGCGATCCGGGCAGGGCAACGGTGATGGTGTCGATGTTGCCGTCGCCGGTATTGGTGCTCGTGGTGGCACAGCCGGCGAGTAGTAGGGCGGAGGCGGCAACGGCAACCGTTGACGCCCGGGCTCCCCGGGCCAGTGTTGTGTTCGAAGTTCTCATGCGCAGTTCGTGCCTTTCGGTGAGGGTCACAGGATGAGTGAATGGTGGTGAGGAGAATCTCGCGCGCTGAAGATGGGAGTGCTGTGATAGTGCCGCGCGGTCACTGCTCGTTTTCCGGGCCACCTCACGCATGGCGAGCAGCCGTAGGGCGACCGCAATGCTCGGGGTGTCGGCTGTGTCGTCGAGGGTGGTCGCATAGATGCGTCGACGAAGTTTGGGCTGAAGTTCGATCGCGATGACCTCGGCGGGGAGGGCGGTGGTCGCGAGTGCGAGTTCAGAGAGAAAGGTCACGCCGATTCCGGAGGCGACGAGCGCGAGTGCGGCATCGGTCTTGGTTACATCGTGGCGGAGGCTTGGCTTTTCGTCGAGGGTGTGGGCGACGGCGACGAGTTGTTCGGTGCAGGTTGCCGGGCCGCCGATCCACGTAAAGGGGAGCAATGTTGTGACGCTCGCGGTCGCGCCCAACTTGTCGGCTTCGGTGCGGGGAACGATCGCGAGCACGTTCTCCGAGAGCAGGAAGCGGGAGCGCAGTCCGTCGGCACTTGTGTGGGAGCTCGATGCGATGGTGTGGTCACTCGCATAGCGGTAATCGAGCGCAATGTCGGCGCGACCTTCGGCTACAGCGCTGAGGGCGGCATCCGGGTTAGCTTCGCTGAATTCGACATGGATGCCCGGAAACTCGCGATCGAGGCGCGAAAGTAGTGGCGCGATGATGCTGGCGACGGCGGCGGGAAACGCGGCAAGCCGCACGGAGCCGCGGTCGAGGCCGAGGTGCGCGGTGAGGTCGCTGGCGGCGGCGGTAATTGCGGCGTCGATGCGCGGTGCGTGACGCGCAAGGAGTGCGCCACTTTCGGTGAGTTCCATACCGCGCGGTGTTCGGGCGACGAGCGCGATGGTGAGGCGGGCTTCGCTGCGCTTGAGGTGTTGGGTGATGGCGGGTTGGCTGAACCCTAGGCGGCGGGCGGCGGCGGAGACACTCCCGGTTTCGTTGATTGCGACCAGGATGCGCAGCATGTGGAGGTCGAGTGCACGCGTGAGTTCATCAAGGTTGGCGGATTCTCCTGACGCGGCCTGCATAACGACACCTTATGGCCAAAGCACCGCTACATAACGTTACAGAATGATTAACTTTGGTTTGGTCTAGCGGCGACGCAGCAGTAGCAGACGTCATTTGCTGCGAGACGGGTGGATCTGAGCGGCACGTCCCTGAGCTCAACCCGAACGGGGACAGGCCTCAACGCCCACCAGTGCGTAAGTTTGAATCATGAAGAGTTCTCGACGTCCGGCCGCAATTGTCGCCGCTGCCGTGCTCCTTTCTCTCACTCTCGGCGGCTGCTCGCTTGTCAACGATGCTGGCCAAGTGTTCGGGGTCGTGGCTGCAGATGCTGAAAAGCAGCGAAAGCTCGCGGATGTCGTCTCAGCGCTTGAGCGCATCGAGGGTGTTGAGTCCGCATCATCCGACTTCACCTCCGATGGCCCGTCAGGGGATGAGGCCCAACTTCAGGTGACAGTGAACGCGGCGTCCACCAAAGACCAAGCGTGGGAGATCGCAACGGTGACCCATGAGGCCTTCACGAGCGTCGAGCTGGCAAATGCGGTGCCACTACTCACACTGCGAATCGCAGGGGACACCAACAGCATGCTTACCCGGAGCTACTTCGGATACTCCGACGAACAGTTCGCGGAGGACTTCGCATACTGGCGGGCTGCAGAAACCGCGACCGGCACCCAACTATCGATGGCCCTGACGCCGGCGGCCATTACCGGGACCTACGACCGCACCTTCAGCGCACCCGAACAGGCTGACGCGGGGCGTACCGCTGAACTCATAATTGAGAACGTCGAAGCACTCAATGCCGTGCACGACGAGACACAAAACCCCACGATCTGGGAATTTGCGGGGATGCGGTCCTATCCGCACCTGCCGCCAGCCGACCTTGTGCAGTTGCTTGACGGGATCCGCGGCACCATCCCTCTGATCGATTTCTCGGCAGTCCCGGAGAACCCGGCGCCAGACTTTGAATACCCCGAAGGCGTGCTGCTGATGTGGAACAAGCCACAGCTCGACAAGCCGGCGCTCGCAGAGATTCTAATCAGCCACCGCGAATATCGCGAAGCCGATTGGGAGAACGCTCTCCTAGCCGCGGCTCAAGCAACCCCGGTGAGCAACCTGAACGTCAGGTATGCGGCTGGAGAACAGCAGTTTCAGTTGCACACCTCCACGTGCAAGGGCACCGTCAATGAGTCGAGCGATGATCAAAAATTCTTCGAAGCGGTGCTCGCCACTGGTGCAGAATTCTTAGACGGCGCAGGCCCAGGTGCCTGCGTCCCTGAGCGCTAGCCGTAGACCGTCACGCCTAGGGCGAACACCGGACTATTTCACCATTTCACTGGTTACTCTCTTTACATGGGTACCGAATTCGTAGCGGTATCAAAGGAGTGAAGAGATGTTTGAGAGATTTACCGACCGCGCCCGTCGGGTAGTCGTTTTGGCCCAAGAAGAGGCCAAGATGCTCAACCACAACTACATCGGCACGGAGCACATTCTGCTTGGCCTCATCCATGAGGGCGAGGGAGTCGCCGCGAAGGCACTCGAGTCTTTGGGCATTTCACTCGACTCTGTGCGCGAGCAGGTGCAAGACATTATTGGTCAGGGTCAGCAGCAGCCGACCGGCCACATCCCCTTCACGCCCCGTGCCAAGAAGGTACTTGAGCTGAGCTTGCGCGAAGCGCTGCAACTCGGCCACAACTACATCGGCACCGAGCACATCCTGTTGGGCCTCATCCGCGAGGGTGAAGGCGTTGCCGCCCAGGTTCTCGTCAAGCTGGGCGCAGACCTCAACAAGGTGCGTCAGCAGGTCATCCAGCTCCTCGGTAGCTTCCAAGGCAAAGAGGCTGTTGCCGTTGGCGGAAACGACGCGACGCCCGACAAGGGTTCGCAGGTTCTTGACCAGTTCGGCCGCAACCTCACTCAGGCGGCACGTGACGGCAAGCTCGACCCCGTAATCGGCCGCGAGAAGGAGATGGAACGCGTCATGCAGATCCTCTCCCGCCGCAGCAAGAACAACCCAGTGCTCATCGGCGAACCCGGTGTGGGTAAGACCGCCGTTGTTGAAGGACTCGCCCTCGCCATCGTTCACGGTGAGGTACCCGAGACACTGAAAGACAAGCAGCTCTACTCGCTCGACCTCGGATCGCTCATCGCCGGAAGCCGCTACCGCGGTGACTTTGAAGAGCGACTCAAGAAAGTAACCAAAGAGATCCGCACTCGCGGCGACATCATCGTCTTCATCGACGAAATCCACACCCTCGTTGGTGCTGGAGCGGCCGAGGGCGCCATCGATGCTGCCTCCATCCTCAAGCCGCTGCTTGCCCGCGGCGAGCTCCAGACGATCGGTGCGACCACTCTCGACGAGTACCGCAAGCACTTCGAGAAAGATGCTGCTCTCGAGCGTCGATTCCAGTCGGTGCAGGTGCACGAACCCAACCTGCCGCATACCATCAACATCCTGAAAGGGCTCCGCGACCGCTACGAGTCCTTCCACAAGGTGTCCATCACTGACGGTGCCATTGTTGCCGCAGCGAACCTCGCCGACCGCTACGTGGCCGACAGGTTCCTGCCAGACAAGGCAATTGACCTTCTGGATGAAGCAGGCGCACGCTTGCGACTCTCCATCCTTTCTGCACCCCCCGAGCTGCGTGAATTCGACGACAAGATTGCCGAAGTCCGTGGCCAAAAAGAGGGCGCAATCGAAGACCAAGACTTCGAAAAGGCCGCCAGCCTGCGCGACGAAGAAAAGAAACTGCTCGGAGAGCGCCTGCGCCTCGAGAAGCAGTGGAAGTCGGGCGACGTTGGTGCGAGCGGAATCGTGGATGAAGGCTTGATTGCCGAAGTTCTGGCAGCAGCAACCGGCATCCCCGTGTTCAAGCTCACCGAAGAAGAATCCAGCCGACTCATCTTCATGGAGAAGGCACTGCACATGCGCGTCATTGGTCAAGAGGAAGCCATCTCGGTTCTCTCCAAGACCATCCGCCGCACGCGTGCTGGACTCAAGGACCCCAACCGTCCCAGTGGTTCGTTCATCTTCGCCGGCCCCACCGGTGTCGGTAAGACCGAGCTTGCTAAGGCGCTTGCCGAATTCCTGTTCGACGACGAGTCGGCCATGATCTCGCTCGACATGAGCGAATACGGCGAGAAGCACACCGTTTCGCGCCTGTTCGGTGCCCCTCCCGGATTCGTAGGATTCGAAGAGGGAGGCCAGCTCACCGAGAAGGTACGCCGCAAGCCATTCAGCGTTGTGCTGTTCGACGAAATCGAGAAGGCTCACCCCGATATCTTCAACTCGCTCCTGCAGATCCTCGAAGAGGGTCGCCTGACCGACGGCCAGGGTCGCGTAGTGGACTTCAAGAACACCGTCATCATCATGACCACCAACCTCGGCACCAAGGACATCACCGCGGGCCCCATGGGGTTCCAGGTGGAAGGCGACTCGGCAACAAGTTACGACCGCATGCGCGGCAAGGTTGTTGAAGAGCTCAAGAAGCACTTCAAGCCAGAGTTCCTCAACCGTGTTGACGAGACCATCGTGTTCCCGCAGCTCAGCAAGCCAGAACTGTTGCAGATTGTCGATCTCTTCATCAAGCGACTCTCGGAGCGGATGATGGATCGCGACCTCACCGTTGAGCTCACTGTTCCTGCCAAGGAGCGTCTCATCGATATCGGGTTCGACCCCGCCCTCGGTGCACGACCGCTCCGCCGCGCAGTGCAGCACGAGGTAGAAGACGCCCTGAGCGAGAAGATTCTGCACGGCGAGCTCAACGCCGGCGATCACGTGCACGTTGACTTCATTGACAACACGTTCGTGTTCACCACGAGCCGCCAGCCGGGCCTCCCCGAAAAGGAACCTGCTGAGGTTGAGGCCTAAACCTCACACCGAACGACAAGTGGCTGGGCCGCACCTCACGGTGCAGGTTCAGCCACTTCCTCGTTAACGCGCAGAGCTGTGAGCCAGCAGCAGTACATTTACTTCGTGACCCCATTCAGTGTTCGCCCTGCCACGACAGCCGATGTGCGGACAATTCAGTCTCTCGTTGAGCCGTTCGTAAACGAACGCATTCTGCTCGGTAAAGACCTCGTCGTCTTCTTCGAAGCAGTGCAAGAGTTTCGCGTAGCGGTAGCCGCAGACGGCACCGTCATCGGATGCGGGGCCCTGCACGTGATGTGGCAAGACCTCGCCGAAGTTCGAACGTTGGCTGTGGCATCCGACTGGCTGGGGAAGGGTGTTGGACACGCACTGCTTGAACAGATCGAGCGCGATGCCCACAGGCTCGGTCTAGAGCGACTCTTTTGCCTCACCTTCGAAACCGACTTCTTCACCCGCCATGGCTTTGAGCCGGTGAACGAAGAGCTTGTCGATCCCGCTGTCTTCGCGCAATTGTCGCTGTCTCCCGATGAGGGGGTCGCCGAATTCCTCGATCTTTCTCGTGTGAAACCTAATACCCTCGGCAACACGCGCATGCTGAAACGCCTTTAGCGGCCTGAGACGTTTAGCCTTACGGTATGTCGACGTTTCGGAATCCAGTCGGCCCGCAGTCAAGCAGCGTCTACTGGCGCCGACGCTTGATCGTCGGGTTAGGGCTCGTTGCCGTGATCGCGATCATTCTGTTGATCGTCTTTGGGCCGAAAGCTTCCTCTAACCCCAATACGTCTGCGCCAGCCGAGACGGCCGGTACAGAGTCCAACAGTCCCGCTGCCACCGATTCCAGCGGTTCAGTAGTCTGCGACCCTGCCAAGCTCACGCTTGAAGCAATTACGGATGCGTCCACCTACGGTGAAGGCCAAAAGCCGCAACTATCGTTCTCACTCAAAAGCACCATGACTGAGCCGTGTGTTGTGGATGCTGGCAGCGATATCCAAGAGTTTGTGATCACTAGCGGTAGCGACGAAATTTGGAACTCGAAGCACTGCCAGACGGCAGGGGAGGCGCGTTCCGTAATATTGCAGCCCGGCGTTCCCGTGCAGTCAAGTTCTATCGAATGGGATCGCACTCGTTCCGCGACCGACACGTGCGAGTCTGATCGTCCCGTGGTCACGGCTGACGGCGCGAGCTACCATCTCGGAGTCTCTGTGGGAGACGTCACCTCAGAAAGTACCAAGCAGTTCTTGTTGAACTAGCCAGGATTGATCATGGATTCTTCTTCCTCGGCGGCGCAGAGCGCCGAATTTAGCTCCCCCATGCTTGCCCAAGCATTGGAGACTGGAGACCCCGTTGCGGTAGCCCTCGCGCTTCGCAATGACAGAGTCATTGTCCCGATGCTCAGCGACGGCAACGAAGGCGACGCTCAAGTGCGAGTATTCCGTCGCGGGGATGCCGACAAGTACATGCTCCTGCTGTTTTCCTCGGTCGACACGTACGTTGCGATGCTGCCCGAAGAGACCGACCATCAGGTCGTCGCCTATGGGGCAGATGATCTGCGGGGCTTCCTCGAGACCAATCGGGGAGTCTTGGAATCGGTCTGGTTCGACGTGGCTGGCCCGCACACCATGCAGGCGTCACCCGATGACATTCTGGATGCCCTAACACTCTCGTGAGTGCGGGCCCGGTTGTGTCACCACCGGGTTAGCTTTCGGCATTCGGCCACCGTCAGGTAGACGTCCCAGTTCAGGGGGCAAAGGTGCAGAAATGGTCTATTTGGGCCCCTTTTCGGCACTCTTTCGGGTTACATCCAGCTAAGCCAGAACATCAATGTTATAAACAGGGCTTTCTATCCCGTGTCTGTGACAGTTACTCTGTTCAACGTGGAAGACAACAGTTTCGGTGTGCCAGCGGGATGGTACCCAGACCCTCTGGGTTTGCCCCAGTTGCGCTGGTGGGATGCCCAAGCCTGGACTGAGCACACCTCAGACGCTCGAGCCCCTATCGTCGTGCAGCCAACAACCAAGTTGGCCTTTGCCGATGACGATTACGATGACGACGTCGATGAACTGCCGTCTCGCCGTGACCAACGGGACCGCGAACGCGGTGACTCCAAGGACTATCTGGTCACGGAGACTCGCAGCGAACCCGAGACTGAGACCGCCCCTGTTCATGACGAACTGAGTGCACAGCCACTGCTCGCGATGACACTGCGTGAGCTTGAGGCGCCGCTCGAAGAACCCCAAGAGGCCAACGAGCCTCAGTTGCTTCCTAAGGCGGCCGCGGGCCACGCAAACACGATGCCCGGGGCATCAACGCTGAGCGCCTATGCCGAAGAAGAAGAAGCGCCGAAGCGTGAGATTCGCCAACACCGCACCTACAACGCCGCTGTGTGGCTCATCGCACTACTGCCTCTCGTGCAGTTGTTGACGAGTATGTTCTTGATTGCATATGCGGGCCTTGGTGATAACTTGCCGCTGCTGCTTGTCGTGTGGATTGCGCCGTACGTTGTTGTTCTTGGTCTCGCAGCCTATGACAACCTGCTCCTGCAGGTGTGGGGTCACGAACGACCAGCGAATGCAGCATGGGCGTTCCTTACTGCACCGGTCTATCTGGTGATTCGCGGCATCCGCACGATGCGGGAAACGGGTAAGGGAATCGCACCGATCGCTACGTGGTCGGCAACCCTTGTTTCTCTTGTCATCGGGATGCTTGTTCTTCCGGGGCTCGTTATTTCGCTCATTCCTCAGACCTTCAGCACCCAGATCGAACAGTCGGTTGAGGCGCAAGCTGCAACTCTGGGCGCAAATATTGAGCTCGATTGCCCCTCAACTCCACCGGTGCTTATCGGGGAGACCTTTACGTGTCGTGCAGTAAAGCCAGATAACGGTCAGCGTGACTCGATTCTGGTGAGCTTGCAGCGCGAGAACGGCTGGATCAGCTGGCGCGTAGAAGACTGGGGCCTCTGGACCCTCTTCGGCTAACAGCTAACAGCTAACAACGAGCAATGAGCACCTAGCGCAGCATTGTGGAGTAATGGCGGCCCGTCGTGAGGCGGACCGCCATTGCTGTGTGCGGGCGCGGGCTAGAACTCGGGCCTAGAACTCGGGGATGTCGACGCGTTCGTCGATGGCCCCGGCGAATGCCAGCCTTAGGGCTTCCCGAATGTGCGACGCTTCGGAATCAATGACGGTGCCGAAGCCGAGCCTGGCAGCTTCAGCAAGGCGCTGTTTTGCGGAGGACGCTGGCCGAATCTCGCCGGCGAGACTGATCTCACCGACCACGGCCATTGCGGCGGGATAAGCCTTGTCTTTGTATGCGCTAGCAATGGCCAATGCGATGGCAAGGTCTGCACCCGGTTCGGTGACTCGGATGCCGCCAACAGTGGATACATAAACGTCGAATCCCGAGAGCGGAATCCCCGCTCGCCGCTCGAGCACCGCGAGCAGCATCGCTACTCGTGACGCATCAACACCGTTGACGACGCGACGCGGTTGCGGAGCCTGCGACTTGACGATCAGTGCCTGCACTTCGACGGGAAGCGCGCGTCGGCCTTCGAGGGCGATGGTGACGCAGGTGCCGCTGACCGGTCGGCGGGCGTGGGAGAGGAACAGACCGCTGGGGTCGGAGACTTCGGCGATGCCTTCGCCGGTCATCTCGAAGCAGCCAACTTCGTCGGTGGAGCCGAAACGGTTTTTGTGCGCGCGAACGAAACGCAGAGCGGTCTGGCGGTCGCCTTCGAACTGCAGCACGACATCCACAAGGTGTTCGAGCAGTCGGGGCCCGGCGATGCTGCCGTCTTTGGTGACGTGACCGACGAGCAGCACGGGAAGGTTGCGGTCTTTGCTGACACGGATGAGGGTGGAGGCAACTTCACGTACTTGCGATGGGCCGCCCGCGATACCTTCTGTTGCGGCGGAGGCAACGGTTTGCACCGAGTCGACGATCACGAGTTGCGGCTTAACGTGATCGATTTGTCCGAGGATGGTGCCGAGATCGGTTTCGGCAGCGAGGTAGAGCGACGGGTGCAGGGCATTGGTGCGTTCGGCGCGCAGCCGTACTTGACTGACCGACTCTTCTGCGGTGACGTAGAGCACACGCTGGCCGGATGCCGCCGCTCGCGATGCGACCTCAAGGAGCAGTGTGGATTTACCGACGCCGGGTTCGCCGCTCAACAGAATCGCCGCCCCGGGCACGACGCCGCCGCCGAGTACACGGTCGAACTCGTTGATGCCGCTCGGCCAATGAGCCACTGACTCAGCACCAATCTCGGTGATGGATCGTGCCGCACTCTTCTCTGCAACAGCGACGGTGGCGACGCGTTTGGTGACTCCGGTGGCCTCGCCGGAGTCGATCACGGTGCCCCACTGTTGGCATTCGCCGCAGCGGCCTACCCATTTGATGCTCGACCAGCCGCACTCAGTGCAGCGAAAATTACTTACAGTTCGGGCCATGTTCCAACCCTAGGCGGGGCGACTGACAGCGGCGAGTGGGTAGTGCGGCCGCTACCACCTCGGTCGCACCGCGACCACCTCCGTCACCATCACTAGGCGAGGCTGAGGAACAGTTTCTCGATGTCGTCTGCTGTCATTCCATCGTGACTTCCTTCGCCATCCGCATCATCGACGGCGCAGGACTTGAGTGCGTTGGCGATGATCATGTAGCCGGCGCGGTCAAGCGCTTTGCTTACTGCGGCGAGCTGGGTGACCACGTCTTTGCAGTTCGATTCTGCGCCGATCGACTCAGTGAGGGCTCGCAGTTGTCCTTCGGCCCGCTTGAGGCGATTCATGACCTTGCGCATGGCTTCGGGGTCGTGGCCGGTCGGGGAATCGACATCGTTGCGTGTTGTGTTGACGGCCATCGCTAGTTCTCCTTCTTCACGGGTAGATCTGAGTCGCGCCATGCCGATGTGCCGCCCTCAACGTTGACGGCGTCGAAGCCTTGAGCGCTGAGCCATTCGACGGCTTGGCCGCTGCGTCTTCCGCTTTCGCAAATAACGTAAACGGTGTTGTCGCGGTCGATTTCTTCGACGCGGGCAACAAGTTCGCCGAGCGGAATGCTCGCTGCGGCAGGCGCATGCCCGGAAACGTATTCGAAGGGTTCGCGCACGTCGATGATTACGGGATTCGTGAGTTCGGAGAGAGCTTTGGTGCTAATGGTGTTCATCATTCGATCCTTAGGGGTGGGGTGGCTAGTTCGGGGGGTCGCCGCAATCCAGGTGCGGTAGCCGCCGTCAAGGTTGACGGCGTCGTAGCCGTGCTGGTTGAGGATGCGCACGGCGGTGTGGCCGCGCTGTCCAACCTGGCAGTGCACGATCACGCGGCTGTCACCGAGTTCGCTGAGGCGGCCGCGCAGATCATCGAGCGGAATATTGACGGCGTGCGGGATGGCGCCGCTCTCAAATTCGGCAGGGGTGCGAACATCCACCAGCAGGCTCCCTGCCGCCAGTTCGGCATCGATCTCGTGCCACTGAATCGACGCACTGAGGTTGTCGCGCAGGTTCTTGGCGACATAACCAAGGTGGTTGATGGGGTCTTTAGCTGAACCGTATTGCGGGGCGTAGGCGAGTTCAAGGTCGGCGAGAGCGCTGGCGGTGAGTCCGGCGCTCGCGGCGGTCGCGAGAACATCCATCCGCTTATCCACACCGTCACGTCCCACTGCTTGGGCTCCGAGGATGAGGTCGGTGTTGGCGTCAACAATGAGCTTGAGCGAGAGGAATTCGGCGCCGGGGTAGTAGCCGGCGTGCGAAACGGGGTGAGTGTGAATGATGCGGATGTCGCGGCCGGCTGCCCGCAGCGTGCGCTCGGTTGCGCCAAGGCTTGCTGCGGTGAGGTCGAAGACGCCCACGATTGCGGTGCCAAGTGCTGGCTTGGAGTGCACGTGGTCGCCAGCGAGGGTGTCGGCGAGGTAGCGGCCATCACGGTTCGCCGGACCAGCCAAAGCAACAATTTCAGGCTCTCCACTGATTGCGCCATTCTTTTCTGCAACATCGCCGATGGCATAGATATGGGGTGAGCTGGTTTCGTAGCCTGTATTCACCCGGATGCCGCCTGCAGCGCCGACGGTGAGCCCAGCATCCACAGCGAGCGCATTCTCCGGTCGCACCCCAACGGCTGCGACGACAAGGTCTGCGGCGACGGCGCTGCCGTCACTGAGTTCGACGGTGGAGTCGTGCACCGCGACCGCTGCCGTACCGATGCGCAGGTCAATACCCTGTGCGCGCAGGTGTTCTTCGACCGGGGTGATCATTTCGATGTCGAACGTTCCGAGCACGTGCTCGTCGAGCTGCACGAGTGTGACTTTGAGTCCACGAGCAATGAGATTTTCGGCCATCTCGATGCCGATATATCCGGCGCCCAAAACGACGACATGTGCGGTGCTGGGCTCAAGCGCGCCCAGGGCGGAATCGAGTGCATCCACATCTTCGATATTGCGCAGCAGGAGTATCCGATCGCTGCCGGGGAGAGGAGGGATGATGGGGCTTGCCCCTGTGGCGATGACAAGTTCGTCGTAGCTTTCGGTACTGGTTGTGTTGGTGAACTGGTTATGGACTCTGATGGTGCGGTGGTCGGGGTTGATGCTCGTGACGTCGTGGTTGACGCGCACGTCGAGCTCGAAGCGACTGCCGAGACTTGCGGGCGTTTGCAGCAGCAGGTTTTCGCGTTCGGTGATGACGCCGCCCAGATAGTAGGCGAGCCCGCAGTTGGCGAAGGAGACGTGACCGCTGCGTTCAAAGACAACTATTTCGGCATGCTCATCACGGCGACGCATCCGGGTAGCGAACGACATGCCCGCGGCGACTCCTCCGATGACGAGGATGCGGCGGGCGCGTTCTGGGGTCGCAGTAGGCATCTTTAAAGCATACCCATGGGGGTATGTAAAGCGCTAATCATTGTTGATTGAGTCGACTGCCGTTGGTCGTCTCATCACTCCAGCGTAACGCCCCAATATGTTGCTGGGTGAGGAATGCGCGCATCGTTGCACACGAATGCCTACGATGGGAAAACGACCAAGGGAGCATTGTGGCAACGGGAAACAAAAACATCGACCCCCGGTTTGATCCCGCATTCCAGCGCGGCTATTCGGAAAGCAATCAGAGCGCGTCGTCGGATGCCGTACGGGCAGCACGCACGGTGGATTCGTTGCGGGATGACGCAGCAGACGCGCAGTACTCCCGCACCCACGGCCAGCCGCCGACTCGTGCCAGCGCAAGCTTCGCACCCACACCACCACGAGCTGCGGATGCTCGCCGCGCTGTAACCGCAGACGCCGTCGTCGCGCTCCCACCAGCATCCGGCAGAGCATCAGACGATGGTTCGGATTCGGCCGCGGCAGTGACCGGCCGCGAAGAGCAGCGCGACGTTGCGCCGCAATCACACTATGTGGGGGCGGGAGGCGCGCTTTCCGAAATTGTCCCGGCTGGCCGCGGCAAAAGTCTCGCCCGTAACCCATGGATTTACGTGCTGTGGATCGTGGGCGTCGTCGTCACTGCCGGCGGAGTAGCGGGGCAGATGTGGGCCTATTCGCAGCTCTACTCCCAGACCGGACTCAACGTCGAGGACTATGGGCTGATCACAGGAATTCAGGGCCTCGCACCCATTGCTGCCACGGTCGGAGCTCTTAGTCTCGTCGGCGCATTGATTGTTCATGCTCTCAACTGGATGCGCAGAAACCCGTGAACGCACTGCCCCTTTATCTGTACTAAACTCTTTCCCGGTACCGTGTCCGAGCGGCCGAAGGTGCAACTCTCGAAAAGTTGTGTGCGTGAAAGCGCACCGTGGGTTCAAATCCCACCGGTACCGCCACAGAAAAACCCCTACTTTCCCCGTATTTCTCAGGAAGTGGGGGTTTTTGGTTTCCATAATGGGGTGCACCCTGCCGAACGCGTGCTCGTCGATCGGAAGCGTATCGCCCCCTTCTTTCCGGTTTCTTTACCGCAAGAAAGGGCGCAAAAGAGGCGGCTGGTAGGGTGCTGACGACGCTTCAGAAAGCGCAGTTTTCCGAATCAAAAGAGAGTGGTGCCGTGAATTCGATTTCCGACCTTATGGATGAACTAGCCATTCGAGACCTGTCACACCGGTACGCGATGGCGCTCGACAAGAACGACGTCGAGGTATGGCGGGCATTGTTCTCTCAGGACATCGTCTTCGAGAGCGGGACATCGGCGCCCCGCGGGCTGGAAGATGTCGTGCGGATTCCTGAAATCCAGCTGAAGCGCTACGCAAAGACGTTGCACTCTGTCACGACTCAACAAGTTTTCCTCGACGGCGACAAGGCCTCGGGCGAGGTGTATTGCCTTGCCCACCACATCTACGAGGATTTCCATCAGAACGATAGGCTGCCGTTTGATCTGAGCCATAACTTCCTGATCCGCTACGACGATGATTATGTGCGCGAGGACGGCCGCTGGGTATTCGCGAGACGGAGCATCATCACGGAGGCGCGCTTCGTGCACCAGATCATCCCCGCCGCGACCTGATTAGGTCCATGGACATTGCCCTTTCGTCAGGATCGCCGCCATAATGTTGTGACCGAGTGGACCGCGGGTTAGCTGACCGCACGGTTCCGGAACATCGGTAAGGAGCTCTCATCGTGGGGTCGAACTGCCGCTCGGCCATCGCCGCGGTGGGAGTGCGCACGTCCGCTGGCAGAACGATATGACTCAGGCTAGTGATCTTGCTGATGCTTCGGTCGTCGATGCCGAGGCCATCGCCCGCAGTCTGGGTGTTGACCTATCGTTCGGGTTGTCGCAGGAGGAAGCCGCGCGGCGGTTGTCGATCGACGGCCCCAACCAGCTGCGTGCGAAAAAGCCGGTGCCAGTGTGGCGGAAGGTTCTGGCGCAGTTCCAGAACCCGCTGATCTATTTGCTGCTGTTCGCAGTAGCGATCTCATTATTTGCCTGGGTTCTGGCGGGCGGCGCGGGCGTACCCGTCGACGCATCAGTGATCGCGGCCATCGTGTTGCTTAACGCTCTTCTCGGTTACAGCCAGGAGGCCAAGGCAGAGAACGCGGTGGCGGCGCTCGCCACCATGACGGCAACGTCGTCGACAGTGCTGCGTGGTGGGCGACGTCAGACGGTGCCCTCAGCCGAACTCGTCCGCGGAGATGTGTTGGTCTTGACTGAGGGCGATGCGGTGGGTGCGGATGCCCGCTTGGTGGATGCGACCGCCCTGAGCATCCAAGAGGCATCTCTCACCGGCGAGAGCCAGGCGGTCGCCAAAGACGCGGCAGTGCTGGCCGGGCCGGTGTCAATTGGCGACCGGACCAACATGGTCTTCAAGGGCACCAGTGTTGTGCAGGGCGTAGGTCGTGCGGTGGTCACGGGTGTCGCGACGGCCACCGAGGTGGGCGCGATCGCCGAAATGCTTGAGGCGACCGAAGCAGATCCAACTCCGCTCGAGGTTGAGATTTCCAAGATCAGCAAAATGCTTGGTCTGCTCGTGATCGCTATCGCTGTCGTTGTGATGGCAACGATCGTGTTGGTCAGTGGGGTCACCAAGCCGGAGGACTTCGTCACTGTCCTACTCCTTGGTGTTTCGCTCGCGGTGGCGGCGGTGCCCGAAGGGTTACCGACGATCCTTTCCGTTGTCCTGGCGATTGGAGTACAACGCCTGGCCAGACGCAACGCGGTGGTTAAGCAGCTCAGCTCAGTGGAAGCTTTGGGATCTGCTTCGGTGATCTGCACCGACAAGACAGGAACCCTGACCCGAAACGAGATGACCATGGTGCGCGTTGTCACGGCGTCGGGCAGTGTCGAGGTGACGGGGGTCGGGTACCAGCCCGTGGGCGAAGTCGTAATTGATGGGTCTGAGCCGTCCGGGGCTCTCCACCGCGAGGTCCAGCTCCTTCTTGGCGCTGGCGCGCTCGCCAACGACGCCCAGCTCACGGAGCGGGAGGGGACATGGGAGATCCAGGGCGATCCCACCGAGGCGGCGTTTCTGGTCGCAGCTCGCAAGCTGGCGGGCACGACCGCGAGGATGAGCCGGTTCGAAAGACGGGCCGAGATCCCGTTCAGTTCTGAGCGGAAGATGATGACGACCGTGCATCAGGAGCAGGACGAGGGCGCTCACCTGCTTCTGAGCAAGGGGGCCCCCGATGTTCTGCTCGGTCGCTGCACGATGCTTCAGGTTGGGGACACCACGCGCCCGCTGACTGAAGCAGTCCGAAAGAAGTGTCTGGATCAGGTGGACGGGCTCTCAGCCGAGGCCCTGCGGACCATCGGGGTTGCCTACCGAGTCGCCGACGGCCCCACGGATGGCCCGGGCGCGCTAGACGAGTTTTCCGAACGCGACCTGGTGTATCTGGGGGTGGTGGGCATGATTGATCCTCCGCGAGCAGAGGCAGCCGAGGCGATCGCCGAGGCGCGGCGAGCGGGCATCCGCGTCGTCATGATCACCGGAGATCACCCGATTACGGCCACACACATCGCCGCCGATCTGGGCATTATCGAGCCAGGCGGTCGCGCGGTCACCGGCGCCGAGTTGGACACCTGCACTGACACGATCCTTCAGAAGATGGTGGGTGAGGTGTCGGTCTATGCCCGGGTGTCACCGCAGCACAAACTGCGCCTCGTGGATGCTCTGCAAGCAACCGGGCAGATCGTGGCGATGACCGGTGACGGCGTCAACGACGCACCGGCGCTGAAGTCCGCTGACATCGGGGTGGCGATGGGTATCACCGGCACCGAGGTCACCAAGGAAGCCTCGCGGATGATCCTCGGCGACGACAACTTCGCCACCATCGTGGCTGCAGTGCGCCAAGGTCGGGTGATTTTCGACAACATCAAGAAGTTCCTGCGCTACCTGTTGTCCTCAAATATCGGCGAGGTGCTTACCGTGTTCCTCGGAGTCGTTGGGGCCGGAGTGATTGGCCTCGGCGCGGGAAGCGGTGAGGCATTGGTGCTGCCCTTGCTGGCGACCCAAATCCTCTGGGTCAACCTCATCACCGACTCCACCCCAGCGTTGGCAATGGGTGTAGACCCCGAGATCGACGACGTGATGGCTCGTCGTCCGCGACGGCTAGATGCACCTACCATCGACCGCCACATGTGGGCCGGCATCGTCTCTGTCGGTGTGGTGATGGCTGTAGTCACCCTGTTCACGATCGACGTGTTCTTGCCGGGTGGGCTCGTTGAGGGCCGCGACAGCCTTGACGTTGCACGGACTGCAGGATTTACCACCCTCGTCTTCGCCCAGCTCTTCAACGCCCTCAATGCCCGATCCGAAACCACCAGTGCGTTCCATGGTCTGTTCGCCAACCGCTGGCTGTGGGGTGCGATCGTGCTCGGGCTGGTCCTCCAGGTCGCCGTGGTGGAGGTGCCCTTCCTGCAAGTTGCGTTCGGCACCGCCTCGATGGATCTTCTGCACTGGGTGGTCTGCATCAGCCTTGCCTCGGTCGTGCTCTGGTTTCAGGAACTTCGCAAGATTGTGCTGCGCCGGCTTTAACGCATCATCCAACTACAGCTAGTGGTATCAACATGAGCACGGTTAACGTCGTCGAGGCTTCAATTGCGGAGCTTCGTGCCGTTCTCGATGACGCGGTCACCGGTCACCGCCACGATCGCTACCCGTAGCATTGTGCGCCCTGAGTTTCTCAGGAGAGAGATCGTCGACCTCGCGGCCTACCCAACTCAGGTGCGTGAGCATCCTTACGCAAGCTTCGAAGAGATCCCGGAACTGGCAGCCGGCGTTCACGCGTTCGAGGAGACTCGGCGCCGAGACCTTGAAGGTTGGGTGCGCGACAACGAGCTAGATGCCGTGGTCTTTCCGGCGGTCGCCGATGTCGGCCGCGCCGATATGGACATCAACCCCGAATTGGCCACCCGCGGTTGGCGAAACGGTGTCTGGGTAGTGAACGGTAGCCTCGCGATTCATCACCTCGGCATTCCGACGGTGACGGTGCCTATGGGAATCATGGACGACATCCGGATGCCCGTAGGCATCACGTTCGCGGGTGCGGCCTGCTCCGACCTCGACCTGCTGAGTATTGGTGTGGCGTACGAAGCGGTCTCGCGCCGACGCGAAGCACCGCGCCGCATGCCCCGCATCACGCCGAGCCCTACCTTGAGCTCGACGAAGCGATGTATGAGGCCCGCGAGGAGAAAGTACATTGCTCGTAGGCCGAGGCGCAAGAGTAGAGGTTCAAGGCTGGTGTGCCCGTGGCCATTTTGCCGCTCACTAGGTGTAGTTCCCACTGAGGTTGTGAACGCGGTCTGATGGTGTTTGGCCGCCGATGCCGGTATGGGGTCTGTGAAAATTGTAGTGGTGGAGCCAAGTGGGATATGCGGCGGCTCGGGCTTCGTCGCTGCGGTAGGTTGCGGCGTAGGCCCATTCGGTAGCGAGTGTTCGCTTGAATCGTTCGACTTTTCCGTTGGTTTGTGGCCGGTAAGGACGCGTCCAAACATGCTTGATGCTCCCTAAAGCAGCCGCAAAGTTTCGTGATCGGTAACAGGCCCCGTTGTCAGTCATCACCGCCGTGACGGTGATGCCGGCCGCGGCGAAGAACACGTTAGCCCGCAGCCAAAATTCGGCAGCGGTTTCCTTCCTCTCATCGCTCAATATTTCCGAGTAAGCGAGCCGGGAATGGTCATCGACGGCATGGTGCAGAAAAGAATATCCGCGCCCCGGTCGCCCGTGTCCGGTGTTGTTTCTCTTGCCCGCCGCGCGACCGAGAACCCGATGTCCGCCACCGTCAGGGATCCGGCCCTGCTTCTTGATATCAACGTGCACCAGTTCACCGGCACTGGCCTTCTCATAGCGGACGGCTTTTAGCCGACGCACGGGAAGACCGGTTGCTTGGTCGAGATAGATCAGCTTCGGCATCCGATAGCGCACCAGGACCTTCTCGACCGTAGATCGGTTGATGCCAAGGTGATAGCCGATGCGGTGCGGCCCCCAGCGGCGAGTAAACCGCAGTGCGACGATGCGATGTTCAAGCCGAGCAGAGCACTGACTGGGCGACGTGCGCGGCCGCGAGGAACGATCGATCATCGGCTGATTCAACCGATAGCGAGCCGCCCACTTCATTGCGGTCGCGGGTGAACACTGCAACCGTTCCGCCGCTCGCCGGGCCGACCACCCCTGATCCACGATCAACTGGGCAAGACGAATTCGCCCCTGTGGGGTGAAAGGAGCATTAGCGTGAGTCACGAAGGCCTCCGGTTATTGATGTGAGCTTGGTAACCCACATCGTGCCGGAGGACTTCACTAAATCAAACGATCACAACGTCCAAAGGAACTACAACTAGCGATACGGGACACATGTTCAAGGACAACCTCATGATCACTCTCGATGGGGCCCCCAGGTTAGTTCAAGCGGGAGACACCATCCTGCTTGACTTATCCATCCCGAGCACTTACGTCAACTAAGCCGACCGTGCAGCAGCTTTAGTAGGGCTTGGGTTCTATCGATCGTCGCAACACTCATCACTTTGAGAGTGGCTATGAGCACCGAATTCACACCGCCGGAATTGTCCCGCAAGAGGGTCTATCGAGAAGCCGAAAAAGTTGCATTCCTCGCCGCCTAGGACCGCCTTGAAAAGGTGGCTGATGCCGCCCGGGAGGCCGGCGTCACAACGATGGCCGGCTACCGGTGGCTGGTCGCTGCCGGTATCAACCCGAGGCGCCGCGAAGTCGAACGGCGTGCCGAATACGACCAGCTGCGTACGACGGGTATCTCACGGCAGGCGGCTGCGAAGCAGGTCGGCGTGCATATTCGCACGGCGAACGACTGGGACCAGGGTGTCCGAAAGTCTGGTCGTGTGCGGATACACCCGAACGGGCGCGTGGCGGGATACAACTATCACGTGCCTAAACTCCATGAGCGTCGAGCCCGCCTGGCCAGAATCGAGCAGCAACTCGACGCCCGCTACCTGTCGTTAGCGGAACGGGAACGAATCCGGGACCTATCAGCCACCGGCGCCTCCATCCGATCGATCGCAGCCGTCCTGCAGCGGTCGGCGTCGACGATCAGCCGGGAGCTGCGCCGCAACGCCACCACAGCAGGCACTTACGAGCCCTATGCCGCCCACCGCACCGCGGCCGAGCGCCGCCCTCGACCGAAAACTGCGAAGCTGGTGCAGCGGCCACGCCTGCGCGAATACGTTCAAGATAAATTCCGCATTCGCTGGTCTCCGGAGCAGATCTGCCACGCTTTGATAAAAACCTATCCGACTGATCAGGAGATGCGCGTGTCGCCCGAGACGATCTACCAAGCCCTCTACCTCTAGGCCCGGGGCGGTTTGAAGAAGGAAGTTCAAGCGGCACTGCGCACCGGTCGAGCCCGCCGCAAAGCACAGAACACCGGTCTGGAACGCCGGAGCAGGTTCGTTGACCCGATGATCATGATCGCCGACCGCCCACCCCAGATCGAGGACCGCGCAATACCGGGGCACTGGGAGGGTGACCTCATCACCGGGATGCTGAACCAGTCCGCCATCGGAACCCTCGTCGAGCGCACCACCCGCTACGTGATGCTGGTGCATCTGCCCCACAGTCATACCGCCGACGCCGTCCGCGACGGACTGGTCGCCGCCATCGCAACGCTCCCGGAACACCTGCGCGGATCGCTGACCTGGGACCAGGGCTCCGAGATGGCGACCCACAAATCCTTCACCACCGCCACCGACATGCCCGTATATTTTTGCGACCCGGCCAGCCCCTGGCAGCGCGGCTCGAACGAGAACGCCAACGGGCTTCTGCGCCAATACTTCCCGAAAAGCACCGACCTCTCGACCTACGGCCTGGAGGACCTGGAACACGTCGCTCAGGAACTCAACGCCCGTCCCCGCAAAACCCTCGACTGGGACACCCCCGCGGAGCGGATCCGTGATCTACTGATCTCGACCTGATTCACCGCAGTGTTGCGACGATCACTTGAAACCGCCTGGCGTTTCTGGCCCTATTTTCAGTTGGCGTTAACACGCTCAAGGTACCTCCATCGGAAGGTCATTCGCGGAGATCCCGACACATCTCGGGAATAGGGCGTCTGGGCGGCCCTGGCGCCAGCGCAGCCCAGAGGTTCGACTGTGCCTTCGACCTCGGCCGATTGCAAGCTGTGATGTCTCAGACCATTGCGATCGGCCGGGAGCATTGACAGAAGCGCCCAACTTCTTCATTATGGTGAGAGCATCATTATTTTGATGAAGAAGGCACATAGAGGACAACGGTGTTCCCCGGGCTGGGCCACCGACAGATCACGACCGTATGGAGAGTGAAAATGGTGACCACTCATGCTCCCCCTCGACTAGCGTCGATAGCTGGCTTGCTTGAAAGTCGCAGAGAGTTGACGCGACGATTCCCGGAGGCTAATCGAATTGCAGGAGCCGCTGCAGGACTCCTAATCCTAGTGGGACTCATCCTCTCGTCCTTCGTGGCGCAACTCCCCTTTGACCCACTCACTCCAGACCCTCGTGCCATGCTCCAGGCTCCCGGAGCCATGCACTTTATGGGTACAGACGGATCGGGCTTCGATGTCTTCGCTCGAGTTCTGTACTCGGCGAGGCTGGACATCCCACTAGCAGTCGCCGGCGTTGCCGTGTCCGTGCTCATCGGTGTTCCGGTTGGGCTCCTCGCCGGGGGGCGCGGCAGATGGACCGAGTGGCTGATGCGCGCGATCGAGGTTTTCCAGGCGTTCCCCCTCATTGTCCTAGCCGTCGTCATCGTTCAGATCACAGGCAACCGGGTGGAGAACGTCATCCTAGCCCTCGCTATCGTCAACGTTCCGAGATTCATTCGCTTGGTCCGAGCCGAGGTTCTCACCATTCGTGAGAGCCGGTTCGTCGAAGCAGCACACGCCATCGGTGCCTCACCCACCCGCATCACGTTCCGCCACATCCTTCCGAACGTGCCCGGGATCATCTTGGTTCAAAGTTCGCTGGCTGCGGCCAACGGCATCATCGTCATCGCCTCCCTTAACTTCATCGGACTTGGCTCCAACCCGCCGATTCCAAACTGGGGGTCGATGATCCAGGAAGGCAGCCAGTACATCCCACAGGGTGCCTGGTGGGTTGCCATCTTCCCAGGCGTTGCCACACTGGTGACGATCATCGCGTTCAATCTCATTGCGGACAACCTCGAGTACCTGTTGGGGGTGGGCAAGAAATGAGCGGGGCACCGTTGCTGAGCGTCACCGATTTGAGAGTCTCGTTTGCAACCAAAAAAGGAACGGTACACGCCGTCAACGGTGTGACTTTTGAAGCGAAACGAGGAGAGATTGTCGGCATCGTAGGGGAGTCCGGTTGCGGCAAATCGCAGACACTCCGCGCCATTATCGGGCTCACTCAAGACCCCGGGAGCATCGATGGTGGCATCGTTGAGTTCCAAGGTGAGAATTTCCTACAGATGACGCCCCGGCAACAGCGCCTCATCCGCGGCAAGGACATCGGCTTCATTAGCCAGAGCCCGTTTGGTGCGCTCAACCCGATTCTCAGCATCGCACAACAGTTTGCCAACATCATCAGAGCTCATCGTCGTGCATCCAGAAGAGAATGCCGCGAAATGTCACTCCGAGCGCTACAGGAGGTCGGTATAGCGGACCCCATGCGCGTACTCGACGGCTATGCCCATGAGCTGAGCGGCGGCATGGCCCAGCGCGTGGTCATCGCGATGGCCATGATTCACGGTCCTCGACTGCTGCTGGCCGACGAACCGACGACCGCCCTTGACGTCACCGTCCAACGTCAGATTCTTGACCTCATCACGGGCCTAATATCTGGCGGCGACCGTTCGATGCTCTTGGTCACGCACGACTTGAGTGTCGTGGCGCAGTACTGCACGCGAGTGGTGGTGATGTATGCGGGCAAGCCCGTCGAGGTCGGCGACGTTCGAGACGTATTCCACAACCCTCACCACCCCTACACACGGGCTTTGCTCGATGCTGTCCCTCGCTCTGGCGGCACGATCAAGGGCCTAACCGGTACTCTGCCAGACGTCGTCAACTACCCGGTCGGATGCCCGTACGCATCACGTTGCCCTCACGTCACCGAGGTCTGCCGCGAAGTCGCGCCGACGATGACCGGGGATGGGCTCGCGCGCGCTGCATCCTGCCACCACCAACTCGGGGAGGTTCCGAATCGTGTCACTGCTTGAGGTTAGGAACGTTTCCAAAGAGTTCCGCAGCGGGGGAAAGGTCATCCGTGCCGTTGACGATGTGAGCTTCGGCGTTGAACAAGGAAGGACGATGAGCCTGATCGGGGAGAGTGGTTCTGGCAAGTCCACTGTCGGACGTATTGTGCTCGGGCTGCTCCGGCCAGACGCGGGACAGGTGATATTCGATGGTAGAGATCTCACCGCGATGTCACCGCGGCAACTACGCGAGATGCGTTCATCAATCTCCGTTGTGTTTCAAGAGCCGTACGAGTCTCTGAACCCACGCATGACGGTCGAGGCAATCATTGGCGAACCACTTCGACTCTTCACTTCCCTGTCGTCCTCGGCGCGGAGGCAGCGGGTGGTCGAAGTACTGAAGGAGGTCGGTCTGAGTGATGCCGTGCTTCGTAGGCATCCCGCTGATCTGAGCGGCGGCCAGCAGCAGCGGATCGGCATTGCGCGCGCTATTATCGTGGACCCGAAGCTGATCGTCCTCGATGAGCCGACGTCGTCTCTCGACTTGACCGTGCGGGCAACGATCCTGAACCTGCTCAAAGATCTACAACTGAAGCACAACCTCACCTATCTATTCATCTCTCATGACATAGCGACCGTGCGTTTTTTTAGCGACACCACAGCGGTGATGTATCTGGGCCGGTTCATGGAGACGGGCCCAACCAGCCTGATCATCGACCAGCCTGAGCACCCGTACAGTGTCGCGCTCCTCTCGTCGACACTTTCGGTCGATCCGGACGAGAAGTCGGTTTCAAAGAAACTTCATGGTGACATTCCGAGTCCGACAACGCGCTTCAGCGGATGCCCACTGGTCGGGCGGTGCCCACTGCAGACTGATGAGTGCGCCGTCTCGCCAGTTCCGCTTTTGCCAATCGCGCCAGCACGGGCGGCCGCATGTATTCACATCGGTGCAGCTCCCCCACTTGACTCGACCGAGGAAAGTACGGTGATGAATTGAACTCCGCATTGATCTTCACACTAAAGCGGCTAGCGCTGCTCCCGGTAATGCTCTTCATCTTGGCGTCACTTTCGTTTGGTCTCGTGCTCCTTATTCCCGGGGATCCTGCCGCTTTGATTCTTGGGGATTTCGCAAGCGATGAGGCCCTTGCGAAGGTGCGAACGGATCTAGGGTTGGACCGCTCACTGTGGGAGCAGTACTCTAGCTATGTACTTGCCGCGTTCCGCGGCGACTTGGGCAATTCATACCTGACTGGCTCTTCGGTCACTGGTGAGTTGATGCGACGCTTGCCGAACAGTTTTATCCTGGTCATCCCATCACTGATGCTTGCCCTCGTTCTCGGCACCGCCATCGGTGCGGTGGGCGCATACTTCCGAGGACGCACAATAGGGCGAATCTCGTCTGGGTTCATCTCGCTAGCTCAGGGTATCCCCCCATTTTTTCTCGGGGTGGTCCTAATCTTCCTGTTCGTGTTCCAGTTTCGCTTGTTTCCCACCCCGGTCGGTATGCTTTATCCCAACACACCGCGCTCCCCAGACGTTACTGGTGTAGTTCTCTACGACGCTATCTTGGCCGGAAATCTGGATGCCTTGGGCGCAATCGCGGCCCACTCGATTCTCCCCGTAATTAGTTCCGGAATATTTCTGGCTGCGTACTTCGCGAAGACCGTCCGCACCAGCGTCACTCAGGCGCTGGTCACGCCGCAGATCGAGTTCGCTCGGGGGTGTGGACTGCCGGAGTGGCAGGTGATGCGCTACGCGCTCCTGTCCTCGCGCACTGCTGCGCTCACCTATGCGGCGATCCTTTTCGGCGTCAGCCTGAGCGCCCAATCCATCATCGAGATCGTCTTCGCCTGGCCTGGTGCCGGCGCATGGGCACTCGACGGAGTACTCAAGGGCGACCTGCCGATCATTCAGGGGTTCATCCTCGTGACCGGTGCGGTTGTCATCCTCGCCTACGTTGCGTTGGACGTGATCGTGGCCATGCTCGATCCGCGCATCCGCTACTGAGCACAGGTTCGAGCTGGAGTCAATAGCGAAACAATATCCGCAGTTGACGGCACCCAAGTTTCAATATACTGTCTAGACAATCATTTTAATAAAAGGAGCAAAAACATGGTCGTTTCACTCCCTCGCACTGCTCGACAAAGAACAACCGCAGCCTTCGGGATACTGACAGCAAGCGTGCTGTTAGTCAGTAGTTGCAGTCTTCAGAGTGGTAATACCGAGGATTCAGTCGCCGCAGATCTCGACTTTTCCTATGCTGTCCCTGGCGTTCCAGAACATCTTGATCAAACACCTTGGGGCGGTCAGCCGAGTAAGATCCTGTACTCGGTTTATGACTCGACGCTTGTCCGCTACCAAGGCACTTGTGATGTGCTCGGCGAATCCAACGACGTCGTACCCCATCTGGCCGACTCTTGGGATCTAGCTGATGACGGCAAGAGCGTCGTATTCCGCCTAGGCGATGCGGTGAGTAACAACGGCAACGAGATCACCTCGGAAGACGTGAAGTGGAGCGTCGAGCGACAGCTTGCGCAAGAGGCATTCATCCCGAGCGCGCTGGGGTTCATCGGGCGCTACGACGTCGACAATCTGGTCGAGGTCATCGACGACAAAACCGTGCAGATGAACGTGGTCACGTCAACGTCATCGGATGTCATTCAATTCGCAAGCCCCCTTCTGACCATCCACGACAGCACTGAGGCGAAGAAGCATGTAACTGACGCAGACCCGTGGGCCAATGAGTTCATTCGCATGAACTCAGCCAACTTCGGCCCCTGGCAGGTGGACCGGTTCCAGCCGAACACGGAGATCGTGCTAAGCCAGAACCCCAACTACACAGGGGAACGCGGCAACTTCGAGACGGTCACCCTGCGCGCAGTCGCCGACTCAGCGACGCGCATGCAACTCGTGCGTTCTGGCGACGCAGACTGGGCAGACGCCTTGACCTTTGCCGAGTACGACGGGTTGCGCGATGCCGAGGGTGTAGCCATCGAGAACTGTGTTGCGGCCGATCGTGACGAAATGTTCCTCCAGCAGGACGGCGAGATCTTCGATGATGTTCGCGTTCGGCAAGCGATTTCTATGGCGATCGACCGCGATCAGATTGTGGAAACCATTTATCGGGACTTTGGGGAAAGCGCGAAACACGGCATCCCGCAATACTATGACTTCCCAGAGTCAGGGACCAGCTATAAGTTCGACCCTGAGGGTGCACAAAAGTTGCTAGCCGAAGCTGGCTACCCCGACGGACTTACCTTTACAGCCCTGTTCAGCCCGTCCCGTCCCGGCCCTTGGGTGGAGCCGCTTGCCATCCAAATTCAAGCCGACCTCAAGAATATCGGGGTGACCATGGAACTCAACCGAGTTGCAGGAGCTGCCGAGTTCTTCCAGCTGGTCCGTGAAGGGCGCTACGATGCTGCGTTCTATAGTGACTCGACGTTCGTGGGGGATGCCACCTACGGGGCAGCTGCTTTCACGCTATCGAACTCCAACATCAACAGCTTCGGATACGATAGCGCCGAATACGACGCGCTTGTCGGTAAGGCGCAGGAGGCATCGGCAGAAGATCGCGGTGACTTGATCTCACAGATTGCTGATCTCGCAGTCGCGGATATGCCGATCCTCTATCTCGTCGACAGTGCCAACGTTCAAGCGCACCGCGACAACATTTCCGGATTCTCCAACTCCCCACTTCGCACCATCAATCCGGCGCTTATGAGCGTCGAATAGCGTGGGCGAGGTCATCCAAATGAGCCCCGAATTGTCTGCAGTAGATACGGCTCTGGTCGTGATCGACATGCAGAACGGATTCTGCCACCCAGACGGGTCAATCGCCCAGACGATGCCTATTGATGCGAACTCGAAGGTCGTCCCGGTTGTTGCTGGTCTGGTGTCTGCTGCGCATGCAGCAGGTATGACCGTTTTCTGGTCAATCCAGGAGCACATCGCGAACGACGTGTCGATCGATCGGTCTTGGTTGGATAATCCACAAGCGGAACTCCTCGTGCCCCCTTGCCTTCGGGGCAGTTGGGACTCGGAACTGCTGGATGACCTCTCCCCGCTCGTTCACGAGAACGATGTGAAAATCGTCAAGCACCGGGCCAGTGCGTTTTACGGCACCGGCTTAGAAGTCGAGCTGAGAATGCGGGGCATCACGCATCTCGTGATTTGCGGAGTTACCACCAGCTACTGCGTGGATGGGACAGTACGCGATGCGTACTCGCGAGATCTGGGCGTCACGGTCGTCGAAGACGCCTGTGGCACTCCTTGGCCTGACCTCCACGCGGCCACCATGAAGAATATTTCCCTTTTCCACGGCACCGTGACGACCAGCGCGGTCGTCACGAGCGCTTTATCGACCATTCGTTCATAGGAGTAACTCTGTCATGACACACACCACAATCGCCCCAGCAGCCCCGACACAAGACATTGGCGTACGTTACCTGCTCCACGACGGGGAGTTGGTGGAATATGGCGAGGCGAAGCTCCACGTGCTCAGCACGACGCTTAAGTACGGTGTTGGAGTCTTTGAAGGATTCCGCGCCTATTGGAGCGAAGAGGACGACGAACTCTATGCTTTCCGAATTCAGGACCACATGCGTCGACTGGTTGACTCGATGCGAGTCGTCGAAATCGACGGGCCGACGGATGTTGACTTACTTTCGGCACAGCTACTCGGACTGGTGCGGGCAAACGAGCTGCGCGGCAATCTGCATATGCGCACCCAGGTCTTCGTCGATTCCAGTGACGGAAAACCTGATGATACAGGCCCCGCGACGGTCTATATGGCGGCCATCCCCATGGGCAATTACTTCGGTGCGACCGGGTTGGATGTGCAGATCAGCAGTTGGGCGCGCCTGTCAGACCGATCGATGCCTCCGCGAGTGAAGTCAATCGCGAACTATCAGAACGGGCGACTGGCGCTTCTGGAATCGCGACGGAACGGTTATGATGCGGCACTCCTGCTCACCGAGGACGGTCACGTTTCCGAAGGTGCCGGCTACAACGTGTTTATGGTGCGCGACGGTAGGCTGTGCACCCCACCGGTCACCGAGAGCATTCTCGAGGGCATCACACGGGACAGTGTCATGCACTTAGCAACCGCAGAACTCGGTCTGGAGCTGGATGTTCGTCCCATTGATCGCACCGAGCTTTACTCCGCAGAAGAAGTTTTCGTGTGCGGTAGCGCGGCGGAGGTCAACCATGTCAAATCGGTAGACCGAACCCCCATTGGAGACACTCAGCCGGGAGAGATCACTCGTCAGCTGCAGGACCTTTACCAGAAAGCTGTGCGTGGTAAGGTCTCCGCCGACCAAGGATGGGCTCAGCCCGTCTACTCGGTATAACGGTGCACGAAGGCAGCGAAGAGGCACCGCAGATGCAGGCACTCGGTCATGAGGGTTCGTCCTCGGTTTACACCGCGCAAGCGACAGCCTCGCTCACTGTCGCGCAAGGCGAGCAGTTCCTGGTCAAAACGCCGAGCATCCTTTCGCGTGCAGGTTTTGAGGACGCCGACGACTTCAGTGCATTCTCGATTCCAGTAATAGGCCCCGTAGCTATTGAGGGCGTGAATCCGGGTGATCTGGTCCGCATTGAAATCCACAAGCTCGATATTGCCGAGCGTGGTGCGATGCTTACGCTGCCCGGACGAGGAGGCTTCAGCGGCGAATTTCGCCCGTTCGGTCACACCATGGATATCCGCAACGGCTTGGTGTACTTCGAAAAGGATGTCACCATCCCTGTACGGCCCATGGTCGGCAAGCTTGGGTTCGCTCCGGCGGACGATAGCCCAAGTTCAAGCACTGTCGGCACCTTCGGCGGCAACATGGATTGTAAGGACTTGGTGGAGGGCTCCACGATCTTCCTCACAGCGCAAGTTGCCGGAGGGTTCCTGTTCGTCGGCGACCTTCACGCGGTGCAGGGTGACGGTGAGTCCTCCCTCACCGCGGTCGAGGTTGAGGGCCGAGTCGTGATGTCGTGTAGCGTCGTCGGCCGCGCATCGTACCCACGCCCCGTTATTCTCTCCGGGAACTATGTGATCACGATCGGCGACGGCGATGATCTTGATGAAGCAGCTCGACTTGCCCTCGACGACATGCTCGCGCTGGTGCAATCCGACCGCGGATGGGAGCGCGAGAAGGCCGCGATGCTGCTTAGCGCCGTCGCAGATGTTTCCATCTCCCAGCTCGTGAACGCTCGCAGTTCAGTGAAGGTGAGTCTGGCCACGGAGTACTTCATTGCACCACCTGTTTTGTCGTCCTCCTGAATCAGTAAATGGTACTCCCGCCGACTGCAATACAACTTTAAACGAAAGGCTCCACCCTCATGCTCGACCTCCTTCTAATTAACGGACTGGTAGTCACTCCTTCCGGGGCGAAGAAACTCGATATCGGTATCGCCGACGGCAAGATTGTGTCCCTAGTAGAGAACGGCCGCTCTCTCGCCAATGAGGCCGCCCGTGTCGTCGACCTGGCCGGACAGCTTGTGGTACCTGGGGGTGTGGATCCTCACGTCCACACCAACTCGGTTCTCCCTACCGCTGCCGACAGCGGCATCAAGTGCTTTGGCGCGGATCGAGTAAGCGAAGGCGCCATCTACGGCGGGACCACCACTTTGATCGACTTCGCACATTGGCAACCCGGCGACGATCTCAGCGATTCCTTCGCCCGCAAGTCGGCTGAGTGGGAAGGTCAGACTTACACTGACTACGCACTCCATGGCACGTTCAAGGAGGAGGAAATCCCGTTCGAGGTACTCGAACAGGTGCCGGATGCTATCCGCAACGGTCACGGCAGCTGGAAGGTCTGGATGACCAACACGACTCCGACCCGGCCCAAGCAGAAGACTGACCTCGGCAATATATGGGGTCTGATGCAGAAGACTGCAGAGGCCGGCGCCATGCTCGCCGTTCACGCCGAAGACGATGATCTCGTGATGTACGCCTACAAGCAACTCCAGCGGGACGGTCAGACCGCGTTGGAATACATGCCGCAAGCGCACAACAAGATCTCCGAGAAGATTTCGTTTCAGCGAGTGATAACTCTCGCTGAGCATGTTGGGGCCCCGATCTATCTAATGCATGTCAGTGCAATTGAGGGCGTGCAGGCTATCGCGGAGGCTCGAGGGCGGGGGCAGGCCGTTTACGGTGAAGTGCTCCCCCACTACGCACACTTTACTGAAGAGGATTACAAGCTGGACCACGGTGCGATCTACCACACTTACCCTTCACTGAAGTCTGCGACCGACCGAGACTCCATGTGGGAGGCACTTCTCGCCGGTTCCTTGAGCACGCTGGCGACCGATGGAGTGTGCACAGACTTTGACGTGAAGACACGGGGAAAGACCATCTTCGATGCAACGGGCGGGCACGCCGGAGTCGAGATGCGCATGCCTGTCGCGTATACGGAAGGGGTCGATAAGCGTGGGCTCGAACTGACGAGATTTGTAGATCTGACCTCGGCGAATGCCGCGAAGATCCTCGGCCTCTATCCCCAGAAGGGCGCCATCGCCATCGGTAGCGATGCCGACCTAGCGGTTCTGGACACCACAGACCGGCGCGCGATCTCCTCTATGGATCTGCACGAGGCGGACTACACACCCTGGGAAGGCTACGAAGTTGCCGCTTGGCCAAGCATGACCATCCTGCGGGGCCGTGTCATGGTTGAGAACAAGAAGCTCCTGCGTGGGCCCGATGGCACTCTGCTCAAACAGCATGTTTCCCGTGATGTGCTGAACCGCCCCGCCTGCTGAGATCAATCCCGGCGCACGCCATGACTGCACGGACCCCTAGTGAAAGAAGCGGTAACCATCAAATGTACGGCTATGAACTTATTGCCCGCCAACTTGTCGCGGAGGGCGTGGATACGGTCTTTGCTGTTATGGGCGACGGCAATCTTCACCTGTTGGCGGAGCTAGGCCTGACCCATGGCATCCGGATCGTGCACGCGCGGCACGAACAGGGCGCGGTAAGCATGGCGGACGGCTACTCTCGATTCACTGGGCAGCTCGGTGTGGCGACGGTCACTCACGGCCCCGGAATGACCAACACTGCGACCTCGCTCGCCACCGCGGTGGCGCACCGGTCTCGTGTGTTGCTCATTGTCGGGGGACTGGCCGCGCATGACGTCGACAACCTTCAGCAACTGGACCAATCGGCATTTGCGGCATCGCTGGGTGCTGACCGAGTGGCTCTGACGACTCCTTCACGTGTAGGTGCTGATCTGGATAGGGCGCTCCGGATTGTGTTGAACGGTCGCCGAACTGTCGTATTGGACGCGGCAACCGATATTCAGACAGCAGAGACAGGCATCACGACGATTCGCAGTGGCGAAACCCGCATCACGGCATCGGCGCCAGCACCCAGCCGCGAGCTCGCTGAGCAGGCCGCGCGCATCCTCGGTGCCGCGAAGCGACCGATCATCGTGGCAGGGCGTGGAGCCTCATCTAATGATGCGATCTCCGCGATCGGCAAGCTTGCCGTCGCCATCGGTGCGCCAGTGGTGACGTCGTTGCTTGGAAAGGGAAACTTCAGTTCGCACCCGAACTCGCTAGGTGTGGCCGGCGGCCTAGGCGATCCTGCGGCTTCTCACACCTTGGCAACTGCGGACTGCGTCCTTTCAATAGGCGCGTCACTGAACGATTGGACGACCACCCGTAAAGACTTCGTTACAGACGCCACCATCATCCAGATTGACGTCGATCCGCTGGCTTTCGGCCGCTTCGTCGATCCAGCATTGGCGATCCTTTCCGACGCAGCATGTGCAGCACTGGCGATCACCGAGTACATCGTGCCGTCTGCCCCACCGCTGAGTTGGCGGCCGCCCGCACGCGACTCGGCCGGTGACGACCTCGAGTACGACGACGGAGCCAACACAGTCGACCCGAGGCGGGCCTGTCTCGCCATTGAAAATGCTCTTCCACGAGATCGCGCCGTTGTTGTGGATGGTGGCCACGCCTGCATCTGGGGCGCCCAACTCGTCCAGACACACATGCCCCGATCATTCACCCACGGGTTCTCATTCGGCTCGATCGGCCAGAGCCTGAGCCTCGCACTGGGGGCCGCAGCGGGCCTCAACGGCCGTCGGGTCGCAGCCATCATGGGCGACGGGTCGGCGGCAATGAGCATCGCAGAGCTCGAGACTGCAGTCCGTGAGAATCTTCCGGTTGCAATCGTCGTTCTCAATGACGGCGGATTCGGAATAGAGCGTCACACGCTTGCCCTCCAGAACCTCCCCGTCGCGGAGTCGAACTACCCATCGCCAAATTTCGCCGATCTGGCACGAGCTGCCGGTGCGTCTGCGATCACTGTGTCGAGCGTTGAAGATCTGTCTCTGATTCCGCAGCTTCTCCAAGAGTCGGGACCAGTACTGATCGATCTGCGGGTCAACGGCGGCCTGATTGCTGACACCTTTCTGGAAATCAAGCAACTGCACCGCTGAGAATGGACTGAGCCGCGAGATGAACAGCAATTCGAGGAGATCTACACGGACCTTTGACCTGCCCGAAATGCGTCGCGTCCATTATGGTCGCGGCTGCAGTTCACGGCTCCCAGAGGCAATAGCGGAGCTCGGCCTGAAACGCCCTTTGCTGGTGACCAGCCCATCGGTGTCGAATGGGCCGATAGGCCGCTCCGTCCGCGAGAGTTTGGGAGGGCTCGCGATAGGAGTGTTTACTGAGGTACGCTCGCACGCTCCGGCCGCGGCGGTGCTCGAGGCGATCGAGGCTGCACGCGCATACCGGGCCGATGGCGTTATCAGCTTGGGGGGTGGAAGTGCAATCGATACTGCGAAAGCAGTTTCCATGTCCATGCCCGAAGGAGTACATGACGTGGACAGTTTGCAGGCGTTGAGTCTCACAGGGGGTATGATCAACTCGCCACTCGCCGCGGAACCGCTTCCCCACATTTCGTTGCCAACGACGTTGGGCAGTTCTGAGTTCACTCACTCCTTCACCGTCACCAACTCCGCGACCAAGATGAAGGACATGTACTGGGATCGCCGTGTCGTCCCTCAGATCGCCTTCTTAGACGCAGACTTAGCGATCCATACTCCGGACTGGCTGTGGGCCTCGACCGGCATAAAGACAGTCGACCACTGTATCGAGTGGTATCTCTCCCTCGGGCGTACCCCATTCACGGATGCCTTGGTACTTCATGCGCTGAAGGAATTGCGCGACTCACTTCCTCTCGCCGTCGGCCAGGAGCGCGACGCCGATGCGCGCCAACGATGTCAGATCGCCGCGTGGATGTCTGCATTCGGTGCATTGAACGTCGTCGGCGGATTATCTCACGCAATTGGCCACCATCTCGGCCCCCGCGCAGGTCTAGTGCATGGTCACACCACCTCGATCGTGCTGCCGGCGGTGCTTGAATTCAACCGCCCGGCGACTGTCGAACGACAGGCGGCGCTCGCAGCGGCAATGGGATCGGACACCACCGGACTAGACACGAATTCCTCAGCGTGCCAGCTGATCAGTGCACTGAACGAGTTGATTATTTCGATGCGCTTGCCGAGAACACTCGCTGAGGCCGGCATCTGGGACGCCGACCTCAGTGGAGTCGCACGCGCCGCGATGAACGACCCGATGCTTCGGAACAACCCGCGTTACGTCACGCTCGACGACATCGAGGCATTACTCGGGTCCATTCGCTAAGGGCTTGACGCGGCGCAACGAATGCTGTCGCCCGTTTTAGCTCTTACTAGGGCTCAGTAAGGCCGCCGCTCGCCTGCCTGAGTCCGCGAGTTCCGATTCGTCGAGCAATGTCAGGCGTCCGTCCTCGACAACTATGCGACCCGCCACTACAACCAGGCTCGCACGATGTGAGAGGCCACACAGTAACAGGGCGTCAAGCGGACTGGATGAGCCGACGTAATCCAGCCGTGAAATATCGAAGCAAGCGACATCTGCAAGCCCGCCAACTGTAAGTTCGCCGAGGCCGGGCCAACCGAGCGCGACCGCCCCGCCATTAGTCGCCCAGCTCAGCGCCAGTTCAGGCGTCAGTGCGTTGGCCTCCGGGTGAACACCGGCTCTGATTCGCTGAACCTGCCAGGCGAGTCGGGTCTCTCCCACCATGTCTCCACTGTCACTGGAGGCAGCACCATCCACGCCGATCGCTACAGTGCCGCCACGGAGGTGCAAATCCCAGGCCGGCGCGATCTGCATTCCCAACCTGGCGTTGGAAGACGGGCAAGTGGCCAGAGCTACGCCCGCCTCGCTCATGGCGATGAGCTCAAGCTCAGACAATTGCGTCCCATGCGCCACCCAGAGCCGGTCATGCCACCACCCGACCTCGGCGAACGCGTCAGCTACTCCTCCGGTTACCTCTCGATCAATCTGTCTCGGATGTACATGAGTATGAAGTGCGAGATCGTGGTGCCTCGCAAAACCGGAGAGTGATCGCATAAGGTCTGGCTCGTCCCACAAGGGCTCGGTCAAGCCGACCCCCACTTTGAGCATTGCATCAGGGGAATGATCATGGTAGGCCGCCGTCACGCGGTCAAGTTCGGTCAGAAGTGTCTCAGCGGACTCAACGGTGGAATCGATGCTGGAACCGATCAGGTCGCGCACCGGCCCGCCGACGCTCCTCATGCCACCTCGAACCGCGAGCATCCGAATCCCCACATCCGCGGCGGCCTGCACCTGCGCGTCAAAGATGTCTGCGTGTCCGCGCGGGAAGTAGTAGCTGAGGTCTGCCGTCGTCGTCACGCCGGCAAGTAGCAACTCCGCTAGTCCGACGCGCGCCCCTGCCAGCGCCGTATCCGCGCTGAGACGCGACCAGCGTGGGTAGCACTCTGCCAGCCACTGAACGACAGAAGCCGATGGCACTAGGTTACGAGTGAGTTGTTGGGATAGGTGATGATGGGCATTGATCAAACCCGGCAACACCAGCCAGCTGGAGGCGTCGATCACCCTGGCATCGGTAGGCCTCATTGCCGCGACAGTGATCTCATCGATCCGCCCGTGTCTGAGAACTAGGTCGACACCGCTGACCAGACGCCGATCGGCGTGGTCACCGACCCACGCAAAGCCGACATTGGCGAGAACGAGCGAAGTCTCGGGCTTCTCAATGCGCCTGCTCGAGAATTCTTTGGACATCCTCAATCGTCACCTCACGAGGGTTGTTGACTATGGCCACTTCCATCATGGTCGCTTCCGCGATCGCGCTGAGGTCCGGCACGCTATCGGTAGCTTGAGAAATTGTGCTCGGCATGCCGAGCCCGTCGAGCAACCGCCTGAGGCCGTTAGCCAGATCGTCATCGGGAAGGCCTACTGCGCCGGCGAGCGCGGCCACCCGATCTCCGACAGCGTGGGCGTTGAATTCGATCACGTGCGGCAGGATCACGCAGGAAGTGTACCCGTGGGGCATTCCAGTATTGCTGCCGAGTTGGTGGCCGATCGCGTGGGAAAGTCCACCCAGCACATTCGAGGAGCCATAAACACTCATCCAGGCGGCCAACTGACATTCCTGGCGCGCATCGAGGTCGTCCGGGTCATTGACGGCGGTCGGCAAGGCTCGCCAGAGCATTTGTAGTGCCGAGATCGCAAGCGCGTCTGTGAACGGGGTGCGTGCGGCTGACAGGTACCATTCGACACAGTGGTCGATCGCCCGAACACCACTGGCAGCCCAGAGCCAGCTCGGTGTCCCCTTCGCCGCGAAGGGATCGAGGATTACGGTTGATGGCGTAACCCGTGGGTCGTGATACATGATCTTGGCGCGCGCGATCTCGCTCGTGACAGTGAATGTCGGCGTGAACTCTGCAGCCGAAAGCGTGGTGCTGATCGTGACCTGTGGCAAGGGGGCGTGTTCAATGTCACCCACAGCTGTCACTCCGGTGTCGACGACGGTGCGAGCCAGGGTCACTTCTACGGATTCCGTAGAAGGCGCACACAGCGCAACCGCCTTGCCACAGTCGATGGGGCTACCGCCACCCAGACTTACCACGAGGTCTGCGCCGGCTTCCCTGGCCATCGCGGTTGCCACCCGAACAGTCGCCAAGGGGACATGCGCGGCAGCGTCCCGGAATTCGGCCACGAGCAGACTACCTAACGATGAGCGTACGAGCCTAGTCAATTCGCTGTTCGCCGCAGTGCTGCGACTCGTGATGAGCAACACACGAGTCCCGTGCAATCGGCGTACTTCGGCACCGAGTTCACCGAGCGCTTCCTGGCCATAGACGACTCGTTTCAGGTTCGGGAAGTCGAACTGTCGCACCGAGCCTGACGCTATGCGTCTGCCCGTCAAGTCATCGATTCTCATTGTGCCTCCGCCGCTACCAACTCCAATAGGGGAAAACCAGCGACTGTAGTCTGCGAAGGTTGCCACCTCCCGCGCAGTCCTTGCGATGTGTTCAATTCGCCTAGGTACTCTTCGACCTCGCGACCCGCCGCATCATTCAGGCTGAGCGGAATGGGCTGTCCCTCCGGGTTGAGCCTGCAGGGTACGGCACCGGCACGAATGGAGCCATCTTCCATGAAATCGCAAACGGCGACCATGCTCATTCGGGCTTCGGGGTGCATCGGGAGCAGAGGGTATCCCTCCCTGTATCCGTAGCCGTACTCTCCGGCGTGCTCTTTCATCCGAGCGAGCACGGATGGTGGAACCTGACTTTCGAAATCTAACACGTCAAAAACGAAGTGCCCAAGCCCATAAAAGATCGGCTTTCCGTGGTGGTATTCGGCGCCGCGCAGCATGTGGTGGTGATGTCCCAAGTAGACATCGGCACCTGCATCGATCACCGCCCGAGCAATCTGGCGCTCGAAATCCATGATGACGGCTGGACGACTTCCGTCCCCGGCGTGCACGCTGACAACCACGACATCCGCCAGTTTATCCGCCGCTTCAACCTCGCGACTCACGGTGGCTAGGTCTCGCGGATCGGCGATTGTGAGCCGATCGGGTGCGCCTCCAGACTGGAAAGCGTTCATCTCAGATGGCACGTAAATGGTGTGGGTTCGAATGGTGGCGATGCCCGGCCGGTCCTCACCGGCACCGTATCCGGCGGGATACTCGCACGAGTATGCAAGAAAGGCAACGCTCCAGTCGCCGCGTTCCACTACGATCGGGGCGCGGGCCTCAGCCGCGTTGGCTCCTGCACCGCATGTGTCGATGCCCTGAGCGCGGAGCGTTTCGCGGGTCTGCAGCAGTCCCTCATACCCACCGTCCACTGTGTGGTTGTTGGCGAGCGACATGATGTCGAAACCGGCGACACCCAACCCGGTAGCGTGCTCCGGCTTACCCAGCACTGGGATACTGGCACTCGGCGCCGGCTGTGCGCCATCCGCGTAGACAGCCTCGCAGTTCCCAAACAACACGTCCGAGTCCTGCAGCACGGCCCGGCTCGGAGTGAACGCTGTCGCCGGTTCGTCCCTATCGATGAGCACGTCACCCACTGCACTCAGCCGTTTGAAGTTCACCTCTTATGCCTTCTATCGTTAGCTATGACACGGCTGTCAAAGGACCCGCGCGGGGCATCTACCAGCTCCGATATGACCGCGGTGAGGTGACGCTCCCAATACAGCGCCACCCGGTCTGCTCCGGCGTCGAACGCAGCCGCTATTCCGCCGATGCCAGACGCAGGAAGGCCGAGGCTTCCTCCCTGGGAGCACACTCCATCCACGATCTTCTTAGTGGCGAGCTCCAGCGCATTGGGAGCGGATCGACCCGCCAGGCGCAAGTCGGAGGCGAGGTCTGCCGGGCCAACCCACCCGCCCTGAAAATGCTCAGAAGCGGCGATGTCGGCCACTGACTCTGTTGCCTCCAGAGTCTCGAATAGCACTGTGATCCGAGGGGCGTGCGAGAAGTCTTTTCCGAAACCAGAGGAGAACGAGGCCTGTGCAGACCGATTGCCGTCTGGCAGATATCGAGTTACCCGATGAGCGTGTTCGAGTTCGCTGACGCTGCGCACCTGGGGAAGGACAAGTTCAGATGCACCCGTGTTGGCGAAAGCTACCAGCGTGTTACCAGCGAGGTCTGGGACGCGAATGGCCACCTCTATACCTGAGCAGGCGACCCGTTGTACCACGTCGGTGCAGTCCCTCACCGTCAGACCAGTCTGCTCTGCATCCAGGACGAGAAAATCAAGTCCTGCTTGAGTGATGACGGAGATTAAGGTGGGGCTCGGATCTGCTGTGATGAGTCCTATCTGCTTTGGGCGGGCGTCTTCCGTGCTTGGTTGTGGCATGAGGTCTCCTGGTATGGCCGAGTGAGCGGTGCGTGACCGTTAAGGCCGACTAGATCAAGGTCAAGCGGCTGTGTGGTCACTGTCAACCACTCCCTCTTCATGAAAACAAAGATACCATGGTTATAATGAAGACGACGCGAATAAAGCGTCACGACTGCGATACATTGGCAATTCCTCACCTGGCCGGGAATATCTGGTCTAGTTTACGAGCGCACCAGAAGGAGTATCTCCATGACTATGAAGGAAACTAAGACTAGGGCCCTCCCAGACAGTGAGCCGCGCATGGCCCATTTAGGCAAAGTCATCAGGGCCAGCAGAGAGGGTCGAATGACGGTCGAGGAGTTGGCGGAGGCCGCGGGGGTCAGCGGGGGACTGATTAGTCAGCTGGAACGAGGAATCGGAAACCCCTCCTTCAATACCCTGATGCGATTGTCACGCGCGCTGGGCTTTGCGATCTCCGAGCTATTCGAGGGCGAAGGCTACGAGCCGGAGCGACGCGTCGTTCGCACCAACGAACGACGCAAGCTCACCAGCGAAGGGTTGACGCAGGAGTTGCTCACCCCGGATGCGAACCGAAAGCTCGGAATGGTTCGCACAGTCGTTCCATCAGGCTATTCGAGTGAAGACACACCCATGACCCATCCGGGAGAGGAAGCGTTCCACATTCTGGAGGGCGAACTCGAAGTCACGCTCGACGGCCACCACTATGTATTGAGCGAAGGCGACACAGTCTCGTTCGATTCAGCGACCCCCCACGCATACTCCAACCGAACCGCGCGGCCAGTGGTGTTTATGGGGGCTTCCACGCCTCCGACGACCGCAAGATATTACTAGCAGATATGACGGATACTGCCTCCCCTCAGCTCTACTCTCCGAGAGATGTACGCTTCCTCGTCGCGTGCCTAATGCTGGCCCTACTCATGGTCGCGTTCAATCAGACGTTGCTGAGCACCGCGCTGCCGACTATCGCCGGCGAGCTCGGCGGTGCGGACCGCATCGCCTGGGTGGTCTCTGGCTTCGTCCTCACGTCGACCGCCAGCATGCCCATCTACGGTTCCCTGAGTGACGTAGTCGGAAGAAGGGGACTTCTGGCCCTCGCGATCGTAATCTTCACGGGCGGATCAGTCGCGGCAGCGCTCGCCACGACAATGGACGGGCTGATCGTTTGCCGCCTCATTCAGGGTGTGGGAGGTGGCGGCCTTCTCGTTCTCTCGCAAACCATCCTCGCCGATGCCGTTCCCGCTCGAGAGCGGGCCAAGTACGCAGGAGTGTTCGGTGCAGTATGGGCCGTCGCTTCGGTTATCGGACCGCTTCTCGGCGGCTGGTTCACGGATGGGCCTGGCTGGAATTGGGCATTTTGGCTCAATGTGCCGATCGGGGCCATTGCCCTTGGCCTGACTCTTAGATTCGTCAAACCGTCACAGTCCCGGCTGAGGCCTGAGCCCGACTTTTTCGGCATTATCTTCCTCTTGATCGGAACGACCACGGTTGTGCTTCTTGCCACCTGGGCTGGCACAGTATTCGAGTGGAATTCCCCCGAGACTGTTGGCATGGCAGCTATCTCTCTCGCATCCGCCACTGGATTCGTCTTTGCGGAGTATCGTGCAGTGCAGCCCATCATGTCCCTCAAGCTCTTCCGGGACCGGACCTTCGTGCTGGCAACGGGAGCGGCTCTGCTGGTAAGTGGCATCGCAATGTTCGCAGTGGTTACCTACCTCCCCGTTTACGTACAGATGGTTATGGGTCTGAACGCGACTGAGTCGGGCCTGATATTGATCCCCATGATCGGCTCGATCTTGGTCTCATCCGCGGTGACGGGTTACACCGTCACCCGTACCGGGCGTTACAAGCTCATTCCGATTGTCGGATCGGTGATAGTCGGTATCGCACTCGTGCTGATGTCGACCATGGACGCATCCACCACCGTCTTTGAAGTTTGTGCCTACTCCGCGCTGATGGGCGCCGGACTCGGCACCGTCACCCAATTGTTGGTGCTTATCGTGCAGAACGCCCTGCCTGCCATCATGGTTGGCAGCGCCACGGCATCCAATAACTATTTCAGACAGGTGGGGGCCGCGGTTGGAATCTCGGCGGTGGGAAGCGCGTTCACTGCGACTCTCGCCACCACCTTGGCCGGAACTCGTATCGGCGACACGGCCGTCGCCGTGGATCTAGAGACCTTGACTCCTTCGGTCCTGGCTCAAATGCCGGTTACGCTCCAATCCGAGGTCGCGGAAGCCTACAGCGCGGCCCTACCGCCCCTGTTTCTTCTCCTATCGCCACTAGCGCTGGTCGCCACGGTCCTCCTCGCCTTTCTCGAGACGAAACCTCTAGCCAACCATCAGAAAGCGACCGGTGATGCAGAATATGAAATTTGACGAGGAAAGCAGCTCCAACTTCGAGCCATCAGTCCAGGAGCTCGCACGATTTGTCGCAGCGACGACGGGCGATCATATCCCATCTGCGACCCGAAGGCGTGCATCGTTCGTTATATCGGACACCATCGGTGTCATGCTGCGAGGTTCGGTGACGGACTTGGCTCACCGTCTCATCGACGGCTCGCAGAACACGGGACCGGCGACCGTAATTTCACCGCTGTTTCAACGAGTAGACATCGAGGAGGCAACACTTCTCAACGCCGTGTCAGCCTGCTCGACGGAGCTGGACGAGGGCACTCGCCCAACCGGACATCCCGCGATGCACATCCTGCCGCCCGTCCTAGCCACAACTCAGGCAAACGACGCCTCTGGCCGACGGTTCCTGACCGCTTTCATTCTGGGCTACGAGGTCCAAGCCAGGATTCAGCGTGCGGCACGACTCCGACCGCCGATTCACTGCCACGGCAACTACGGGCATGTCGGAGTGGCAGCCGCCCTCGCGTGGCTTCGGGGGGCGGACGCCATAGCGACCGCGGCAGCGATGAACGCTGCTGCGGCATTCGCGTCGGCCACTTCGTACAGCCTTCCCTACTCCGGGGCCACGATTCACTCGGCCGCACCAGCGATGAGCGGACTCACAGCACTCACTGTTGACCGACTCATGGCAGTAGGTTTCAGCGCATTCGACAGATCCGTGACAGAAGTCTTCGGAAGTATCCTCGGCGAGCGCTTCGAGGAAGGACCACTCACTGAAAACCTGGGGGCTTCTTGGGCTGTTAATGACGGATACGTGAAGTTCCACTCCACCTGCGGCCATCTGCATCCCGTCGTCGACGCCCTTATTGACGCTGTGAGGGAAGATACCTCACCGGAACGGGCCCGTTGGGAGCTGGGCGCACGAATCGATCCGCGCACAGTCGCGCGCGTCAGCGTGCGGGTTAGCGAGCGTGCAGCGGAACTCGACGCACTGCCAGAATTGCTAACGCCCTTGGCAGCGCGGTTCTCCATCCCGTTCTCCGTGGCCACTACGCTCGTCCATGGTGCAGCCTCGGCAGCCGCGTTCGAAGGAGCCGCCCTCACTGATCCTGACATCCGGCAGCTCGCGGAACGAGTCACGATTCAGTCGGATTCGAAATATGATGCGGTCTTTCCCGATGTCCATCGCGCTCGAGTCGAGCTCGAATTCACTTCCGGACGGGTGCTCACCGGGTCCTGCGAGAACCCATACGGGAACCCAAAGAACCGTGCACTCGATGAAGACATTGGGGCCAAGTTCATCGCCCTCGTCAGCGAAGCTGCTCCCGAATTGGACGCCATCGCGCTGTGGGCCACGACATTGGCCTGTGACGATCGGATATCCATGCGCGGATTTCCGCTGCTGGAGGACGGTTGACTCGACGCTTCGAACAGTTTCGCAAGGGACCTGCGGGGGCGGCAGTTGCCAAGAAAAACGTATGCGTGGCGGGCCTAGAGGAATGATTCCTATTCGACAGGCTTCGCGCTTGTTGTATTGTCCGATCTGACTAGTCGCGAGTCGGCACTCTTGATCAAAGGTGAAGGGTGTTAACCCTTGTTTGTAAAGACAGCTCTGACCACCCGCCTGGCCAAACTTTTGCCCAGTTATAGGATCGGATCATTCCCGCACCGGGATTTGCCAACGGGATCGGCTCCGGCGACGACCAGCCATCACCAATGCTGAACTGCTCTGCCTCAGAGTAGCCCAGCACCTGTTCGGCATCGCTTCGCGCCGGAGATGGACCCGCGACGCCAGCAAGAATTTGACCCGAGTCTTCCCGTTCCTTACTCCGCAGTCTGGCTGGGGATAGGCGGTCCTCGAAGCGACCGGACTCTTCTTCGCAGTGATGACCGAAGTCGCCCCCGCCGCGGCTCGCGTACGTACGCCGCCGCCGACGTTTCAGCCACCGGCAACACCGCCGTTACTGCATAAATCCATCGACTGTCACACATTGAACGCACCCACGTGCTCGGCAACAACTAGCATGCCTCAAGTTAGCAACTAGGTTTCAAGCGCAACAGCAAATGGTCACCATCACGGATCGACAGTCCATCATTTCCGAGCTTCGCGCCTTTGCTCAAGAGGTACGCGCGTAGCAAGGTGCACAGGGCGCTAAACATCGGCGCTGGCAGCACGGCCCTTATCGGGCGCGCTGAGTCTCATCCACATTTGTTCCCCTCTCATGGACATGCCGGAAGGGACGATTGTTCAGGCAGCCAGCGGAGCGATTGTCCGTGACGCCAAGTGGTTTTTGGGTGGCGCTGTCCGCGGGGGATCCGATCCTGGCCAGTAGAGCATCCGCGGCGCCTAAGGAGCTAGCAGTGCTCGTGAAAGGTCAGAACGAGGCGATCGTGCGCGAGTTCAACCAACGCTTCATTCAGTGGCAGGAGGACTCCTTCTTCAAGGCGATTGCCGCCGACAGCTTTATCAACCAATTCTTCAGCTCCGGCGGCGGTTCGGACAAGGGCGCGCGTTCTTCTGCCTCGGCTATGTGCTGCGCCCCGCAGTTCTTGATTTGTCAGTCTCGATGCAGCGAGAGGTTAACGAAGATGACCCAGTCGTGTCCCATGAAGCACACTTGGGAACGCACTGCTCCCCTCTTCCAAGCGCTGAAGTGACCGGCAAATCCGCGACCCTTACGGCGATGGACGCCGTCACACTTCGTGACCGCAAGTGCGAGACGCACTGGGTGAATGAGGACAGGTTCGGAATCGCTAGTCAACGCGCGCGGGTTGACTGTTTTCGAGAGCCGTGTCATTCTTGCAGAACGAACGAACGATCAGTAAGTAAGTACTTAACGACCGAACACGACGCAAGGTGGCGAGCAGTGGCTGAGGCATTTGTGATCGATGGGGTTCGTACCCCGATCGGCCGTTACGGCGGAACTCTTTCCACAGTTAGGCCCGATGACCTCGCCGCCATCGCCATTGGGGAGATTGTTGCCCGCACCGGCGTAGACCCGACAGTCATCGACGACGTCATCTTCGGTGATGCGAACCAAGCTGGTGAGGACAACCGCAACGTCGCCCGCATGGCGCTCCTCCTTGCTGGCCTGCCCGACTCGGTGCCGGGTATCACTGTGAACCGGCTGTGCGCATCTGGCCTCTCTGCCGTGCACCTGGCGGCGAGCATGGTCAAGTCCGGCGAAGCCGACATCGTGATCGCCGGCGGTGTGGAATCCATGACTCGGGCACCCTGGGTCCTTGCGAAGCCCGATAAGGCGTTCGCCAAGCCCAGCGAGATCTATGACACTTCGATCGGTTGGCGTTTTCCCAACCCGAGACTCAAGGCCCGAGACAAGGCGACCTATTCTATGACGGAGACTGGCGAGTTCGTCGGTGTTCAGGAGGGCATCTCGCGGGCCGACGCTGACGAGTTCGCCCTGGGCTCACACAGGCGGGCCCTCGCGGCCGTGACCTCCGGTCACTTCGATCGGGAGATTGTCCCCGTTGCAACCCCGAACGGCATCGTCGTGTCGACGGATGAGGGCCCCCGTGCCGACACGACGCTTGAGATACTTTCCCGTCTGCGGCCCGTTGTACTGGGCGGCAGCATCGTAACGGCAGGCAACTCGTCACCGTTGAACGACGGTGCGGCCGCGGTACTCATTGCAAGCGAAGCCGCGGTTGAGCGCTTCGACCTCACGCCGCGCGCGCGAGTAGTCGGCGGCGCTTCTGCGGGCCTGGCGCCCGAAGTAATGGGGCTCGGCCCTATTCCTGCAACTCGCAAGCTGCTCGAGCGCACCGGCCTCACGATCGGAGACCTCGGCGCCGTCGAGCTCAACGAGGCCTTCGCGACCCAGTCCCTCGCCTGCCTACGCACTCTCGGATTCGATGATGCGATCGTGAACGCCGACGGCGGTGCCATAGCGCTCGGTCACCCACTCGGCGCGTCGGGCACCCGACTATTGGTCACACTGCTTGGCCGAATGGACCGCGAAAGTGCGCGAAGAGGCCTTGCCACCATGTGTGTTGGGGTTGGGCAGGGAGCCGCTCTCATCGTGGAGGCAGTGTGATGTACACAACGCTGCTGATTGTCGGAGATCAAACTGATCGCCTGCACGTGCGGCTCAATCGTCCGGGCGTGCGCAACGCGATAAGCCGCGTGATGGTGGAGGAGCTCCACGATATATGTGACCGCCTCGAAGCCAGCCCCCGTATCCTGATCCTCAGCGGCGGCGAGGGTGTCTTCGCATCGGGAGCGGACATCGCCGAGTTGCGTGAACGTCGAGCCGCAGACGCTCTCGAAGGTATCAACTCGCGCCTGTTCATGAGGATAGCCGCACTGCCGATGCCAGTCATTGCCGCGATCGACGGTTGGGCGCTCGGCGGTGGAGCCGAGCTCGCTTACGCGGCCGACTTCCGGATCGCCAGCAATCGAGCGTGTTTTGGCAACCCGGAAGCCTCGCTGGGAATCATTGCGGCTGCCGGTGCCACATGGCGCTTGCTCGAACTGGTCGGGGAGCCGCTTGCTAAGGAGATCCTGCTGGCTGGTCGGGTGCTCACTGCTCAGGAGGCACTTGAGGCGCGTTTGGTCACCGAGCTGCACGACCCGAGTGCACTGGATGCGGCGGCTGACGCACTCGCCGATCGGATCGCTGTGCTCGATCCCCTTGCTATCCAGCACAGCAAGAGAGTCATGAGCGCTCCGCGCTCTGAGCATCCGGCTGTCGATGAGCTTGCGCAGTCCGTCCTGTTCGAGTCGTCAGCGAAGTTCGAGCGGATGACCGCCTTTGTTGATAGGCGCGCGAAGTGAGCGCCCTACCGCAGGTTGTAGGGGTCGTTGGGGGTGGCCGTATGGGCATTGGTATCGCCCATGCGTTCCTGCTCGCGGGCGCTCAGGTTACAGTGCTCGAGCGCGACCATGAGGCCGCCGACCATGCCAGCGCAGCACTATTGACAGCGATCGAAACGAGCGTCGCCCGCGGCACGACCGAGGAGCCGCGCGAGGAACTCGTTGCGCGCGCCAGAACCACGATCAATATTGATGATCTGGCCGACTCCGGACTAGTTGTTGAAGCTGTGCCCGAGGATCTTCCGCTCAAGGGCCAAATGCTCGCGCGCGTAGAAGGGGTGGTCGGTGCCGATGCTTGGCTCGCGTCGAACACATCGTCGCTATCAATTTCGCTGATCGCCCAGGCGCTCGCTCGCCCCGAGCGCCTGTGTGGACTGCACTTCTTCAACCCCGTGCCGAGTTCGAAGCTTGTCGAAATCGTACGCGGGGTCGCATCCGCAGCTCAGTTGATCGACTTGGCGCAGCAGTGGGTGGTGGAAATCGGCAAAACCCCGGTGACGGTGAATGACTCACCTGGCTTCGCAAGTTCGCGGTTGGGCGTCGTGATCGCTCTCGAGGCGATCAGGATGCTCGAAGAGGGCGTCGCGTCTGCCGAGGACATCGACGCAGCTATGGTGCTGGGCTACAAGTTCCCGGTGGGGCCATTGCGTCTCACCGATATGGTCGGTCTCGACGTTCGACTGGGCATCGCTACCTACCTGCACGAGACGCTGGGCGACCGGTTCGAGCCGCCGGCCCTGATGCGCGAGATGGTCGCCGCGGGCAGACTCGGCCGCAAGACCGGTCAGGGGTTCTTCCAATGGGAGGACTAGCGAAGCTTCACTATGAGATTTGTGATCCGCACTGTGCACAGTCGTGCGCCAGTCTCGTCTGTCATCACAACCTCGTGGCACGTCACCGTCTTGCCGAGCTGGATGGCGGTTGCTGTGCCCGTGACGATTCCTGCTCGCGCTCCACGGTGATGCGTCGCGCTGACATCGAGGCCAACAGCTGTTTTGTCAAGCGTGCTCGCGTGGATGACTGCGGCCCACGAGCCGAGCGCTTCGCCAAGCACCAAGGACGCTCCACCGTGAAGCGATCCGAACGACTGTGTGTTGCCATTTACGGGCATGGTCGCGACAACTCGCTCCGCCGACTCTTCGACGACCTCGATTCCCATCTTGCGGTCGAGGTCACCGAGCACGATCTTCCAAGGCTGCTGCGTCATCGCGCCAGTCTACTGTCCGTTCAGCAAATGGAAAAAGGTACCTCATGACCGCAACGCTCGTTGAAACTCGCGTGCTTCCCAGCTATGTGCAGGGCAGTTGGTGGGAAAGTGCCGATGGCATTCCAATCCGAGATGCCTCCACAGGTGAGGTGTTGGCCCTCGTCGGAAGTGAGGGCATCGATCTCGCCGGGGCGATCGACTTTGCCCGCACCATCGGCCAGAAGAGCCTCGGTCAGCTGACATTCCATGAGCGCGCGCTGATCCTCAAGTCGCTCGCCGGGGCCCTCACCGAGGCGAAAGACGAGTTGTATCGGGTCAGCGCGAGCACAGGCGCAACATCCCGCGATTCGATGGTAGACGTCGACGGTGGTATAGGCGTGCTCTTCACCTATGGTTCAAAGGGCCGACGTGATCTGCCTAATGTACACACTCGCATCGTTGACGGAACCGCTGAAAATCTCGCGCGTGACGGGTCCTTCGGAGGCCAGCACGTTTATGAGCGCATCCCCGGCGTCGCTTTTCAGGTAAACGCCTTTAACTTTCCGGTCTGGGGCATGCTTGAGAAGTTTGCGCCCGCATTCCTCGCGGGTGTGCCAAGTATCGTCAAGCCTGCTAGTCCGACGGCTACCCTGACCGAGGCAGCGGTACGGGTGATGGTCGAATCCGGCCTGCTACCCGAAGGATCCCTGCAGCTCGTTTGCGGCGGAGCACGCAACCTGCTCGACCTGCTGGACGTGCGTGACCACGTGTCGTTTACCGGTTCAGCGAGCACCGCCGCATCGTTCGCGGTCCACCGCAACGTCATCTCCCGCGGTCTGGGCCTGACAATCGAGACTGATTCGCTGAACGCAGCGATCCTAGGGCCCGACGTGACCATAGACGCCCCCGAGTTCGCCGCGTTCGTCGCGTCGGTCGTTTCGGAGATGATGGCCAAGGCGGGGCAGAAGTGCACCAGCATCCGCCGGGTCATCGTCCCGGCCGAGATGGTTGCCCCTGTGATCGCGGCGGTCAGCAAGCGCCTCGATTCGCGTGTGACCTTGGGAGACCCGCGCGTCGATGGTGTGACGATGGGCCCGCTCGCGAGTGTCGAACAGCGCGAAGAGGTGTACAGAAGCGTGCAGGCACTAGTCTCAGGAGGCGGGCGGATCGTGTACGGCAGTCTCGACGATCCGACTGTAGTCCTCAAGGATGGCAGTAGCGGCTCTGCCCCGGATGGTGCTTTCCAAGGCCCGGTCCTGCTTCAGTTCGACGATGCGGACTCGGAGGCCGTGCACGATATCGAAGCGTTCGGTCCGGTGGCATCCGTGCTGGGCTATGCCGACGTTGGCGACGCGATCCGGCTGGCAAATCGTGGCGGAGGATCACTTGTCGCGACAATCGCCAGCTATAATCCCGAGTCAGTCGCGCGAATCGTGGAGGGCATTGCAGGATTCCACGGTCGTCTACTAGTGCTCGACCGGGACGATGCACGGACTAGCACCGGCCACGGATCGCCAGTGCCACATTTGGTACACGGTGGCCCGGGTCGCGCGGGCGGTGGCGAGGAGCTAGGCGGCATCCGTGCCGTGAAGCACTATATGCGCCGTCTCGCTTTGCAGGGTTCACCCGCAGTGCTGACCGGATTGACCGGCCAGTGGCGTGCCGGTGCACCGATAGTCGAAGGCGAGCATCCATTCCGCAAACCCCTGTCACGCCTCGTGATCGGCGATACCGTCAAGTCTGACGGGCGCGAGATCACGCTCGACGACATCGCACACTTCGCTGATTTTACGGGTGACACATTTTATGCACACACCGACGAGAAGGCGGCGGCCGCGAACCCGTTTTTCCCGGGGCGCGTCGCGCACGGCTACCTCTTGTTGTCTTGGGCTGCCGGGCTGTTTGTCGATCCTTCACCGGGCCCTGTTCTTGCGAATTACGGTCTGGACAACCTTCGCTTCCTGACGCCGGTCGTGCCCGGGGATGTGGTGAAGGTAAGCCTCACTGCTAAGGAAATCACGCCTCGCGAGAACGAAGTGTACGGTGAAGTGCGCTGGGACGCTGTGTTGACCAACCAGTCGGATGAACCGGTCGCCACCTATGAAGTGCTGACGCTCGTGTCGAAGACCTAACTAGCGTGCTGAGCGCTCGTGGAGCCCGTCAAAAGCGACGGTGATGACGTCGTCGGCGAGCTGTTCGCACGTGAGCTGACCGCCCGGCTTGTACCACTCGACAATCGAGTTGATCATGCCGAACAGAAGCCGGGTTGTGGTGCGAGCATCAATGTCGGAGCGCAGGCTGCCGGTGGTGCGCGCCTCGTCAACGAGACTGGCGACCGAATGGTCAAACTCCCGCCGACGTTCGAGGGCGACGCGCTCGACGTCGGTGTTGCCGCGCAGGCGCAGCAGGAGAGTCACATAGGGCAGATCGTCGACCAGCACCCGCACTGCTCCGCGAAGTACGAACCGCAGTCGGTCGTCGGCTGGCCCGGAGGTCGCCCCAGGCTCGGCGAGCACCGCCTCCAGATGGCTGAGGGCGCGATCAAGTGCCAGCCTCAGAAGGTCCTCCTTGGCGGTCACGTGGTAGTAGACCGCAGATTTGCTGGTTCCCAGTCGTTCGGCAAGAGTCCCCATAGATGTTGCTTCGTAGCCGAAGTCGTTGAATGCGGCGACCGAGATGTCGAGGACGGCGGTGAGGTCGTAGGGATCGCGACCGCTGCGTCCATTGCCGCCGCGACGCTGTTCGTTTGCCTCCGGAACTGAGCTTGCCATGCGTGCTCCTCGTGACTTCGCCGGTCGATGGTATCCCGACTCTAGTCGACTCGGATGCTTGATCAGTCCGACTCCGCCTGCTAAGGTTACTGAACGCCCGGTAAGTTGCAAAGGAGCCATCATGACAGAGGACGACTTCGTCGGACAGCGCCGCTTCGACGAACTAATTGCGAACGAGCAGCGGGTTGAGCCCACCGACTGGATGCCCGAGGGATACCGCAAGACGCTCATACGGCAAATCTCGCAGCATGCGCACTCCGAGATCATCGGAATGCAGCCCGAAGGCAACTGGATTACGCGTGCACCGAGCCTTAAACGCAAGGCCATCCTCATGGCGAAGGTCCAGGACGAAGCGGGCCACGGCCTCTACCTCTACTCAGCGGCCCAGACTCTCGGCGTCGACCGCGACACAATGTTCGAGCAGCTCATCACGGGCAAAGCTAAGTACTCCTCGATCTTCAACTACACGGCTCCGACTTGGGCTGACATGGGCTCAATAGGATGGCTTGTCGACGGTGCGGCGATCTGTAATCAGGTGCCGTTGTGTCGGGCATCCTACGGCCCGTACGGTCGCGCCATGGTGCGCATCTGCAAGGAGGAGTCCTTCCACCAGCGTCAGGGATTCGAGATTTTGCTCAAGTTGATGCGAGGGACCGAACAACAGCGTTCGATGGCTCAGGAATCCGTCAACCGCTGGTACGCCCCCGCACTCATGATGTTTGGGCCCCCCGACGACGATTCACCAAACTCAAAGCAGAGCATGGCCTGGAAAATCAAACGCTTTAGCAACGACGACTTGCGCCAGCGCTTCGTCGACATGCTCGTGCCCCAAGCCGAGATCCTGGGTGTCACTCTTCCCGATCCGGCCATCCGCTGGAATAAGGAGCGTGGCCACTACGACTTTGGCGAACTCGACTGGAGTGAATTCTACGAAGTGCTCGCGGGTCGCGGCCCCGCGAACAGCATTCGTGTCGAGCGCCGTCGGCGCGCTCACGAAGATGGTGCTTGGGTGCGCGTGGCCGCGCGTGCCTATGCCGAAGCCCGCTCCGTCGAACCAGAAAGGATCGCATCATGACCAGTCCCGGCGACTCCGGCGCCCGCGAGATGTGGCCTCTCTGGGAGGTCTTCATTCGTTCCGCACGGGGCTTATCCCATGTGCATGCAGGATCATTGCACGCCCCGGACGAGATCATGGCTGTTCGCAATGCGCGCGACCTCTATACCCGACGAGCTGAAGGTGTGTCCGTTTGGGTGGTCCCCGCTTCGAGCATCACCGCGTCGGACCCGGACGCCCGCGGCGCATACTTCGAGTCGCCTCAGGGCAAGGAATACCGCCACGCCAGCTATTACACCGAGTCAGATTCGGTTCCCCACCTATGAAGAGCAGCCATGTCGCATCCACGGCCATTACCCCGGAATCGATTGCCGGGGCGGGGGCAATAGCGTCCGAGGCGGTTGCACTGTACGCACTCGGGCTCGGTGACGATGCACTCATCCTGGCCCAGCGCCTCGGGGAGTGGATCACCAACGCACCCGAGCTCGAAGAGGATGTAGCGCTCGGAAATATTGGGCTTGATCAGCTTGGCCATGCACGAAGCCTTCTGACCTACGCGGGTTCTGCGTGGGGCAAGACCGAAGACGATCTAGCCTATTTTCGGGGCGAGCCAGAATTTCGCAACCGCCAGCTCTTTGAGCGCCCAAACGGAGATTTCGCTCAGACGATCGCGCGTCAACTGATCGCCTCCGTCTACTTCGACTCGCTGTACCGCGAGCTATCAACATCCACAGATCCGACGCTCGCAGCGATCGCGGCGAAGGCTCGCAAAGAAGTCGACTACCACCTCGATCACAGCGTGCAGTGGCTGAACAGGCTCGGTGGAGGTACTGAGTTCTCGCACGAGCGCATGCAGCGCGGACTCGACATCATGTGGGCGTGTGTCGATGAGCTCTACAGCGCGGATCCCCTCGCCGAGGATCTCAAAGGGATCTCCGTCGACCCTCAAACCCTGCGCGCCGACTTTGACGTCTTGGTGCCTCGCCTCATCACCGATGCTGGGCTGCAGATTCCGACGACTCCGCAGTCACGGGGGGGTGGTCGACTTGGACAGCATTCCGAGTCGCTTGGCCCGTTGCTAGCCGAGATGCAGGTGCTCGCTCGAGCCCACCCAGGGGCATCCTGGTGAGTGACGATGCCATCGAGCAGATTGCCCGACCCAGACCCAGCGGCACTCTCGAAAGTGAACTATGGGACTTGGCGGCGACCGTTGTCGACCCCGAGGTGCCAGTACTCACGATCGAGGACCTCGGCGTACTTCGCTCCGTACGGATTTCCGATCAGGGTGTCATCGTGCAGATCACTCCGACCTACTCCGGATGCCCTGCAGTCGACGCTATGCGGGACGACATCGTCGCGGTGCTCAACAAGGCCGGTCATTCTGAGGTGATGGTACAAGTGGTGCTCGCTCCAGCATGGACGACCGACTGGCTGAGCCAGTCGGGTCGAGACAAGCTCGAGGAGTACGGGATTGCAGCACCCGGACCAAGGCGCACAGACGGGGTTGTCAGCCTCGGGCTAGGCGTGCGTTGCCCGCACTGCGGTTCCCTTCACACCCGCGAAGCCGCAAGGTTCGGCTCCACATCCTGCAAGGCACTCTATGTGTGCCAGCGCTGTCAAGAGCCTTTCGATTACTTCAAGGAACACTGATGACAACCGCAACCAAGCGACGTGCGGCGTTCCATGAACTCACTGTGTCGGGAGTGCGCAAACTCACCGACGACGCGATCGAGGTCACATTCAAAGTTCCCGAGCAACTCGTCAATGACTACGATTACGTGCCGGGACAGTACATCGCCCTTCGCACAGAGCTTGAGGGCGAGGATGTGCGTCGCAGCTACTCAATCTGCCAGGCACCGGTCACCGGTGAGCTGAAGGTTGGGATCAAGAGGGATCTTGGTGGGCTGTTCTCAACATGGGCAGTCAGCAACCTGCGTGAAGGGATGCAACTGTCCGTGATGGTTCCGGAGGGAAAATTCACGTCCCAACTCGTCGCACCCCCCGCGCACTATGTCGCTATTGCGGCCGGTTCGGGCATCACACCGGTGATCGCTCTCATTGAAAGCGCGTTGCGCGCCGACCCGAGAAACCGATTCTCACTTGTCTATTCCAACCGCACAGCGATGGAAACGATGTTCGTGGACGAGCTCGCAGACCTGAAGGATCGATTTCCGGCTCGCCTCGCGCTTTACCACGTGCTCACGCGCGAACATCGGAGTTCCGAGCTGCTCTCGGGGCGGGTGGACGCCGACAAGCTCAGTGCGATCCTCGACGAACTTATCCCTCCTAAAGAAGTCGACGAGTGGTTCATCTGTGGTCCCTTCGACCTTGTACAGCTTTGCAGAGACACGCTCGCCGAACGTGGGGTAGCTGTCGCAGATGTTCGTTATGAACTGTTCACGGCCGGACGGCCGGATCGCATCAGTGGCCAGTCGGGGCGCCCGATTGTCGTTTCTGCGGAGCAGCCGCTACACACTGTCAAATTCCGGCTGGATGGGACGACTGCAACGGTCACTACGCCTATGCACAGCAACGAAAGCGTTCTGAATGCCGCTCTCCGGGTGCGCGGCGATGTTCCATTCGCGTGCGCAGGGGGCGTGTGCGGCACCTGTCGCGCAGTAGTCGTGAGCGGCAGCGTGGACATGGTCGAGAACTACGCATTGGAACCTGACGAACTTGCGCGCGGCTATGTGCTGACCTGCCAGTCCATCCCCACAAGCGACTTTGTTGAAGTCAACTACGACGCCTGAACCGGAGACACCATGCCGATCGAATTACACATTGCAGATGCCGTCGCGGAGATCGTGCTGAACGATCCCGAAAAACTGAACGCGCTTGATGAGGACACGATTTGCGAACTCACGGAGGCATACAATAGCGCACGGGACGCGGGCGTTCGTGCGGTCTTGCTGCGCGGTGAGGGCCGCGCGTTCTGCGCAGGCCGCGACATCTCGAAAGTTGACCCCGCAACGGATGACGCGACTGGCTACTTGGCGAACATTGTGACGCCACTACTGCGCACGATTGACGAGTTTCCGGCACCCACCTTCGCGGTCGCGACCGGAGCTTGCCTTGGAGTTGGGCTAGGCCTGCTGATCGCCTCCGACGTTGTCTATGTCGCCGATACTGCGAAAATTGGATCCCCATTTGCGAACCTAGGGGCGACTCTCGACTCTGGTGGTCACGCGCTGTTCTTTGAGCGTTTGGGTGCTCACCGCACCCTCGACCTCATCTACACTGCTGAGTTGATGCTGGGCAGCGAAGCGGTTGCCCTAGGGTTGTTCAGCCGGCTGGTCCCAGAGGCAGAGATTCTCAAATTCGCTCGGGAGCGCGCACACCGGGCGGCCACTGGTGCGACCAGCGCCTTCCTCGCAAGCAAGCAACTCGTTCATCGTCTGCGCGACGATCGAATCGGGCTATGGGCCTCGATCGATGAGGAGAACACTGCGCAGGGAGAGCTGTGTGCGAGCGTTGACTACCGCGAGGGCTTCGCTGCATTCCAACAGAAGCGTAGGCCCGTCTTTGGCGGCAGCGGCCCCTGACCGATACCGTCTGGATCATTCTTCGGTTTCTAGCGGGTCCTGACGATATCATGTTCCCCGGCCGCGCGGCTACTGCCAGTCGCGCAGAAGTAGGTAGATCGCGCAGCCACGCCTCCGGGCTCCGTTGGGGCGGGTCGTACTGCGCCATGGCGTGTGTCGGCGGTATTAACTATGCACATCCGATCCAGCTCGACGACCTCTTCGGCGGGCACGTCCTACTCGTGCGCACCGACACCTGCAAGGTGAACATTCTGGTGAGTGTGCACAGCACTGATGCTCACAACCCCAAGCTCTCAAGAGCCATCACATTCTTTCCCATTGTGATCGTGCTGGATGTCGAGAGAAGGCGAGAATTGTCTCTGTCTGGAAACCGTGGTCTGACGGCGATGCTTCGCTCAGATCTGCGCGAATAACCGCGCCGGTGACTGTATGGCGTCGACAACCGACCGAAGGAAACCGGACGCATACCCCCCGTCGCAGACGCGGTGGTCGAACACCATGGACAACTGTACAATTCGGCGCGGAATGATCGCTCCGCCCACGACCCACGGGCGCTCGATCATCCTGCCGACCCCGAGCATCGCCACCTCGGGGTGATTGATAATCGCAGCCGAACCATCGACCCCCAGGCTGCCGTAGTTGTTGAGGGTGAAAGTCGAACCCGACAACTCCGCTGGAGACAGCCGTCCTTCCTGGGCATCTTCGGCAAGCCGGCGAATGGCCGTGTCAAGATCGGCGATGCTGTCACGCTCAGCGTGCCGCAGCACCGGGACCATGAGTCCCCGGGGCGTGTTGGCGGCGATGCCCAGGTTGACTCCGTCGAACTCGAGAATCTCCGAGCCGTCCTCGCTTAGGCGACCGGCTAGCACGGGGTACTCGGCGAGGGCGAGAAGCACGAATTTCGCGATGAAAGCAGTGAGAGACGGGCGCCCATCGCCCATCGCCTGCCGCAGCTCCCATAGCGCCGTCGCGTCGACATCCACCCAGACGGTAGCCTCCGGAATCTCGGTGCGACTCCGGGATAGCCTCGCGCTGACGGCCTTGCGCAGCATCCCCATCGGTTCGCGGCGAACCACCTCGAGGTCAGCGTGTGCTGGCACGGGGAGCCTAGCCGCTGTGCTTGCCGAGTCCTCGGATGTGGCAGCGGCCTTCAGTACGTCCTCACGGCGGATGACGCCATCGGGGGCCGTCGGGACAATAGTGAGTAGATCGATGCCCGAACTGCGGGCCAGTCGACGCACGATAGGGGAGCGCACCGCTACGGGGCCGCTGCGCGCAGGCTTCGTCTTCAATGGTGTTGCGGCCGGGACGAGAGCGGGAGACGTCACCCTCCGGCGAGTGCGTCCGCTCGAATGCCGCACCTTCGTGCCGTAGCCAATGAGCACGTTTCCCGAGCCGGCCTGCTCTTCTTCCCGGTGAGCCTCAAGCTCTACCTCGATCGGAGCGCTCGGGGCTACCTCAGTCGTCACTGCGGCACCGTTGTCTACCTCGAGAAGTGGCGCACCAACATTGAGCATTTCCCCTTCCTCTCCATGCAGAGTCGACACTGTGCCTGCGTATGGGCTCGGAACCTCGACGATGCTCTTCGCTGTCTCGACCTCGGCGATTGCCTGGTCGATCGCGACGCTATCGCCGACAGCGACGATCCAGCGAACTAGGGCCGCCTCCGTGAGTCCTTCGCCGAGGTCGGGCAGATAAAAGACGTTGATGGCCATTAGCTGTCCCAGTTGAGTGAGTCGACCGCATCCAGCACTCGGTCGACATCAGGCAAGTAGAAGTGCTCGAGCCTGGGAGGGGCAAACGGGATGTCAAAGCCCGTTACCC